>NZ_RWIM01000082.1 GCF_009764645.1 Pseudomonas sp. PB106
TTTGATCTGGATTTTCAAGATCAAGAGATCGCAGCCTTCGGCAGCTCCTACAATTGTAATGGTCTGATTTAGATCTGTATAAACTGTACTGGTTTGGGTTTTTAAGAGGCCAAAACGACAAAACCCGTCGTGGTTTCCCACGACGGGTTTCGTTTGTTCAATTCGGGTTGCTGGCGGTGGGTCTAACGACCAGAGCCAGCGACGCTACTTAGCGCCAGAACGGCTTGCTCAGCTCTTCGTAGCGTTGTGCTTCGCTGATACCGGCGTCAGCCAGCAGACGCGAATCCAGACGGGCCAATTGGTGGCGGCTGGAGATACGGCGCTGCCACAACATCAGGTTGGCGATAACGCGCAGAGGCAGGGAAGCCTGGGTGTTTACAGTTTTGTCTTCGAAGAACAGTTCGGAACTGAGTGTACGTTCCATGGTTGACATCCTTCCGCTTGTGGCGGGATCAGGTAGTGGTTTGACTGGTGCCCATGATCCTCTCGTTTGCCTAGTCTCTCTAGATACAGTTCAACTGTATTGTGAGTGACCAGTTAACTGTTTATAGGGGGTGTACGGGTCAAAATTGGGCAAACTGTACCTGTCTGCACTTAAGTAGTGCATTTTAGCCTGATTCAATCGGATGCGTAGGCAATTACTGTAGGAAATGACCGGTACAGCAGTACAGTTTTTGTCGGTCGTAAGGGTTGGGGAAGTCCGCTAATGCAAACTGTGTTTGCATCAGCGGTTTATCTGTGTGAATTACACGGCGAGCATGCGACCGGTTTCTTCCAGATTCATGTGCCAGCTCAATGCTTCACGCAGGATGTGCGGGGTGTGGCCACCGATTGCACAGGCTTCCGTGAAGTAATCGTTCAGTGCCTGACGGAAGTCCGGGTGCACGCAGTTATCAATGATCACCCGCGCACGTTCCCGTGGCGCCAGGCCACGCAGGTCAGCCAGACCAACTTCGGTCACCAGAATGTCGACGTCGTGCTCGGTGTGGTCAACGTGGCTTACCATCGGCACCACGCTGGAAATCGCGCCGCCCTTGGCGATCGATTTGGTCACGAACACTGCCAAGTGCGCGTTGCGCGCGAAGTCGCCGGAACCGCCGATGCCATTCATCATCCGCGTGCCGCAAACGTGGGTTGAGTTGACGTTGCCGTAGATGTCGAACTCCAGCGCCGTGTTGATGCCGATGATGCCCAGGCGACGCACCACTTCCGGGTGGTTGGATATTTCCTGCGGACGCAACACCAGTTTGTCCTTGTACTTCTCCAGATTGCCGAACACGTCGCTGTTGCGGCGCTCCGACAAGGTGATCGAGCTGCCCGACGCAAAGCTCAGCTTGCCGGCGTCGATCAGGTCGAAGGTCGAATCCTGCAGCACTTCGGAATACATGGTCAGGTCTTCGAATGGCGAGTCGATCAGGCCGCACATCACCGCGTTGGCAATGTTGCCGATCCCGGCCTGCAACGGGCCGAGCTTGTTGGTCATGCGTCCGGCGTCGACTTCCTGTTTGAAGAAGGTGATCAGGTGCTCGGCGATGGCATTGGTATCGACGTCCGGCGTAGACACGGTGGACGGCGAATCCGACTGTTGGGTGATGACGATGGCGACAATCTTCTCCGGCGGAATCGGAATCGCCGTGCTGCCGATACGGTCGTCGACTTTAACCAGCGGGATCGGCGTACGCGTCGGGCGATACGTCGGGATATAGATGTCGTGCAGGCCTTCGAGGTTGGCGTTGTGCGCCAGGTTGATCTCGACGATCACCTGTTTGGCGAAAATCGCGAAGCTCGCCGAGTTGCCCACCGAAGTGGTCGGCACGATGTGGCCTTGTTCGGTGATGGCCACGGCTTCGATGACCGCGATGTCCGGCAGTTTCAGTTGCTGGTTGCGCAGTTGCTCAACGGTTTCCGACAAATGCTGGTCAATGAACATTACTTTGCCGGCGTTGATCGCCTTGCGCAAAGTGCTGTCGACCTGAAACGGCATGCGTCGCGACAGTACGCCGGCTTCGGTCAATTGCTTGTCGAGGTCATTGCCCAGGCTGGCGCCGGTCATCAGACTGATCTGCAGCGGCGTGACCTTGGCGCGTTCGGCCAATGCGTGAGGGACGGCTTTGGCTTCGCCGGCACGGGTGAAACCGCTCATGCCGACGGTCATGCCGTCCTCAATCAGAGCGGCGGCGTCGGCGGCGCTCATCACTTTGTCCAACAACGAAGGCAGGCGAATACGGTCACGGTACATGGATTATTATCTCGGGAAGCGAGTAGCAGGATGCGCAGTCTAGTGAATTTGACGGGCGCCTGTCCCGCTACCAAGGTCGCAAACGAGGCGTCTATTTAGCGGGTTTCAAGTAAAACACCGTTACCGGATCTGCAACAACGCGGCAAATTGTCCGACGTTTTGCGCAAACAAAAACGCCCCGACAAGTCGGGGCGTTCGGTGCAGCCGAGGAGAATTATTCGACCGCTTTAACCATGTCTTCGATGACTTTCTTCGCGTCGCCGAACACCATCATGGTCTTGTCCAGGTAGAACAGTTCGTTGTCCAGACCGGCATAGCCGCTGGCCATCGAGCGCTTGTTGACGATGATGGTCTTGGCCTTGAACGCTTCGAGAATCGGCATGCCGGCAATCGGCGACTTCGGATCGTTCTTCGCGGCCGGGTTGACCACGTCGTTCGCGCCGAGCACCAACACCACGTCGGCCTGGCCGAACTCGGAGTTGATGTCTTCCATCTCGAATACCTGGTCGTAAGGCACTTCGGCCTCGGCGAGCAGGACGTTCATGTGCCCCGGCATACGGCCGGCAACCGGGTGGATCGCGTATTTCACGGTCACGCCACGGTGGGTCAGTTTCTCGGTCAGCTCTTTCAGCGCATGTTGCGCACGCGCTACTGCCAGACCGTAACCCGGCACGATGATCACGGTGTCGGCGTTGGTCAGCAGGAAAGTCGCGTCGTCAGCCGAACCGGATTTCACCGGACGGGCTTCTTTCGCACCAGCAGGGCCTGCATCGGCCGTGTTGCCGAAACCGCCGAGCAGTACATTAAAGAAGGAACGGTTCATCGCCTTGCACATGATGTACGAGAGGATCGCACCGCTCGAACCCACCAGCGAACCGGCAATGATCAGCATCGAGTTGTTCAGAGAAAAGCCAATACCTGCCGCCGCCCAGCCCGAATAGCTGTTGAGCATCGACACCACCACCGGCATGTCTGCACCGCCGATCGGGATGATGATCAGCACGCCCATCACGAACGCCAGCGCCAGCATCAGCGCGAACGCGGTGAGGTTGCCGGTGAACATGAAGGTCAGGCCGAGTGCCAGCGTTGCCAGACCCAGCACTGCGTTCAGCTTGTGCTGACCGGTGAACTGTACCGGCGCGCCCTGGAACAGACGGAACTTGTACTTGCCCGAGAGCTTGCCGAACGCAATTACCGAACCGGAGAAGGTGATCGCGCCGATGGCCGCGCCGAGGAACAGCTCCAGACGGTTGCCCGCCGGGATCGAGTCGCCCAGCTGTTTAACGATGCCCAGCGATTGCGGCTCAACCACTGCTGCGATCGCGATGAACACTGCCGCCAGACCGATCATGCTGTGCATGAAGGCGACCAGTTCCGGCATCTTGGTCATTTCAACGCGCTTGGCCATGATCGAACCGGCCGTGCCGCCGACCAGCAGGCCAACGATGACGTAACCGATACCGGCAGTGGCCAGCTCAGCTCCGAGCTTATAGATGAGGCCGACGGTGGTCAGGATCGCCAACGCCATACCGAGCATGCCGAACAGGTTGCCGCGCCGCGAGGTGGTCGGATGCGACAGGCCTTTGAGGGCCTGGATAAAGCAGATCGACGCGATCAGGTAGAGCGTCGTGACGAGATTCATGCTCATTACTTCGGCGCCTCTTCTTTTACTTTCGGGGCTTTCTTCTTGAACATCTCAAGCATGCGGCGGGTGACCAGGAAGCCACCAAACACGTTGACCGCCGCCAGTGCCACGGCGAGGGTGCCCATGGTTTTGCCCAGCGGAGTGACGGTCAATGCAGCGGCAAGCATGGCACCGACGATCACGATCGCCGAGATGGCGTTAGTCACCGCCATCAATGGCGTGTGCAGCGCAGGTGTAACGTTCCAGACCACGTGGTAACCGACATAAATCGCCAGCACGAAGATGATCAGGTTGTAGATACCGGGGGAGATAAGCTCTTCCATCGTCTGAATCCCTGCTTAGGCGTTTTTGCGGATGACTTGGCCGTCGCGGCACATCAGGCACGCGGCGACGATATCGTCTTCGAGGTTGACGTCGAACTGGCCTTCTTTAGTGAACACCAGCTTGAGGAAGTCCAGCAGGTTGCGTGCGTACAGCGCCGAAGCGTCTGCAGCGACTTCGCCGGCCAAGTTAGTCGGGCCGCAAATGGTCACGCCATTCTCGACTACGACCTGATCAGCCACGGTCAGCGGGCAGTTGCCGCCCTGAGCCGCCGCGAGGTCGATGACCACCGAACCCGGTTTCATCTGCGCTACGGTTTCCGCGCTCAGCAGCGTCGGTGCCTTGCGGCCCGGGATCAGCGCGGTGGTGATGACGATGTCAGCCTGCTTGGCGCGTTCGTGCACAGCCTGGGCCTGACGTTGCATCCAGCTGGCCGGCATTGGGCGCGCGTAACCGCCGACACCGACGGCACATTCGCGCTCTTCCTCGGTCTCGTAAGGCACATCGACGAACTTGGCGCCAAGGGATTCGATCTGCTCTTTAACCGCCGGACGCACGTCAGACGCTTCGATCACCGCACCCAGACGTTTCGCCGTGGCAATCGCCTGCAACCCGGCCACGCCAGCGCCAAGAATCAGCACACGCGCCGCTTTCACGGTGCCCGCAGCGGTCATCAGCATCGGCATGAAACGCGGATAGTGGTGAGCGGCCAGCAACACAGCCTTATAACCGGCAATGTTCGCCTGCGACGACAACACATCGAGACTCTGCGCGCGCGAGGTGCGCGGCGCGGCTTCGAGGGCGAACGCGGTAATCCCACACTCGGCCATCTTCGCGATGGTTTCGTTGTTGAACGGGTTGAGCATGCCGACCAATACCGTACCGCGCTTGATCAGCGTCAATTCGGCATCGCTTGGCGCGACCACTTTGAGAATCAGCTCGGCGCCAAACGCATCATTGGCACTGCCAATGGTTGCGCCTGCCGCTTCATAGGCACTGTCGACAACGCTGGCTTTAATGCCGGCGCCGGTTTGCACAGTGACCTTATGACCTTGGCTGATCAGCTTTTTAATGGTTTCCGGGGTTGCAGCAACCCGTGTTTCACCGGTCTGGGTTTCGAGAGGAACACCAATGTGCACGTCAAATCTCCTGCGTGATCTTATTGAGTAAACCCATGCACTACGGATGGTGCGACTGGGGCGGCCGATCAGCACGATCCCGCCAAATCAGGGCGGGGCGCGGCATTTTGCAGGCGAACTTTATGCCCTTCAAGGGATTATGACGGGTGACGGAAAATTAACTACAAGTCATGCCGTGACCGAATGTCGCACATGGCCGGTCGAATCCCTTGCAGGCCGTGCCTTGCAAGGATTCTGGGCGAATATGGAAAAATTTCTCATCGGTGGCGTGAATAGGCAGCAATGCGTCGTCCATGCAGGCTCAAAGCCACGTCGTCAGGCGCTTGTGGGACGTCTGTACGACTTTCGGATACAGTCTGTCGAATTGCGACAATTACTTATATCTGTAGGGCTTTGGTTTTCCTGACTACGGGGTTAATTATCGCCGTAAGCCTTTATCCTTCTAGGCTGTAGCTCTGTGCCTGGTTAACCAGCCAGTCACGAAATGCCTTTAATGACGCTGATTCGACCTTTCGTTCGGGAATCATCAGGTAATAGGCCTTGATGCTGGAGAGTGCCTGCGGGTTGGCAATCACCAGGCGTTTCTCTGCCAATTCACGCTGAATCAAGAACGGTGGAATCAGCGCAATGCCCATGTCGTGCATGGCCGCTTGGGCGAGCATGGAGAATAGCTCGTAGCGCGGGCCTGTCATGTCGCGGGGGATATTCAGGTGCTGCGAGTTGAACCACTGCCGCCACGCATAGGGGCGAGTGGTCTGTTGCAGCAGCGGTAGTTCGGCAATTTCGTCGGCTGTCAGAAGCATCCTTTTGCCGAGTAGGGCGGGGCTGCACACCGGCATCGGATTTTCACCCATCAGCCTGTGGGATTCTGTACCGGACCAATCGGCATCGCCGAAGTAAATCGCCGCATCGAATTCAGTGTCGGCAAACAGGAAGGGTCGGGTACGGTTGGTCAGGTTGACCGTAACTTCCGGGTGCTTGAGCTGGAAATCCTTGAGGCGCGGCAGCAGCCATTGGGTGCCGAAGGTTGGCACAACCGCCAACTCGATCACATTGGTGCCTTGCTGGCCCATCACCGAGAGGGTGTCGCGCTCAACCGCATCGAGTTGCGTCGCAACCCGGCGGCTGTAGGAAAGTCCCGCCTCGGTCAGCTTCACCCCGCGTCGCGAGCGTCGGAACAGTTCCACGCTGAGAAACTCTTCAAGGCTGGCGATCTGTCGGCAAATGGCGCCTTGGGTGAGGGAAAGTTCTTCGGCGGCCCGGGTAAAGCTCTCATGGCGTGCGGCGGCTTCGAAGCTGATCAGGGCGGTGGTGCTGGGGATCTTCCTGCGCATGTACGTCAACCTCACTAATGCGCCGCATAAAAGGCATTTCGCGACGTTTCGGAGTGAGAAATTAGCACAACAGAATGCGAAATCCTCGTTTGCCGCGCCGGCTAACCGCGCCTAGGATCAATGCCACGTTAATTCACCCGATTTGCGAGGACACACTCATGGGCGGTAAAGCTAGTTTCAACTGGATCGATCCCTTGCTGCTGGATCAACAGCTCACCGAAGAGGAGCGCATGATCCGCGACACCGCCGAGCAGTTTGCTCAACAGAGCCTCGCACCGCGTGTTCTCGAAGCTTTCCGTCATGAGAAAACTGATCCGGCGATCTTCCGCGAAATGGGCGAAGTCGGCCTGTTGGGTGCGACCATCCCTGAGCAGTACGGTGGCAGCGGCCTCAACTATGTCAGCTACGGTCTGATTGCTCGCGAAGTCGAGCGCGTCGACTCCGGCTATCGCTCGATGATGAGCGTGCAGTCCTCGCTGGTGATGGTGCCGATCAACGAATTCGGCACTGAAGCGCAGAAACAGAAATACCTGCCGAAACTGGCTTCCGGCGAATGGATCGGCTGCTTCGGTTTGACCGAGCCAAACCACGGCTCCGACCCAGGCGCGATGATCTCCCGTGCACGTAAAGTCGACGGCGGTTATAGCGTGACCGGCGCGAAGATGTGGATCACCAACAGCCCAATCGCCGATGTGTTCGTGGTCTGGGCAAAAGACGATGCCGGCGACATTCGTGGCTTCGTGTTGGAAAAAGGCTGGAAAGGGCTGAGCGCTCCAGCGATTCACGGCAAGGTCGGTTTGCGTGCGTCGATCACCGGTGAGATCGTCATGGACAACGTGTTCGTTCCGGAAGAGAACATCTTCCCGGACGTGCGCGGTCTGAAAGGCCCGTTCACCTGTCTCAACTCTGCGCGCTATGGCATCTCCTGGGGTGCATTGGGCGCCGCTGAGTTCTGCTGGCACACTGCTCGCCAATACACCCTGGATCGTCAACAGTTCGGGCGCCCACTGGCCGCGACTCAGCTGGTCCAGAAGAAGCTGGCTGACATGCAGACTGAAATCACTCTGGCCCTGCAAGGTTGCCTGCGCTTGGGGCGTATGAAGGACGAAGGCACGGCTGCGGTTGAAATCACTTCGATCATGAAGCGCAACTCCTGCGGCAAGTCGCTGGATATCGCCCGCATGGCTCGCGACATGTTGGGTGGTAACGGTATCTCCGACGAGTTCGGCGTGGCCCGTCACCTGGTTAACCTGGAAGTGGTGAATACCTATGAAGGTACTCACGACGTTCATGCGCTGATCCTTGGGCGTGCGCAAACCGGTCTGCAGGCGTTCTATTAATAGGAGAGCGACCATGGGCGCGCTGTCGCATCTGCGGGTACTGGATTTATCGCGAGTGTTGGCCGGGCCTTGGGCCGGGCAGATCCTCGCCGACCTTGGCGCCGAAGTGATCAAGGTCGAGCGCCCCGGCAATGGTGACGACACTCGCGCCTGGGGGCCGCCCTTCCTTAAAGACGCTTATGGCGAGAACACCTCGGAAGCGGCTTATTACTTGTCGGCCAACCGCAACAAGCAATCGGTGACCATCGACTTCACCCGTTCTGAGGGGCAGAAGCTGGTACGCGAGCTGGCGGCGAAGTCGGACATCCTCATCGAAAATTTCAAGGTCGGTGGTCTCGCGGCTTACGGGCTGGACTATGAGTCGCTGAAGGCGATCAATCCGAACCTGATTTATTGCTCGATCACCGGTTTTGGTCAGACCGGACCGTATGCCAAGCGTGCGGGCTATGACTTCATGATTCAGGGGCTGGGCGGGCTGATGAGTCTGACCGGTCGACCCGAGGGTGATGAAGGTGCCGGACCGGTGAAGGTCGGAGTGGCGTTGACGGATATCCTCACCGGGTTGTATTCGACGGTAGCGATTCTGGCGGCGCTGGCCCACCGTGATCACGACGGTGGTGGTCAGCAGATTGATATGGCATTGCTGGATGTTCAGGTGGCGTGTCTGGCAAACCAGGCGATGAACTATCTGACCACGGGCAATGCGCCGAAGCGTTTGGGCAATGCGCACCCGAACATCGTGCCTTATCAGGATTTTCCTACGGCTGATGGGGATTTCATCCTTACCGTGGGTAATGACGGGCAGTTCCGCAAGTTTGCCGAAGTGGCGGGGCAGTCGCAGTGGGCTGACGATCCACGGTTTGCTACTAATAAGCTGCGCGTCGCGAACCGGTCGGTGTTGATCCCGCTGATTCGCCAGGCGACGGTGTTCAAGACGACTGCCGAATGGGTTGCCGAGTTGGAGCAGGCGGGCGTGCCTTGTGGGCCGATCAATGATCTGTCGCAGGTATTCGAGGATCCGCAGGTTAAGGCGCGTGGCTTGGCAATAGAACTGCCTCATGCATTGGCGGGTATGGTGCCTCAGGTGGCCAGTCCTATCCGTATGTCGCAGACACCGGTTGAATACCGTCGCGCTCCTCCTCTATTAGGCGAGCACACGCTGGAGGTTCTTCAAGGTGTGCTGGGCTTGGGCGCGGGTGCGGTGGCAGAGTTGAAGGCGGCTGGGGTACTCTGAAGATCCCTTCTATATAGAAGGGATCACGTTTGCTTCCCATAACAGGTGTATTTGGTCGTTATTTAACCAATCTGCAAGTGATTGAAAGAAAAGCGAAATTAACGGTTGACGGCAGATCTCAGGTGTCTATAATTCGCCCCACTTCCGGCGCAGTCGAAACGGAAAACTCCTTGAGATTCAATGAGTTATGCAGGTTTCGGCAGCAGGTTGCTTCAGTTCATCGAGGCCAGAAGGGAGTTGAAAAAGAGGTGTTGACAGCAGCGTGTAACGCTGTAGAATTCGCCTCCCGCTGACGAGAGATCTGAAGCGCAAGTGGTTGAAGTTGTTGAAG
>NZ_RWIM01000083.1 GCF_009764645.1 Pseudomonas sp. PB106
CAAAACCCTGTGGGAGCTGGCTTGCCAGCGATGGGGCCAGCACAAATACCGCACAAACCCCAGACAAACAAAAACGCCCCCGGTCTCGCGACCGGGGGCGTTTTCATTCAGCCTGAACTAATAACTCAGTTCTTGGCTTTCTTGGCAGCGCGGGTACGCTCGCTTTCGTCCAGGATCTTCTTGCGAAGACGGATGGACTTAGGAGTGACTTCGCACAGCTCGTCTTCCTGGATGTATTCCAGAGCCTGTTCCAGGGTGAAGCGAACAGGTGGAACCAGAGCGATGGTTTCGTCTTTACCCGAAGCACGCATGTTGTCGAGCTTCTTGCCTTTGGTTGGGTTTACACCCAGGTCGTTGTCGCGGCTGTTCTGACCAACGATTTGACCGTTGTAGATCTCCTGGCCGTGTTCTACGAACAGCTTGCCACGAGCCTGCAGGGTTTCCAGCGAGTAGGTCAGTGCCTTGCCGGTTTCAACCGAAACCAGAACGCCGTTCTGACGGCCGGACATGTGGCCCGACTTGACGGTGTCGTAACGATCGAAGATCGAGGTCAGGATGCCAGCACCGTTGGTCAGGGTCAGGAACTGGTTACGGAAACCGATCAGACCGCGAGCAGGGATGTTGTATTCCAGACGAACACGGCCCTTGCCATCCGGCACCATGTTGCTCAGGTCGCCTTTACGCAGACCCATCTCTTCCATGACCTTGCCCTGAGCTTCTTCAGGGATGTCGATGGTCACGTTTTCGAACGGCTCTTGCTTGACGCCGTCGACTTCACGAATGATCACTTCCGGACGACCCAGAGCGATTTCGAAGCCTTCGCGACGCATGGTTTCGATCAGTACCGAGAGGTGCAGCTCACCACGGCCGGAAACCTTGAACTTGTCAGCGGTGTCGCCTTCTTCAACGCGCAGGGCAACGTTGTACAGCAGCTCTTTGTCCAGACGGTCCTTGATGTTACGGGACGTCACGAACTTGCCTTCTTTACCGCAGAATGGCGAGTCGTTTACCTGGAAGGTCATCGAAACGGTTGGCTCGTCAACGGTCAGAGGCTTCATCGCCTCGACGGTGTCCGGGTGGCACAGGGTGTCGGAGATGAACAGCGAGTCCATACCGCTGATGCAAACGATGTCGCCTGCTGCAGCTTCTTCAACGTCGATGCGGTGCAGACCGTGGTGACCCATCAGTTTCAGGATACGGCCGTTGCGGCGCTTGCCGTCAGCACCGATCGCCACAACCGGGGTGTTCGGCTTGACGCGGCCACGAGCGATACGGCCAACGCCGATAACACCCAGGAAGCTGTTGTAGTCCAGAGCGGAGATCTGCATCTGGAACGCACCGTCACGGTCAACGGCCGGAGGCGGAACGTGGTCGACTACCGCTTGGTACAGCGGAGTCATGTCTTCAGCCATGGCAGTGTGATCCAGACCGGCAATGCCGTTCAGGGCCGAGGCGTAAACAACCTGGAAGTCCAGTTGTTCTTCGGTAGCACCGAGGTTGTCGAACAGGTCGAAGATCTGGTCCAGAACCCAGTCCGGACGCGCGCCTGGACGGTCAACCTTGTTGATTACCACGATTGGACGCAGGCCGGCTTCGAAAGCCTTCTTGGTCACGAAACGGGTTTGCGGCATAGGGCCGTCTTGAGCGTCAACCAGCAGCAGAACGGAGTCAACCATCGACATTACGCGTTCAACTTCACCGCCGAAGTCGGCGTGGCCCGGGGTGTCCACGATGTTGATGTGGTAGCCGTTCCAGTTGATGGCGGTGTTTTTCGCCAGAATGGTAATACCGCGCTCTTTTTCCTGGTCGTTGGAGTCCATCACGCGCTCGTCGTTGAGCTCGTTGCGCTCCAGAGTGCCGGATTGACGCAGGAGTTTGTCTACCAGGGTGGTTTTACCATGGTCAACGTGGGCAATGATGGCGATGTTACGTAGATTTTCGATCACTTGTGTATCTCGATCAGAGGATTCGGTTTGCTGACAAGTCTTGGCAGCGATTAGCAGTAGTGTCCGGCATGGCCGTTACAGCTTGACGGCGGTGTCGGGGGGCCGGTGACGCAGGCCACAGGCAAACAGCCCCGGGCACTTAGCTCGGTCGATAAACGCGCACATTGGCATGCCCCTCACTGAGCAAATGGTGAGCATGCAGGCGACTCATCACGCCTTTGTCGCAATACAGCAGGTACTGGCGAGTCGGATCCAGCTCCTTGAAACGAGCGTTCACTGCGTAGAACGGCATCGTCTGTACTTCTACGCCAGCGAGTTCCAGCGGCTCATCCTCGGCGGCATCCGGGTGACGGATGTCGATCACGATCTGGCCGGCCAGTGCTTCACTGACTTCTTCAATCTGTACGTCCTGGCCCAATTCGTCGATCACCCGATCGATCGGCACCAGTTTGGCGTTTTCGAGCGCACGCTCGAGTACCGCCATGTCGAATTCTTTCTCTTCGTGCTCAACGCGACCGCGCTTGGCGGCGGTCTTCGGGTTGACCGAAATGACCCCACAGTATTCCGGCATGTGCCGGGCGAAATCAGCGGTGCCGATCTCGTTGGCGGTGTCGATGATGTCCTGCTTGTGCGCCACGATCAGCGGACGCAGGACCAGCTTGTCGGTCACGCAGTCGATCACCGACAGGTTCGGCAATGTCTGGCTCGACACCTGGGAGATCGCCTCGCCGGTGACCAGCGCTTCGATGTGCAGGCGGTCGGCGATGTTCGACGCCGCGCGCAACATCATACGCTTCAATACGACGCCCATATGACTGTTATCGACTTTGCCGAGAATTTCGCCCAACACTTCTTCGAACGGAACACTGACAAATAGCACGCGTTGCGAGCTGCCGTACTTCTTCCAGATGAAATGCGCGACTTCCATTACGCCCAATTCGTGGGCACGACCGCCCAGATTGAAGAAGCAGAAGTGGGTCATCAGGCCGCGACGAATGATCTGGTAGGCCGCAACGGTCGAGTCAAAGCCGCCGGACATCAATACCAGTGTCTGCTCCAAAGCGCCGAGCGGGTAGCCGCCGATGCCGTTGTGCTGGCTGTGAATCACAAACAACCGTTTGTCGCGAACTTCGATACGAACTTCGATTTCCGGCGCTTTCAGGTCGATACCGGCAGCACCGCACTCACGGCGAAGTTTGCTGCCGACGTATTTTTCAACGTCCATCGAGCTGAAGGTGTGCTTGCCGGCACGCTTGCAGCGCACCGAGAAAATCTTCCCGGCCAGCGCAGCGCCGTAGTGCTCTTTGCACTTCTCGGTGATGTCGTCGAAGTCGCCCAACGGGTACTCGTCGATCTGCAGAAAGTGCGCAATGCCCGGCATGCAGGTCAGGCGCTCGCCCATCTCTTTCAAGGCTTTGGCGTCGGTAACGCGGGTTTCCAGCTCGAGATTGTCCCACACACCGTTCACCACCACGGCCGGGTCCAGGTCACGGAGCACGGTGCGGATGTTCTTGGCCAACTGGCGGATGAATTTCGTCCGGACAGGTCGGCTTTTGATGGTGATCTCGGGGAAGACTTTTACGATTAGTTTCATGAAAACAGCGCGCGAACGGCCAGCCGAAAAAGGGGGGCGCGGATTATAGCGGAAATTGCTCAAGGTTTAACCAGTTAATGTGCAGAAGGTTTTGCATGCACCAAAACAGGTCATTTTCGATTTGTGACGCTACATTAAAGGGCGGGAATTTCGGCTTTCAGACGTTTCGAGCCTTAATAAGGGTGAATTTGGGGCAAAAAACCCATGCTGGGGCACTGGCATGCAATTTGCTCCCTTGTGAGGCAGGTTGCCTTGGCAGAGTATTCGCGCCGGCATCAACCAAATTCAAGGGCATCCACTACCAAGCCCGAAGCCACCCGGAGGACATATGTCGAAGACGGTTCAACTCATCAAAGATCATGACGTCAAGTGGATTGATCTGCGCTTCACGGACACCAAAGGTACTCAGCACCACGTGACCATGCCGGCTCGCGATGCTTTGGACGACGACTTCTTCGAAGTCGGCAAAATGTTCGACGGTTCCTCCATCGCTGGCTGGAAAGGCATCGAAGCCTCCGACATGATCCTGATGCCGGTTGACGAAACTGCCGTTCTCGACCCGTTCACCGAAGACGCCACCCTGATTCTGGTGTGCGACATCATCGAACCTTCGAGCATGCAAGGCTACGACCGCGACCCACGTGCGATCGCCAAGCGCGCCGAAGAGCACCTGAAAGCCACCGGTATCGGTGACACCGTGTTCGCCGGTCCAGAGCCAGAGTTCTTCATCTTTGACTCGGTGAAATTCAAGTCGGACATTTCCGGCTCGATGTTCAAGATCTACTCCGAGCAAGGTTCGTGGATGTCCGACCAGGACATCGAAGGCGGCAACAAGGGTCACCGTCCAGGCGTCAAAGGCGGCTACTTCCCGGTTCCACCGTTCGACCACGACCACGAAATCCGTACCTCCATGTGCAACGCACTGGAAGAAATGGGCCTGACCGTCGAAGTTCACCACCACGAAGTGGCGACTGCCGGCCAGAACGAAATCGGCGTCAAGTTCAACACTCTGGTGAAGAAAGCCGACGAAACCCAAACCCTGAAGTACGTTGTGCACAACGTTGCTGACGCTTACGGCCGCACCGCGACCTTCATGCCGAAGCCACTGTACGGCGACAACGGTTCGGGCATGCACGTACACATGTCGATCTGGAAAGACGGCAAGAACACCTTCGCAGGTGAAGGCTATGCCGGCCTGTCCGATACCGCTCTGTACTTCATCGGCGGCATCATCAAGCACGGTAAGGCCCTGAACGGCTTCACCAACCCGGCGACCAACTCCTACAAGCGTCTGGTGCCAGGCTTCGAAGCTCCAGTGATGCTGGCCTACTCGGCTCGCAACCGCTCCGCTTCGATCCGTATTCCTTACGTGTCGAGCCCGAAAGCCCGCCGTATCGAAGCGCGTTTCCCCGATCCGGCTGCCAACCCGTACCTGGCTTTCGCAGCACTGCTGATGGCCGGCCTGGACGGTATCCAGAACAAGATCCACCCAGGCGACGCTGCTGACAAAAACCTGTACGACCTGCCGCCTGAAGAGGCGAAAGAGATCCCACAAGTTTGCGGCAGCCTGAAAGAAGCCCTGGAAGAGCTGGACAAGGGCCGCGCGTTCCTGACCAAGGGCGGCGTATTCTCCGACGACTTCATCGACGCTTACATCGCGCTGAAATCGGAAGAAGAAATCAAGGTTCGCACCTTCGTACACCCACTGGAATATGAGCTGTACTACAGCTGCTGATCCGGTAGCGCCGCGCTACGCGGCGTGACAAAAAGAGGCCTCCTTCGGGAGGCCTTTTTTATTGCAGATCAAAAGATCGCAGCCTTCGGCAGCTCCTACATCGATCCCTGTAGGAGCTGCCGAAGGC
>NZ_RWIM01000084.1 GCF_009764645.1 Pseudomonas sp. PB106
GCAGCTCCTACATTGATTGACGTACACCTGTAGGAGCTGCCGAAGGCTGCGATCTTTTGATCTTGCAGCACCCTCGTTTCGTCGCTTGCACCACTACCGTGCAGACGGGCGCGTCACTGATCGGTATAGTGCCGCCCCTCTTCGCGTGAGCGGTCGTCGGTAACGAGGCCATAACCCATGCGAAACCCGAACTAATAACAAACCCGCGAAATGGACCGGGACGAAACCTTCGCCTCACCCGTCGTGCCGCGCGCACACCGGTGTAACACGATGTTTCTTCCATCCAGCATTTGCTTACACAATAAACAGCGAGGAAAAATCCATGCTCGAAGTCATTAACGACTTCCTCTCAGGGAAAGTACTGATCGTGCTCATTGTCGGGCTCGGTAGCTACTTCACGATTCGCTCGCGTTTCGTTCAACTGCGTCATTTCTTCCACATGTTCGCGGTGTTCCGCGACAGCCTCAAAGGCAATGCCGGGCAACTCAGTTCGTTCCAGGCCTTGATGCTCAGCCTTGCCGGCCGTGTCGGCGCAGGCAACATCGCCGGTGTCGGCATCGCTGTAACCCTCGGTGGTCCGGGTGCAGTGTTCTGGATGTGGGTGACCGCACTGGTCGGCATGTCCAGCAGCTTCTTCGAGTGCACCCTGGCCCAGGTCTACAAGCGCGCCGATGGCGACGGTCTGTACCGTGGTGGCCCGGCCTACTACATCCAGCACGGCCTGAAGAAGAAAGGCATGGCAGTGGTGTTCTCGGTTCTGTTGCTGGTCACCTACGGCTTCGCCTTCATTGGTCTGCAGTCCTACACCGTGACCCACTCGCTGCAGAACGCCTTTGAGTTCAACCCACAACACACCGGTATCGTCCTGGCGGTGCTGCTGGCGATCACCTTCATCGGCGGCATCAAGCGCATCGCGTCGGTGTCCGACCTGCTGGTACCGGTCAAGACCCTGGCCTATATCGGCGTGACCCTGTACGTGATCGGCACCCAGATCGAACACGTGCCAGCCATGCTGGAAACCATCTTCAAGAGCGCCTTCGGCCTCGACCCGGCCTTTGGTGGCCTGCTCGGCAGCGCCATCGTCATGGGCGTGAAGCGTGGCGTGTTCGCCAACGAAGCGGGTCTGGGCAGTGCGCCTAACGTCGCCGCCGTGGCTGCCGTGAAGCACCCGGGTGCGCAGGGCGTGGTTCAGGCCTTCAGCGTGTTCCTCGACACCTTCGTGATCTGCACCTGCACCGCGCTGCTGATCCTGCTGTCGGGTTTCTACACGCCGGGCTTCGAAGGTGACGGCATCGTCCTCACCCAGAACTCGCTGGCCGCCGTGGTGGGTGACTGGGGTCGCATGTTCGTCAGCGTCGCGCTGTCGCTGTTCGTCTTCACCTGCATCCTCTACAACTACTACCTGGGCGAAAACAGCCTGCAGTTCCTTACCCGCAACCGCGCTGCACTGATGATTTTCCGCGGTCTGGTACTGGCGCTGGTGGTCTGGGGTTCGATGCAGGATTTGTCGACCGTGTTCGCCTTCGCCGACATCACCATGACCTGCCTGGCCTTCGTCAACCTGGTGGCCCTGGCCATGCTGTTCAAGGTCGGCATGCGCGTAATGCGCGACTACGACGGGCAGCGCCGCGCCGGCGTCAAACAACCGGTATTCGATTCCAGCAAATTTGCTGATCTGGACCTCGACCTGAAGGCCTGGCCGACCAATCCATCTGCCGCTGCCGGCAAGACCGAAGCCGAGCCGCAAGGCGTGCCTGCAGCGCAACGCTGACAGGTGAATGACGGGCGCATCCCCTGCGCCCGTCAGTTATTGTGATGCAATAACCTGTAGGAGTGAGCCTGCTCGCGATGGCGGTTCATCATTCAACATTTATGTTGGCTGAAAGACCGCTATCGCGAGCAGGCTCACTCCTACAATGTCATCTCTTGTGGAGACCTCAGATGATTGCCAATTCCTACCCCGCCGCCCAACACGTCATGGTGCTCTACACCGGTGGCACCATCGGCATGCAGGCCAGCGCCAACGGTCTGGCCCCGGCGTCCGGTTTCGAAGCGCGGATGCGCGACTACCTGCACAGCCAGCCTGAACTCGTTGTTCCGCAGTGGCGCTTCCGTGAGATGTCGCCGCTGATCGACAGCGCCAACATGACCCCGGCCTATTGGCAGCAACTGCGTGAAGCGGTGGTCGATGCCGTGGATGGGCAAGGCTGCGACAGCGTACTGATCCTGCACGGCACCGACACCCTGGCCTACAGCGCGGCGGCGATGAGCTTCCAGTTGCTCGGCCTGAATGCGCGCGTGTGCTTCACCGGCTCGATGTTGCCGGCGGGCGTCACCGACAGCGATGCCTGGGAAAACCTCAGTGGCGCGCTGGTCGCCCTCGGCCAAGGCCTGGCGCCGGGCGTGCACCTGTACTTCCACGGCGAACTGCTGGCGCCGACCCGTTGCGCGAAAGTGCGCAGCTTCGGCCGTCATCCGTTCAAGCGTCTGGAGCGTCGGGGCGGCGGCGTGAAAGCGCCTTCGATTCCCGCATCGTTGCACTACAACCAGCCCAAACAACTGGCCAAGGTTGCCGTGCTGCCGCTGTTTCCCGGCATTAGCGCTGGAGTCCTGGATGGTCTGCTCGACAGCGGCATTCAGGGTCTGGTGCTGGAGTGCTACGGCAGCGGCACCGGGCCGAGCGACAACCCTGAATTTCTCGCCAGCCTCGGTCGCGCGCGCGATAACGGTGTGGTGGTGGTCGCGGTCACGCAGTGCCATGAAGGCGGGGTTGAGCTGGATGTGTATGAAGCGGGCAGCCGTTTGCGCGGTGTCGGCGTGTTGTCCGGTGGTGGCATGACCCGTGAAGCGGCGTTCGGCAAGTTGCATGGGTTGCTGGGGGCTGGCCTGGAAACTCAGGAAGTGCGCCGACTGATCGAGCTCGACCTCTGCGGCGAACTGATCTGACACCACGCAATACCCTGTAGGAGTGAGCCTGCTCGCGATAGCGTTCTGTCAGGCGCGATAGAGTTTACTGACAGTCCGCTATCGCG
>NZ_RWIM01000085.1 GCF_009764645.1 Pseudomonas sp. PB106
GGTTAAGACCTTTCGTCTCAACCGAGGCGCGCATTCTACAGCAGCCTCATTTGCTGTCAAGTGATTATTTTCAGAAGTTTTCGAAGAATTCTTCAACAACTTCAACCACTTGCGCTTCAGATCTCTCGTCAGCGGGAGGCGAATTCTACAGCGTTACACGCTGCTGTCAACACCTCTTTTTCAACTCCCTTCTGGCTTCGATGAACTGAAGCAACCTGCTGCCGAACCCTGCATAACTCATTGAATTTCAAGGAGTTTTCCGTTTCGACTGCGCCGGAAGTGGGGCGAATTATAGACACCTGAGATCTGCCGTCAACCGTTAATTTCGCTTTTCTTGCAAAACCTGCATTTTAGCCAGTAAACGCGGGATACGGCGCGTCACCGGCGGAATACGCAGTATAAGAAGCACTGCACCTATAGAGGCGTAGACCGCCCACTCCTCAAGATCGGCGCGCACGATCCACAACATATGCAGCAAACCCAAACCCAAAATCACGTACGCCAGGCGATGCAGCTTCTTCCAGCGCGAACCCAACCGACGCTGACTGTATCGATTCGATGTCACCGCCAGCGCCAACAGTCCGAGAAAACCCAACGCCCCCACTATTATGTACGGTCGCTTGCGCAACTCGACCGCCAGCTGCGACCAGTCGAAACCCAGAATAAATGCCATATAGCTGCACACATGCAAAACCACATAGGCAAAACACCAAAGCCCCAGCTGCCGGCGCACTGCAATCCACCCTGCCCATCCGGTAAGTTTCTGCAGCGGCGTCATACTCAGGGTGATCAACAGCAGCACCAACGTCCCCAGCCCAAGCCGATCCACCAGCACCTTGCCGGGATCCGGCCCGAGCAAATCCTCAAGCGCTTGATACAACCACAGCACCGGCCAGACAGCCGCCGCGATGAAAACGCCTATACGCCAGAACGGAAAGCGCATCAGTAGTTCTTCCGTAGATCAAGCCCTGTATATAAAGAAGCGACTTCATCCGAGTAGCCGTTAAACATCTGCGTATCACGCACGTTCGGCTTGAACAGACTGTTCGGCAATCTCCGCTCCCGTGCCTGCGTCCAGCGCGGGTGATCAACCGTGGGATTCACGTTCGCATAAAACCCGTATTCATCTGCCGCAATGCTTTGCCAAGTGGTTTTCGGCTGCTCGCTGACCAGACTGATGCGCACAATGGATTTGACGCTCTTGAAGCCATACTTCCACGGCACTACCAGACGCAACGGCGCGCCATTCTGGTTCGGCAACTCGCGCCCATACATGCCCACCGCCAGAATGGCCAGTGGATTCATTGCCTCATCCAGACGCAAGCCTTCCACATAAGGCCAGTCGATCAAGGCAAAACCCGAGCGCTGCCCCGGCATGGTCTTGGGATCCTGTAAGGTTTCGAAGCGAATGTATTTGGCGCTGGACGTCGGCTCGACTTGCTTGAGCAACGCCGAAATCGGAAAGCCGATCCAAGGAATAACCATCGACCACGCCTCGACACAACGCAGGCGATAGATGCGCTCCTCCAACTGATAGGGCTTCATGAAGTCTTCCAGCGCATAACGCCCGGGCTTCCCCACCTCCCCATCTATCACCACACTCCACGGTTCAGTTTTCAGCGAGCCGGCATTCGCCGCCGGATCACCTTTATCGGTACCGAACTCATAGAAGTTGTTGTAGTGGGTGGCGTCTTTATAAGGCGTGATCGCCTCATCCTTGACGTTGAGTGCTCCCCACTTGGTAGAGGACAGCTTCTCGTTAAACCATGCCGGCGCCTTGCCCGGCTCGACATCGGAATACCGAGCGGCGTCCTCGGCATTCGCCCAGCGCGGCAGGCTACTGACGGCGATACCGGCAGCAGTGGCCCCGAGCAATTGACGGCGCGAGAGATAAATGGATTCAGACGTGACATCCGACTCATGACAGTCGGACGCTTTGGGGATTTTGATCAACATGGCAACTCCGCAGACTTTGGAGGACTGATGCACCCATAGACTGCGGAGTATGCGGGAAATTACATCACTCGGCTTTTTTGTGCCGACGAAGATGCAACAGGTACTGCACCGGGCCGGAAGCCGCGTAGGCAAGGAACACCAGCAGCAGAATGCGCGGCGGATCGCTGAACACCACAGCGAACACCAGCACCACGGCGAGAATCGCCACAAACGGTACGCGTCCTTTCAAGTCCAGCTCTTTAAAGCTGTTGTACTTAATGTTGCTGACCATCAGCATGCCGGCCGCCGCTACCATTAGCGCAACCAGGAACGACATCTTCGAACCCTGAATACCGTAATCGCTGAACGCCCAAACGATACCCGCCACGACACCGGCGGCTGCCGGGCTGGCCAAGCCGATGAAATAACGCTTGTCCGCTGTACCAACCTGAGTATTGAACCGCGCCAGACGCAACGCCGCGCCCGCTACATAGATGAAGGCGACCATCCAGCCGACCTTGCCCATGTCACCCAGTGCCCAACCGAAGGCCAGCAACGCCGGTGCGACACCGAACGCGACCATGTCCGACAGCGAGTCGTACTCGGCGCCAAAGGCACTTTGCGTATTGGTCATGCGCGCGACACGACCATCGACACCGTCGAGGACCATGGCGACGAAAATCGCGATCGCGGCAAACGCGAAATACTTGCTCGCATTCGCCGAGTCGCCAGCGCTCAGGGCCGCCTGGGCGCTCATCGAGTTGATGATGGAGTAAAACCCTGCGAACAGGTTCGCAGTGGTGAACAGATTCGGCAGCAGATAGATACCACGATGCCGGACTTTACGACCTTCTGCGTCGTGCCCTTCTTCGATGTGTTCATCGATGGGCAGCAGGCTTTCGGCGTCAGAAGCCTTGTTCGGCTCTTCGGGACGTTCGCTCATGGACATTACCTTGCAACGGTTTGGAGAAATTTCGACAGGTGCTTGAGGGCGACAGTTCGGCCACAAACGCTGCAGCTTTATACCAGAACCACCGGCTCAAACGAAAAAACGCGGCCGAGGCCGCGTTTTTCGTACAAGGGACGACGACTTAGTTTTTAGCTTTGTCGACGATCTTGTTGGCACCGATCCACGGCATCATGGAGCGCAGTTGCTCGCCGATGACTTCGATGCCGTGAGCGGCGTTGTTACGACGCTTGGCGGTCATCGAAGGGTAGCCGGTTGCGCCTTCGCTGATGAACATTTTGGCGTATTCGCCGTCCTGAATACGTTTCAGGGCGTTGCGCATGGCCTGACGGGACTCGGCGTTGATCACTTCCGGGCCAGTCACGTACTCGCCGTATTCGGCGTTGTTGGAGATCGAGTAGTTCATGTTGGCGATACCGCCTTCGTACATGAGGTCAACGATCAGCTTCAGTTCGTGCAGGCATTCGAAGTAGGCCATTTCCGGCGCGTAGCCAGCTTCAACCAAGGTTTCGAAACCGGCTTTAACCAGCTCAACGGTACCGCCGCACAGAACGGCTTGTTCGCCGAACAGGTCGGTTTCAGTCTCGTCCTTGAAGGTGGTTTCGATGATGCCGGTACGACCACCACCAACGCCAGCAGCGTAGGACAGTGCAACGTTTTTGGCGTTGCCCGAGGCGTCCTGGTAGATCGCGATCAGGTCAGGGATACCGCCGCCCTTCACGAACTCGGAGCGTACTGTGTGGCCCGGGGCTTTCGGCGCGATCATGATCACGTCGAGGTCGGCGCGCGGAACAACCTGGTTGTAGTGGATCGCGAAGCCGTGGGAGAAGGCCAGAGTGGCGCCTTTCTTGATGTTCGGCTCGATTTCGTTCTTGTACAGGGAGGACTGGAACTCGTCCGGGGTCAGGATCATGACCAGGTCGGCAGCCGCAACAGCGGAAGCAACGTCGGTCACTTTCAGGCCGTGAGCTTCAGCTTTGGCAACGGTGGCCGAACCTTTACGCAGACCAACGGTAACGTCGACACCGGAATCTTTCAGGTTGCACGCTTGGGCATGGCCCTGGGAACCGTAACCGATGATGGCAACTTTCTTGCCCTGGATGATCGACAGGTCGCAGTCTTTATCGTAGAAAACTTTCATGAATTTCCCCTATATATCCAGGCCGTTCAGGCCATTCGCTAATTTGGTTTAGATGCTGAGTACTTTGTCGCCGCGGGCAATACCGGTCACGCCGCTACGGACGGTTTCCAGAATCGATGCGGTGCCGATGGACTGAATGAAGCTGTCGAGCTTGTCGCTGGTACCGGTCAGTTGAACGGTATACACGCTGGCGCTGACGTCGACGATCTGTCCACGGTAAATATCGGTGGTGCGTTTGATCTCGGCGCGCTGAGCGCCAGTGGCCTTGACCTTGACCAGCATCAGTTCGCGCTCGATGTGAGCACTTTCCGACAGGTCCACCAGCTTGACCACTTCGATCAGCTTGTTCAGGTTTTTGGTGATCTGCTCGATGACTTCATCGTGGCCAACGGTGGTCAGCGTCAGACGCGACAAGGTCGGGTCTTCGGTCGGGGCCACGGTCAGGCTTTCGATGTTGTAGTTGCGCTGCGAGAACAGGCCGACTACGCGAGACAAAGCGCCGGGTTCGTTTTCCAGAAGCAAGGAAATAATGTGCCGCATGATTAAGTACGCTCCGTCTTGCTCAGCCACATATCGCGCATGGAGCCGTCTTTGATCTGCATCGGGTAGACGTGCTCGCTGGTGTCGACTGAAACATCGATGATCACCAGACGATCCTTCATGGCGAACGCTTCTGCCATCTTCGACTTCAGATCTTTCGATTCGGTGATGCGAACGCCGACGTGGCCGTAGGCTTCAGCCAACTTGACGAAGTCAGGCAGCGATTCCATGTAGGAGTGCGAGTGACGGCTGCCGTAGCTCATGTCCTGCCACTGGCGAACCATCCCCAGAACACCGTTGTTCAGGATGACGATTTTCACAGGCAAGCCATATTGCAGGCAGGTCGACAGTTCCTGGATGTTCATCTGGATGCTGCCTTCGCCGGTCACGCAGGCAACGTCATCATCGGGGAAGCTCAACTTGATACCCATGGCCGCCGGGAAACCGAAGCCCATGGTGCCCAGACCACCGGAGTTGATCCAGCGATTCGGCTTGTTGAATGTGTAGTACTGCGCCGCGAACATCTGGTGCTGGCCCACGTCGGAAGTGATAAAGGCGTCGCCCTTGGTCACTTCGCAGAGGGTTTCGATCACGGTCTGCGGCTTGATCTTGCTGCCGTCGCCCTTTTCGTAAGGGAACAGGCCGCGATCACCGCGCCATTCATCAACCTGCTTCCACCAACTGGCCACAGACTCCTTGTTCGGGGTCTCGCCGATTTCCTTGAGGATCGCGACCATTTCGGTCAGGACGCTCTCAACCGGCCCAACGATTGGCACGTCGGCCTTGATGGTCTTGGAAATCGAAGCCGGGTCGATGTCGATGTGGATGATCTTGGCGTTGGGGCAGAACTTCGCCGCGCCGTTGATCACGCGATCGTCGAAACGCGCGCCGACCGCCAGGATCACGTCAGCATGGTGCATCGCCAGGTTGGCGGTGTAGCTGCCGTGCATGCCGAGCATGCCGATGAACTGACGATCAGTGCCAGGGAAACCACCCAGGCCCATCAACGTGTTGGTCACGGGCAGGTTGAGCATTTTTGCCAGTTCGGTCAGCGGTGCGGAACCGTTGCCCAGGATTACGCCGCCGCCGGAATACAGCACTGGGCGCTTGGCCGCCAGAAGCATCTCTGCTGCCTTGCGGATTTGCCCGGAGTGACCGCGAACGGCCGGGCTGTAGGAACGCAGCTTGGCTTTTTTCGGGAAGATGTATTCGAACTTCTCGGCCGGGTTGGTCATGTCTTTCGGGATATCGACCACGACCGGGCCCGGACGACCGGATTGCGCCAGGTAGAAGGCCTTCTTCATGACTTCCGGGATTTCCGAGGCGTGCTTGATCATGAAGCTGTGCTTCACGATCGGCCGGGAGATACCGATCATGTCGGTTTCCTGGAACGCATCGGTGCCGACCATGGTGCTTGGCACCTGACCGGAAATGATCACCATTGGAATCGAATCCATATAGGCGGTCGCGATACCGGTAATGGCGTTTGTGGCGCCAGGACCGGATGTCACCAATACCACGCCGGCTTTACCGGTGGCACGGGCATAACCGTCAGCCATATGGGTTGCCGCTTGTTCGTGACGAACCAGGATGTGAGTCACTTCCGGTTCTTTGAACAGGGCATCGTAAACATGCAGGAGAGCACCACCCGGGTACCCGTAGATATATTTGACGCCTTCGTCACGCAAAAAGCGGACGAGCATCTCACCGCCAGATAAAAGCTCCACGTTGTTCACCTCTAAAACGCCAGAATACCGTCCACAAAAAAGGGGCGGGTCTTAATAGGTTTACTTCTCGGCAGAGCATGAGCGACGGTGGTCGCCGACTACGTCAGCACTGACTGAGCAAGTATTGGGATCGTCCCAGTGTTGCGGGCCTTTCCCACCCAGCGCGAGGTAACGCGTTGCGGGTGTAACAGGTCGGCGCGGATATGCGCCTCATGATCTACCGAGTGGGTCTGCTTCTGGCAGTCCCTCTACAGCGGACTTTGGATTCTTCTGTTTCGCCCTCTCCAAGTCAAGTCGTCTATGTGATTAATTGTGGGTAAGCACATGAGAACGCAAGAAAAAACCTGAAAACCGCTACTCTGTTAGTGTCAATTGCGCACTTTTGCCAAGGATTCAGCATGCGAACGCTCCTCCTTACTCTACTGATCGGCCTCAGCCCGTGGTGTACGGCCGCTCAAATCTACAAATGGGTCGATGCCCAAGGGGTCACGCATTTCGATGCGCAGCCGCCACAAGGTCAACCATCGACCACCGTGCAGACGCCCTCCTTGCTCCCACCGAAACCGGCGGCAATGCCGGGCAGCGGCGCTCTCGGTGATCAGAAGGCGATCGATGACAAGGTCAAGAAACAGGTTGCGGACCAACAGACGCAGCTCAAGCAGTTTTGCGAACAGGCACGGACGAACCTTGCGCAGTTGCAGAACAATCCGCGCTTGAGAGAAGAAGTGGAGGGACAGTTGCGCCGGTTGGACGATGCGCAGCGGCAGGAGCGCATTGTAGAGGCGCAAAAACAAATCGCGAAGAATTGCGAATAGAGACCTGTAGGAGCTGCCGAAGGCTGCGATCTTTTAATCTTGCTTAAAAACATAAAATCAAAAGATCGCAGCCTTCGGCAGCTCCCACATTGATGAGGTATTAGCGCGAGGCAGTGATCAGCAGGTCAAACTCTTTGAGCAGCACCTGAAGCCGACGATCCTTGCCACCCAGATTGCGCTGAGCGAAGACCATTTCGGCCATTTCCTGAATACCCGAGGCATTCGGCAACGGCAGATCTTCCTCAAGGATGTATTTCATTTTCGGCAGGAAGATCCATTGCAGCCACTGCTCGAAGTCCAGCGTGTCGACCGAAAACGGCTCGACACTGCTCAGCGCTTCGGCTGACGGCTGAACTGCGTCCCACCAACCCTGAGTGCGCAGTTCACGCTCGATCAGTAGCAACTGATCGGCGATTTTCGGGAAACGTGCATCCATCACAGCGAGACCTTGGCCTTCTGACGGGCCAGTGTGGCGCCGGCGGAATCGCCTTGTTTCTCGCGGGCCTGAGCGATGACTTCCCACAGGTTGGCCTGCAGGTCAGGACGACCGTTGGCCATGGTCAGCGCGCGGCGAGCGAACTGCTCGGCCTGCGGCGCATCACCTTGCGCCATGCGCACTTGCGCCAGACGATAAAGCACTTGCGGCTCACGCGGAGCGACGCGCTGGGCACGCTCCAGGCTCGACGACGCGCCATTGAGGTCGCCGCCAGCCTGTTGCTGTTGAGCCGTGGTGAGCAAGGCGAGTACCGGGCCGTCCAGTTGCTCGTCCGCCGACAAGCCACCGCCGCTGCTGGCCGATGGAATACCGCTCGGCGTCGAAGGCATGCTGTAGCTGCCGGAATTGACCGGAGCCGACTCAACCGGCGACGGCGTATACGGCCCCGACGTGATACCGCCGGACGCCGGGCCCGGCACGATTGGCGAAGAGCTGATCGGTGTCGACACCGCAGCACCGCCGCCCGGCACCATCACCACCACGCCAGTATCACCTTGCGGAATGGCCTGAGTCTGGGCCTGCGCCGGACGCTTGACCGTCGTTTGACGGAAACCGCCATTGGCCGAAATACGCTCGCTGTTGGACACCGCAGTACCGGAGTCAACCACCGGAATCGAACCACGCTGTACGGTAGAGCAGCCGCTGAGCAAAGCCACGGCGGTCACCGCTGGAATCAACCACTTGTTCACTTGAAACCCTCTTTGCTTAATTCATCCAGCCTTTGACCCAATCCATCACCGACTCGCCGGAAGCAGGCGTTTCGCCCGCACAGGAGGCGCCGGGTGGCGGTTCGCTGCCGCGAATATACGGCATCTGCACCGCCCCTGGGCAGTTGGCATCGGAGCCCTGCCCGGTACGCGAATCGACCCACGCCTGCACGACGTTGTCCGGTTGCGGCATGTCCAGCGGCAGCGGATCGGCCTTGCGCATGAAACTGGTCCAGACCTGCAGCGCACCGGTGGCACCGGTGAACGGCGTTTTGCCGTTATCGTCGCGACCCAGCCAGACCACCGCCAGCACATCCTGACTGAAACCGGCGAACCAGCTGTCACGGGAATCGTTACTGGTACCGGTCTTGCCCGCCAGCGTCAGCGTCTTGGGCAGCACGTTATAAACCGAACTGCCGGTCCCTTCACGCATCACGCGCTGCATGGCGTTCTGGATCAGATAAATGGACGCCGGATCGAAACGCTGCTCGATCTGGAACGGATAACGCTTGAGCGGCTCGCCCTCGGCGGTCAGTACGCTGCGAATCCCGCGCATCGGCGTGTTGAAACCACCGTTGGCGAGGGTCTGGTACATGGTCGCGACTTCGATCGGGGTCATGCCGCCAGCGCCAAGCAACATCGACGGGAACGCCGGGAATTCACGCGTTACGCCGAGACGGCCCAAGGTCTTGAGCACATTCGGCACGCCCACTTCCAGACCCAGACGCGAGGTCGACAGGTTGTAGGAGTGCGCCAGCCCTTGATAAAGGAACACGGTGCCGTGGGAGCGGCGGTCATAGTTCTGCGGTTTCCACACCTGACCATTCGCGCCTTTGACCGACAACGGGTCATCCGACAGCCAACTGGTCAGCGTGTACTGGCTCGGTTTTTCCAGCGCGGTCAGATAAACCGCAGGCTTGATCAACGAACCGATTGGCCGCACCGCATCCAGTGCGCGGTTGAACCCGGCGTAACTGGCCTGACGGCTGCCGATCATCGCCTGGACTTCGCCGGTTTCCGGATTGGTCACGACCATCGCCGCTTCGACATCATCCGAGCCTTTGCGTCCGGCCAGACGTTTAAAGGTGTCGTTGACCGACGCTTCGGCCTTCATCTGCAGGATCGGGTCGAAACTGGTGAAGATACGCAGGCCTTCTTCGGTCAAGTCTTCGTCGCGGTAGTCTTCACGCAACTGACGCTTGACCAGATCGATGAAGCCCGGGAAGGAGCTGTCGGCAAGCTTGCCGCGCGTGGTCACGCCCAGCGGCATTTTCTTCGCCGCTTCGACCTGTTCGGCAGTCGCCACGCCTTGCTGCTCGAGCACATCGAGCACCAGATTACGTCGCTCCAGCGCACGTTCTGGATTACGCCGCGGGTTGTAGTAGGACGGGCCTTTGACCATGCCGACCAGCAATGCAACCTGATGCAGCTTCAGCTCGGACAACGGCTGACCGAAGAAGAACTGGCTCGCCAGACCGAAACCGTGCACCGCGCGCTGACCGTCCTGACCGACGAAGACTTCGTTGAGATAGGCCTCGAGGATTTCTTTCTTGTCGTAATGCAGTTCCAGCAGCATCGCCATCATTGCTTCGGTGAGCTTGCGGGTCAGGCTGCGTTCGCTGGTCAGATAGAAGTTTTTCACCAGTTGCTGGGTCAGCGTACTGCCGCCCTGCGTCATCTTGCCGCCAGAGGTGTTGACCCAGATAGCGCGCGCAATCGATTTCGGCGACACGCCCCAGTGGCTGTAGTAATCGCGGTCTTCGACTGCGACCAGGGTTTCGAGCAGATACGGCGGCACCTGATCGAGCTTGATCAGAATGCGGTCTTCGAGGTTTTTTGGATAAATGCCGCCGATCATCAGCGGCTCAAGGCGCACCACGGAAAGCTTCGAACCGTTGGTCGCAGAAAGCTCGGCTACATAATCGCCGGAGAAACGCACGCGCACTGGCTGCGGTTTTTCCAGGCCTTCATAGAACTGGAAGCCACGGGTATTCAGATCGACTGTATTGCCGTTGACCGCAGCAGCACCGGGACCGTTGCTCACGGCTTCGCGGCGATAGCCGAGGGCATCGAGTTCAGTGAGGAAATCGTCCTTGCTGAGCTTCTGTCCGACGAACAGCTCAAGCGGGCGCGCGTAAACCTTGGCCGGGATGGTCCAGCGCTTGCCGGAGAACTTCTCCTGCACCACGGCATCGAGGTAAACGGCGAAGCCGGCCAGCACGACAAGGCCGACCAGACTGAGTTTAATGGCCCAGCTCAACCACGGGCTAAGGCCCTTGGAAGGTGGTTTTTTCTTGGTACGGGGAGATCGAGTTCGAGTCATGGCGGCGGATTATACGCACTTTATTCATCCTCAACAGGAGCGCTCCGAGGTTTGCGTCAGGCTGGCGAGCGGCCATAATGGCCGCCTCGATTTTCCTCCCAGTCTCTGAAGGATCGCCCGTGAGCCAGTCACTGATCGCTGCCCTGCAAAACCCGGCCCTCTACCCGCACCCTGTCGAAGGGTTTCAGGTCATCGAAACGCACATCTCGTGGGTAATCCTCACCGGCCCGTTTGCTTATAAAGTGAAGAAGCCAGTGAATTTCGGCTTCCTCGACTTCACCGGCCTCGATTCGCGCGCACATTTCTGCGCTGAAGAGCTGCGTCTGAACCAGCGCCTGACCGACGACTTGTATCTGGAAGTGTTGCCAGTGACCGGTAGCGTCGAAGCACCGCAACTGGGCGGCGACGGCGCGGCGATCGAATACGTGCTGAAAATGCGCCAGTTCCCGCAGACCGGCATGCTGAGCACCCTGCAAGCCAATGGCGAGCTGACCACGCAGCACATCGACGAGATGGCCGAGCAGATCGCCCGCTTCCATCTGAGTGCGCCGAAAGTCCCGGCCGAACACGACGCTGGCACCCCGGAAAGCGTGATGGCGCCGGTGTCGCAAAACTTCGAACAAATCCTGCCGTTCCTCAGCGACAAAAATGACCTGCTGCAACTCGACGCGCTGAAAGCCTGGGCCGAAAGCAGCTTCGAGCGCCTCAAGCCGTTGTTCGCTCAGCGCAAGACCGAGGGTTTCACCCGTGAATGTCACGGTGACATCCACCTCGGCAACGCTACCGTCATCGACGGCAAAGTGGTGATCTTCGACTGCATCGAGTTCAACGAACCGTTCCGTTTTACTGACGTCTGGGCCGATACCGGTTTCCTCGCGATGGACCTGGAAGACCGTGGCCTGAAATCCCTCGCGCGCCGCTTCGTCAGCCAATACCTGGAGCTGACCGGCGACTATCAAGGCCTGGAAGTGCTGAACTTCTATAAAGCCTACCGCGCACTGGTTCGCGCCAAGGTTGCCCTCTTCAGCATGCCCGCGGACGCGACCCCGGTGCAGCGCGCCACCACCCTGCGTCAGTACCGCAACTACGCCAATCTCGCCGAAAGCTACAGCACCATTCCTTCGCGCTTCATGGCGATTACCCACGGCGTTTCCGCTGTCGGCAAGAGCCACGTGGCCATGCGTCTGGTCGAAGCGCTGGGCGCGATTCGCCTGCGCTCCGATGTTGAACGCAAGCGTTTGTTCGGTGAGCAAACCATCGCCAACGACGTCCAGGCCGGGATTTATAGCACTGACGCCAGCGTCGCGACCTACGCCCGTTTGCATGAAATCGCTGAAGTGATCCTGCACGCCGGTTTCCCGGTAGTGATTGATGCCACTTACTTGAAGCGTGAGCAGCGTGACAGCGCCGCGAAAATCGCTGAAGCCACCGGTACCCCGTTCCTGATCCTCGACTGCAACGCACCACAAGCGGTGATCGAGAGCTGGCTGGCGATTCGTCAGGCCGACCAGAAGGATCCTTCCGACGCCACCCTGGCCGTGATCGAAGCGCAGCAAGCCAACCGCGAAGCGCTGACACCGGAAGAAATCCTGCGTAGCAAACGCGTGCAGACCAATGAATCCGGCACGCTGGACACCGTGGTCGCGCAGATTCGCCAGCGCCTGCCAGGCCTGTAAGAAACTATTTCGGCCGTGAAGCCCTCGCTCGCTTCACGGCCGCCAAATAGTGGCACTATACTGGCGTCATAAAACCAACAGGTGATCTGACATGAGCCAGCCGAAACTGCTCGACTCCCCGCTGTATGCCTTGCTGCACAAAGATGACATCACAGGTTTCAATAAAGAACGCCCGCAGGACGGCCCGATCGATATGGTCGGCGGCGACTTCCGGGGTCTCGATCTGCGCGAACTGAACGCCGCTGGCGTGGATTTCCGGGACGCGTACTTCCGTTCCGCCGATTTGCGTGGCATCGATTTCCGCAATGCATCGCTGGAAGGTGCGAGCCTGGCCCACGCGCAGATTTCCGGGGCGTACTTTCCGCCGGAGTTGAGTGCCGACGAGATTCTGATGTCGATGAATTTCGGTACGCGTTTGCGTTATCGCACTCGCTGATCGTCTCATTGCTCCCTTACACAACGCCTCCCCTGTAGGAGTGAGCCTGCTCGCGATAGCGGTTTAAAATTCAACACATGTGTGCCTGCCAGTCCGCTATCGCGAGCAGGCTCACTCCTACATTGATTTGTGTTCCCCCCTCCTCCTCTGCGTTCGCAGGCCGCTCAAGCGCCCTTTCTTAGAAGCATTTGCGTCGAATCCGACCAAAGAACCACGCTTTTCCTACTGATGGCTACACTCCTGAGAAGCTCGCCCACGCACCATTCGGCCGTCGCAAGGAGGCTTGATGAATGATGAACTGCAACACCTGAAGAATCTTGGCAAGACGTCGGCGCAATGGCTGCATGCCGTGGGCATCCACAGCGCCTCGGACTTGCGTCGCCTGGGCGCGGTGGACGCCTACCGGGCCGTGCGTACCCGCGGGTTTCGCGCATCGAAGGTGTTGTTGTATGCGATCGAAGGCGCACTGATGGATGTGCACTGGAACGACATCCCCGCCGAACGCAAGGACGCCCTGAACAAACAGCTCGAAGCCATCTCCGCGCGTCACAAGAACTGACCGGACACCACCGTCATGTATTTGCTGGGGGAACAATCGGCGTACGCCGACGCATTGATCAACCGTTTGCAGAACTTGCCTGCACAGTGGCTCGAAGGGCTCGCGCAGTACGGGCCGATGATTGAGGTTGAGGCGGCGGATGATCTGCTCGCGCAGTTACCGAAGGATCAGTTGTTTCTGCTCAGCGAAGGCGTGATCACTGGCTGCATCGGTTCCCGGCCGCTGCTGTATTGGCAGGAGGGCGATTTGATCGGCCTGCACCGCGGCGATGTCTGGGACGATTGCCGATTGTGCAGTGAGGGGCCAATGCGCCTGTTGCCCTACCGGCGCGTTGAAGTCTTGCAGCATTTGTATGCCGAGCCATCCCGAGCGGATCAGTTTCTGCAGTATCTGCTCGGGCAAATGGCGCTCCTCGCCCACGCCGTGGCCGAACTGAAGCCGCGAGAGTTTCGCAGCACCAACGGTTTCAAACGCGTTAAAGCGGGTGAAGTGCTGATCCGCCAGGGTGACGTCGCGGATCATGTCTTTGTGGTGATCGAAGGGCATGCCGAGGCATTTGTCGATGGGCAAAAGGTTGGCGACGTGCCCAAGGACGAAATTTTCGGCGCCATGGCCGTGTTCACAAGCGAACCGCGCAATGCCACGGTGATCGCCCGGGACGCGAGTACGGTGATGCTGATTCCTGGCGATCAATTTTTGAGCATGACTCGCTCAAATCCAAAGATCGCCCATAGTTTGATCGAGAGCATGGCGCGGCGAATCGGCCAGTTGAACAAGCAGATCAGTCATTTGAGCGCCAACAAGCGTTAACGCCAAGCCCTTTATTTACCGGGTATAGCGGCCATTTCCGAGACTAAATGCAAGAAATGAGAAAACAGTTGTTGACGCGGTAATGAGAATCGCTATGATTATCACAACTGGTCGCGAGATCAGTCGATATTCTGAAAAGCCCTTGGTTCGGACTCTCAGATTATCTCCTCATCAGGCTAATCACGGTTATTTGACCCGGTTTTTACCGGGTCTTTTTTTGCCTGTGGAAAAGTCATTTGCCGAATTGTTTGCGCATCTGTTCGCAGTAATCCTGCTTCGCCGTGGCGGGTGTGTACCAGACATAATCGGCCATCGCTGCGCTCACCTCGGCGCCCTGCTCGGCCAGCATCAGCACCGTGGGTGCCTGGGTGGCGCCCAAATCGACAACATGCAGCGGCACGCCAACATCCTTGCGCGCATGCCACGCCCCCGCCAGCAACATCGAAGGGGTGGGCGCCGCCAGCATGCGTTCGGCCATACGTCGATCACGCTGTTGCTGAACGGCGAGCATCGCCGGCATCTGCGACTCGGGCAGCAAGCCGCAGTGGGAATCAATGATCTGTTCCAGCAGCGCTTTTTTCACCGACGCCGCGTTACTGCGTGAACCGCTCAGAGCCGGAGGCTGGTGATAGAAGGCGCGGATTTCGCTGTTTTCAAGATTGGCCGACAGCAGAGGATAAGGCTGCGCGAGGGCGAAACGCACGATCGGCCCGTAGAGATTCCAGTCCCAGCCATCCTGCCAGGCCAAAGCAGCGGGAAGATCAACGGGTGGCGAAGATGGCTGGCGCAAGGCATCGACTTTGGGTTGCTGATCCGGCGTGAGCATTTCCAGCAACAGGCTGCCTTGCGGCCGTCGCTCACCGAGGGACTGCAACAACCACAGCTGCACGGCGTGATGATCGGCATTGTCATGCTGCTCACCGATGATCACTTGCTCAGGCGCAGCAAGCCGATTGACCAGCTGCGGCGCCGTCAGCACCTCACCGCTGCGCAAATCGCGAATCTCGCCATTGATCGGCGATGGCGCAATCACATGCTGACACCCCGCAAGCCACACCACCGCCAACAGCCACAAGCCACGCATGCAATCACCTCGATGAAAAAATCAGCGGGCGATGATCAGCGGATGCCCACGTTCCGGGTGCGACTGCACCAAGACTTCAAGACCGAACACAGCTTTCAGCGTATCCGGCCGCAGCACTTGCTCCGGCGTATCCAGAGCCACTGGACGACCGCCTTCAAGCAGCAGAATGCGATCACAATAGCGCGCCGCCAGATTCAGATCATGCAGGATCACCAACACTGCCGCGCCGCGATCGGCAAACTCGCGTACCGCTTGTAGCGTCGTGTGTTGATGCAGCGGATCGAGCATCGACGTTGGCTCATCCAGCAGCAGCGTTTGCCCGGCCTCCCCCGGCCAGAGTTGCGCCAGGACTCGCGCCAAGTGCACACGCTGACGCTCGCCGCCAGACAATGCCAGATAACTGCGACCGCTCAGATGCCCGGCATCCGCTGCCGCCAACGCCTGCGCAATAATTTCGTCATCACGCACCTGGCCGCTTTGATAGGGCAAGCGGCCCATACCGACCACTTCTTCAACGCGAAAGGCGAAATCCAGAGTCGAGACCTGCGGCAACACCGCCAGACGCTGGGCGCGTTGCGTGCCCGTCCAACGCGCCAACGCCTCCCCCTTGAGAGAAACCTCGCCCTCGCTGGCGATCAGTTCACCGCAGAGGGCCCCCAGCAAAGTACTTTTGCCGGCGCCATTCGGCCCCAGCACACCAAGCACTTCACCCGGTTCAAGTTGTAGGGTCAATCCGCTGAGTACGGTTTTGCGGCCGCGCTGGATGTGTAGATTGTGCGCACGCAACATCAGGCACGCCCTCGCAGCAGCAGATAAAGAAAGAACGGCGCGCCGATAAACGCCGTCACGATACCGATCGGCAACTCCGCCGGCGCCAGTGCCAGACGCGCTACCAAGTCAGCCAGCAGCAACAAGCTCGCACCGGCCAGCACCGACGCCGGCAGCAACACTTTGTGATCCGGGCCAGCCAGCAACCGCACCAGATGCGGCACCACCAACCCGACGAAACCGATCATGCCCGCCGCTGCCACCGCCGCGCCGACACCCAACGCCGTGCAGAACACCAGTTCACGCTTGAGCCGTTCAACATCGATGCCCAGATGCCCGGCTTCCGATTCGCCGAGCAGCAAGGCATTCAGCGCCTTGGCCCGACGCGGTAACCACAATGCCACGCCGGCACTGATGATCAGCAACGGCCACAGCCGCGAGTAACTGGCGCCATTGAGGCTGCCGAGGTTCCAGAACGTCAGCGTGCGCAGGGTCGCATCGTCCGCCAGATACGTGAACAGGCCGACTGCCGAACCGGCCAACGCGGTCAGGGCAATGCCCGCCAGCAGCATGGTTGCGACATTGGTCTGACCGTTGCGTCGACCCAGTCGATAGACCAGCGCCGTCACCCCGAGGCCGCCGAGAAACGCGCAGACCGACAACAGATACGGCCCGAACCACTCCGGCAAACCACCAAAAAACGAACCACCGACAATCGCGACCGCCGCGCCCAACGCTGCGCCGCTGGAAACGCCAACCAACCCCGGATCCGCCAGCGGATTACGAAACAGACCCTGCATCGCCACGCCCGACAAGGCCAGCACGCCGCCGACCGCCAATCCAAGCAAAGTACGCGGCAGACGAATCTGCCCGAGAATCAGTTCCGCCTGCTCCAGACCGTCCGGCGCCAGCGGCACGCCGAGCATCCGCAAGAATGCGCGCAACGTATCGAACAACGGCAGGCTCACTGGCCCCAGCGCCAATGACAGCCAGATCGCCAGCAAACACAGAAGCGTCAGGCCGATGAACAAGGCACGAGGTTTTACCAGTGTGGTCATTGGCCGCTCTTGGGCGGGTAGAAACCGTCAGACAGGGTTTTCAGCGCTGCCGGCAGACGCGGCCCGAGCCCACCGACGAGCAGCGTCGGATCCAGCTCCAGCACGCGCCCGGCCTTCGCCGCACGGCTTGAATTGAGAATCGGGTTTTCCTTGAACAGCGCTGCTTTCGCCGCATCACCGGTCAATGCTCGGTCAGCAAATACCAGCACTTCAGGATCGAGGCTGGCGAGGGATTCCACGGAAAACGGCTTGTAACCGGTGTGCGTTGCCAGGTTATGCCCGCCGGCCTGTTGCAGCAGCCAGTCGGCGGCAGTGTCCTTGCCGGCGATCAACGGCTTGCCGCCCGCGTGGCCGAGCAGCAACAATACGCCGGGGGCTTTTTGTTTGGATTGCGCGTTGGTCACCCGTGCTTTCTGCGCATTTAGTTGCTGTTGATAACTTTGCAGCAGTTGCGTTGCCTGGGCTTCAGCGCCGAGCAATTGGCCCAGATGCGCGACGTTTTTCTCCAGCGTCGGCAGATCGGGTTGAGCCGAGAACAATTCGAGTTGAACCTTGGCCGCTTTCACCTGAGCCAGCACGGGTGGCGGGCCCATTTCTTCGGTGCCGATGAGGATGTCCGGGCGCAGGCTGAGAATGCCTTCTGCCGAAAGACTGCGCTGATAGCCGATGCTCGGCAGCGCCTTCAATGACTCAGGGTGTTGGCTGGTGGTATCGACGCCGACCAGTTTCGACTCGCCCCCTAATGCCGCGACCCACTCCGACAGCGCGCCGCCAGCGCTGACCCAACGTTGCGGCAAATCGGCCGCTGCAGCCTGATGGCTGACGAACAGTCCGGCACACAGCACGACAACGCGAGTACTCAGGCGCATACACAGCTTCCTTGAAAGACGTTTTCCCGGGCATCCGGATGACAGGCCAAGTATCCTCGACCCTGCCAGCCGCCCTGCGGACGAAGGCCGCCATTTGATAATTGTTTGCATTTAAACGTCAAGCTCGGACATATCCAGACACGAGCGGACAATAGAGGATAGTCATGAAGTTTCTCTGCGCGGGCACCGAACTCGCCGAAGCGGCCAGCCGTGGGTTTGAAGTCGACGGAAAAAAGCTGTTTGCCGTGCGCCGCAGCGGCCAGGCCTATGTTTATCTGAATCGCTGCCCGCACCGTGGCGTCGGGCTGGAATGGCAACCCGACCAGTTTCTCGACCCGAGCAACAGCCTGATCCAGTGCGCCACCCACGGCGCCCTGTTTCTGATCGAGGACGGCGAATGCGTCGCCGGCCCATGCGCCGGGCAAGCACTCACCGCCATCCCTTGCCGCGAAGATGCGCAAGGCCTGTGGATCGATGTTTAACCGTTGAGCAACACATCGAGACGGCGATCAATGACCATTTCTTCGTGGCTCAAGCGAACGCCGTACGCCAGCACTTCAACGCCACATGCCACCGCTTCACGCAGCGCCTCGGCGTAGGCCGAATCGATTTCCTCGGCAGGACGCACCGCTTCAATCCCGGTGAGATTCACGCAGTACAACTGCACCGCGCGAATGCCGTCCCGGGCCAGATGCGCCAGCTCACGCAAATGCTTGGCGCCGCGCTGGGTCACGGCATCGGGAAACGCCGCCACCGCCGTGCCATCGAAGCCCAAGGTGACGCTTTTCACCTCGACGTACGCCGGGCCGCTCGGGTATTCGAGGCGAAAATCGATGCGGCTTTTTTCCTGGCCGTACGCGACTTCGCGCTTCAACGCGGTGAAACCGTTTAACTCGGTGATCACGCCGGCTTGCAAAGCTTCTTCGACCAAGCCGTTGGCCCGCGCGGTGTTGACGCAAAACAAGCGACCCTGCGGGGTTTCGCCGATCTCCCAGGTGCCGGGCAATTTGCGCTTCGGGTCATTGGAGCGGCTGAACCAGACCTGCCCGCCCTCGACCTGACAATTGAGCATTGAACCGGTGTTCGGGCAGTGAATGGTCAGCAACTCGCCGCTAACGGTCTCGATATCGGCGAGAAAACGTTTGTAGCGACGGATCAGCCGCGCTTCTTCCAGTTCTGGATAAAAGCGCATCAGCCTTGCCAACTCTTCAAACCGCGAGCGATGCGTTCCACCGCTTCCTGTAAGCGAGGGAGGTTTTGCGTGTAAGCAAAACGCACGTGGTGACTGGCCTGATAACGACCGAAATCCAATCCAGGGGTAAACGCTACATGCTCGGTTTCAAGGAAATGTCGACAGAACGCGAAGGCATCGCCGCCGAACTGGCTGATATCAGCGTAAAGATAGAATGCGCCTTCAGGCTCTACGGCAATGTTGAAACCCAGCTCGCGCAACGCCGGCAGAAGGAAATCGCGACGACGGCCAAACTCGGCGCGGCGCTCTTCCAGAATGGCGATGGTGCCAGGTTCGAAACAGGCCAATGCCGCATGTTGCGCCATGCTCGGCGCACTGATGTAGAGGTTCTGCGCCAGTTTTTCCAGATCACTGACCGCAGCCTCCGGTGCCACCAGCCAGCCGAGGCGCCAACCGGTCATGCCGAAATATTTCGAGAAACTGTTCAGCACGAAAGCACTGTCATCGACCTCCAGAACGCTGGCCGCATCGGTGCCGTAAGTCAGGCCGTGATAGATCTCGTCCACCACCAAGTGGCCGTGCTTGGCCTTGATGGCTGTGGATAACCCGGCCAGCTCATCGCGAGTCAGGATCGTGCCGGTCGGGTTGGCCGGGGACGCGACCAGTGCGCCGACGCTGTCGTGATCCCAATGACGCTCGACCAGATCCGGGGTCAGTTGGTAGCGCACGTCCGGGCCAACCGGCACCAGCTGCGCTGCGCCTTCGACCAAACGCAGGAAGTGCCGATTGCACGGATAGCCCGGATCCGCCAGCAACCAGTGTTTACCCGGATCGACCAGCAACGCACTGGCCAGCAACAGCGCACCGGAGCCGCCCGGGGTGATCAGAATCCGCCGCGGATCGATGTTCAAGCCATACCGCGATTGATAAAACCCGGAAATCGCCTCGCGCAGCTCGGGAATGCCGCGCGCTGCGGTATAGCGGGTCTTGCCTGCCGTCAGCGCCGCCTGCCCGGCGCGGATGATCGGATCAGCGGTGGTGAAGTCTGGCTCGCCGATTTCCAGATGAATCACGTCGTGGCCTTCAGCCTGTAATTCATTGGCTCGCGCCAGCAGCGCCATCACATGGAACGGTTCGATCGCACGACTGCGCGCACTGTAGGGCTGAGCCATTGGCTTTCCTTCGGCAGGGAAAAAGAGACGATTCTACCCATCTGCCGGAACGAGCGAGAACCCGCAGCGGTCACAGCCTCAAGAACGCTGGACTGTAACGATATGAGCGTACGCTCCAGGATTGACTAAAATCAGTGATTGAACAGGTCTTCAACACCACCAGACACGGCTTGCCAAACATTTGCAAGCGCCACCCGCCGGGGCCTCGACATCCGGGAGTAGCGCAGGCCGAATTGATCTGGTAAGTTCGCCCGCTTGCAGCCGCAGGGCCGGCAGGTGTCGGTGATGGAGCAATCCTGCGCAATGGATTACAAGAGTAGAGGCGGTCCATTTCATGCCCACCCAAGCAAAGCAACAGCAGCAAACGACGATCAGCGGTTTCGAACCTTACGTTCCGAAGGCCGGTGAAGAGTACATGGGCGCTCCAATGCGCGCGCACTTCACCAAGATCCTGAACAAGTGGAAACAGGACTTGATGCAGGAAGTCGACCGTACTGTTGATCACATGAAGGATGAAGCGGCCAACTTCCCTGACCCGGCCGACCGTGCCAGTCAGGAAGAAGAATTTGCCCTAGAGCTGCGCGCCCGTGATCGCGAGCGCAAGTTGATCAAGAAGATCGACAAGACGCTGGAGCTGATTCAGGACGAGGAATACGGCTGGTGCGAGTCCTGCGGCATCGAGATCGGCGTCAAGCGCCTCGAAGCCCGTCCGACGGCGGATCTGTGCATCGACTGCAAGACCCTGGCGGAAATCAAAGAGAAGCAGGTCGGCAAGTAATTTTGACCTGAACGAAAAACGGAGCGTGCGAACGCTCCGTTTTTGTTTCTGACGTTTGCCTATGCTTTTGTAGAAGTGAGCCTGCTCGCGATAGCGGCCTGGCATTCAACATCTATGTTGACTGACCCACCGCCATCGCGAGCAGGCTCACTCCTACAGGTTGACCGGCGTATAGCCTGAAAAGTAGTTTCGTTTCCATGACTGCCAAAACATCCCCCGCCTACATCGGCCGCTTCGCCCCAACCCCCAGTGGCCATTTGCACTTCGGTTCGCTGGTCGCCGCCCTCGCCTCTTATCTCGACGCCCGTTCGGTCGGTGGTCGTTGGCTGGTGCGCATGGAGGATCTCGATCCACCACGCGAAGAACCCGGCGCGCAGCTCGCGATCCTCAAGGCGCTGGAAAGCTACGGTTTCGAATGGGACGGCGACATGGTGCGCCAGAGTGATCGCCACGACGCTTACGCAGACGTGCTCAACAGCCTGTTCAATCACGGTCTGGCCTACGCCTGCACCTGTTCGCGCAAACAGCTCGAAGGGTACAACGGCATATACCCGGGACTGTGCCGCAATGCTGGCCACGATCAACAAGACGCGGCGATCCGCCTGCGCGTGCCGGAGGTGGAATACCACTTCATCGACCGCGTGCAGGGTGAATACCGTCAGCATCTGGGCCGTGACGTCGGCGATTTCGTGATCCGTCGCCGCGACGGGCTCTACGCCTACCAATTGGCCGTGGTCCTCGACGATGCCTGGCAAGGCATCACCGACATCGTCCGGGGTGCAGATCTGCTCGACTCGACGCCACGCCAGTTGTATCTGCAAGAACTGCTGGGCCTGCGTCAGCCACGCTACCTGCACCTGCCGCTGATCACCCAACCGGACGGTAACAAGCTCGGCAAGTCCTACCGCTCGCCGCCGCTGGAGGCCGATCAAGCCACGCCATTGCTGCTGCGGGCCCTGCGCGCACTGGGGCAAAATCCGGGCGCCGAACTGGCCCACGCCTCGCCGCAAGAGTTGCTCAAGTGGGGCAGCGCAAACTGGGATCCGACGAAGATCCCGCGCACACTGACCCTGCCCGAGGCGCAACTGCTATGACGACACTTGCAGTCGCGCGCCCATCCGTTACCATCGCCGCACGTTTTCGGGCACGCGCATAAAAAAGAGAGGCCGGGATGTACATCTATCGCTTGGTCCTGCTTTTAGTCGTGGGGATCTACCTGTTTTCCCCCGCCATCATGGATTGGTGGATCGACGCGACGGGCGCTTGGTATCGCCCCTATCTGCTCTGGCTGATCCTGATTGTCGTGACCTTCATCCTGCAGAGCCAAAAAGATGCCGATGAGCTTTAGCCTGACCCAGATGATCCTGATCAGCGCCGCATACCTGGCGGCGCTGTTCGGCGTTGCCTGGGTCAGTGAACGGGGCATGATCCCGCGCGCGATCATTCGCCACCCGCTGACCTACACCTTATCGCTGGGGGTATACGCCAGTGCGTGGGCGTTCTACGGCACGGTCGGCCTGGCGTATCAGTACGGCTACGGCTTTCTGTCCAGCTATCTCGGCGTGTCCGGCGCGTTTCTGTTGGCGCCGGTGTTGCTCTACCCGATCCTGAAGATCACCCGCACCTATCAACTGTCGTCGCTGGCAGACCTGTTTGCCTTTCGCTTTCGCAGCACCTGGGCCGGCGCGCTGACCACGATCTTCATGCTGATCGGCGTGTTGCCGTTGCTGGCGCTGCAAATTCAGGCGGTGGCCGACTCCATTGGCATCCTCACCGGCGAGCCGATCCAGAGCCGCGTGGCGCTGGCGTTCTGCGCACTGATCATTCTGTTCACGATTTTCTTCGGTTCCCGGCACATTGCTACCCGTGAGAAACATGAAGGCCTGGTGTTCGCGATTGCCTTTGAATCGGTGATCAAACTGGTCGCCCTCGGCGGCGTCGGCCTCTATGCGCTGTACGGCGTATTCGACGGCCCGCAGCAGCTTGAGTTGTGGCTGCTGCAGAATCAGACCGCCCTCGCCGCCCTGCACACGCCGTTACAGGAAGGCCCGTGGCGCACGCTGTTGCTGGTGTTCTTCGCGTCGGCGATCGTGATGCCGCACATGTATCACATGACCTTTACCGAGAACCTCAACCCGCGCTCACTGGTCAGCGCGAGCTGGGGTCTGCCGCTGTTTCTGTTGTTGATGAGTCTGGCGGTGCCGCTAATTCTCTGGGCCGGCCTGAAACTCGGTGCCACGACCAATCCGGAATATTTCACCCTCGGCATCGGTATCGCCGCCAACAGCAAGCCGCTGGCGTTGCTCGCGTATGTCGGCGGTTTATCGGCGGCCAGCGGTCTGATCATTGTGACGACGCTGGCGCTGTCGGGCATGGCGCTGAACCATCTGGTGCTGCCGCTTTATCAGCCGCCGGCTGAAGGCAATATCTACCGCTGGCTGAAGTGGACGCGTCGGGCGCTGATCGTCGCGATCATCATGGCCGGTTTCGGCTTCTACCTGATGCTTGGCGCCGAGCAGGATCTGGCCAACCTCGGCATCGTCGCATTCGTGGCGACGCTGCAGTTCCTGCCGGGCGTGTTGTCGGTGCTGTACTGGCCGACCGCCAACCGTCGCGGATTTATCGCCGGTTTGCTGGCGGGGATTCTGGTTTGGGTGGTGACCATGCTGTTGCCGCTGGTCGGCAATCTGCAGGGTTTCTACATTCCGCTGCTGAACATGATTTACGTGCTCGATGACACCAGTTGGCACATGGCGGCCATTGCCTCGCTCGCCGCCAACGTGTTGATGTTCACCCTGATCTCGCTGTTCACCAACGCCAGCCCCGAAGAAGCCAGTGCTGCCGAGGCTTGCGCCGTGGACAACGTGCGCCGCCCGCAACGCCGCGAACTGCATGCCGCCTCGCCTCAGGAATTCGCCACCCAACTGGCCAAACCGCTGGGCGCCAAGGCTGCGCAGAAAGAAGTCGAACAAGCCCTGCGTGACCTTTATCTGCCGTTCGACGAACGCCGTCCTTACGCGCTGCGCCGTTTGCGTGACCGCATTGAAGCCAACCTCTCCGGCCTGATGGGCCCAAGCGTGGCGCAGGACATGGTGGAAACCTTCCTGCCATACAAGGCCGGTGGCGAAAACTATGTGACCGAAGACATCCACTTCATCGAAAGCCGCCTCGAGGATTACCACTCGCGCCTCACCGGTCTTGCCGCCGAACTCGATGCGTTGCGCCGTTACCACCGCCAGACCTTGCAGGAACTGCCGATGGGCGTCTGCTCGCTGGCCAAGGATCAAGAGATCCTGATGTGGAACAAGGCCATGGAAGAACTCACCGGCATCGCCGCGCAGCGTGTGGTCGGCTCGCGATTGAGCACCATCGCCAATCCGTGGAAAGAATTGCTCCAAGGCTTTATCAACCTGCCCGACGAGCATTTGCACAAACAACATCTGGCCCTCGACGGCCAGACCCGCTGGCTGAACCTGCACAAAGCGGCGATTGATGAGCCGTTGGCACCGGGTAACAGTGGTCTGGTGTTACTGGTCGAGGATTTGACCGAAACGCAGATGCTCGAAGACAAACTGGTGCACTCCGAACGTCTGGCCAGTATTGGTCGCCTCGCGGCGGGCGTGGCCCATGAAATCGGCAACCCGGTCACCGGCATCGCCTGTCTGGCGCAAAACCTGCGCGAAGAGCGCGAAGAAGACGACGAACTGACGGAAATCAGCGGGCAGATTCTCGAACAGACCAAACGCATATCGCGCATCGTCCAGTCGCTAATGAGCTTCGCCCATGCCGGCAGCCATCAGCACAGCGACGAGCCCGTGTGTCTGGCCGAAGTCGCCCAGGATGCGATTGGCCTGCTGGCACTGAACCGACGCAATTTCGAAGTGCAGTTCTACAACCTGTGCGATCCGGATCACTGGGTCGAAGGCGATCCGCAGCGACTCGCCCAAGTACTGATCAATCTGCTCTCCAACGCCCGTGATGCCTCACCGCCGCACAGCGCGGTACGGGTCAAGAGCGAAGCCGGCGAACACACGGTCGATCTGATCGTCGAGGACGAAGGCAGCGGTATTCCGAAGAACATCATGGACCGATTGTTCGAACCCTTCTTCACCACCAAGGATCCTGGCGAAGGCACCGGTCTGGGCCTTGCACTGGTCTATTCCATCGTTGAAGAGCATTATGGACAAATCACCATCGACAGCCCGGCTGATGTACAAAGCCAACGCGGCACCCGTATCCGGGTGACCTTACCGCGTCATGTCGAAGCGACGTCCGCTGTGAACTGAGACCGTCGAGAGTATCGAATCAATGCCGCACATTTTGATCGTCGAAGACGAAACAATTATCCGCTCCGCCTTGCGCCGCCTGCTGGAACGCAACCAGTACCAGGTCAGCGAAGCCGGTTCAGTGCAGGAAGCACAAGAACGCTTCACCATTCCTACGTTCGATCTGATCGTCAGCGATCTGCGTCTTCCGGGCGCGCCGGGCACCGAGCTGATCAAGCTTGGCCAAGGCACACCGGTGCTGATCATGACCAGTTACGCCAGCCTGCGCTCGGCGGTCGACTCGATGAAGATGGGCGCGGTGGACTACATCGCCAAGCCTTTCGACCACGATGAAATGCTTCAGGCTGTCGCGCGGATCCTGCGTGATCGCCAATCGGCCCCGGCTGCCGGCGAACCGGTTGCCAGCAAACCGGCCAATGGCAGCGGCAAATCCGCCGTCGATAACAGCAATGGCGAGATCGGCATCATCGGCTCATGCCCGCCGATGCAGGATCTTTACAGCAAGATCCGCAAAGTCGCGCCGACTGATTCCAACGTATTGATTCAGGGTGAGTCCGGCACCGGTAAAGAGCTGGTGGCCCGCGCCCTGCACAATCTGTCGAAACGCGCCAAGGCACCGATGATCTCGGTGAACTGCGCAGCCATTCCGGAAAGCCTGATCGAGTCCGAACTGTTCGGTCACGAGAAAGGCGCGTTCACTGGCGCCAGCGCCGGACGTGCCGGTCTGGTCGAAGCGGCGGACGGCGGCACCTTGTTTCTCGACGAAATCGGTGAGCTGCCACTGGAAGCTCAGGCCCGCCTGCTGCGTGTGTTGCAGGAAGGCGAGATTCGCCGGGTCGGTTCGGTGCAGTCGCAGAAAGTCGATGTACGCCTGATCGCAGCGACCCACCGTGACTTGAAGAGCCTGGCGAAAATCGGCCAGTTCCGTGAAGACCTTTATTACCGTCTGCACGTGATTGCGTTGAAACTCCCAGCCCTGCGCGAGCGTGGCGCCGACGTCAACGAAATCGCCACTGCCTTCCTCGCTCGCCAAAGCGCGCGCATCAACCGTACCGACCTGAAATTTGCCGCCGATGCCGAACAGGCGATCCGTCATTATTCCTGGCCGGGTAACGTGCGTGAGCTGGAAAATGCGGTCGAGCGCGCGGTGATTCTGAGCGAGAGCCCGGAAATCTCCGCCGACCTGCTGGGCATCGACATAGAACTGAGCGATCTGGAAGACGACGAGTTCATCGGCCTGCCGCCACAGACGGCGGGTAGCGCCAGTAACAGCAGCCATGAACCCACCGAAGACCTGTCGCTGGAAGACTACTTCCAGCACTTCGTCCTCGAGCATCAGGATCACATGACCGAGACCGAACTGGCGCGCAAACTGGGCGTCAGCCGTAAATGCCTGTGGGAACGCCGCCAGCGTCTGGGCATTCCGCGGCGCAAGACCGGGGTCGCCAGCGAGAGCTGAACGTTACCTGTCGAGTGTGTGGGTAACGCTTGAAGATGTGAAAAAACTGTTACCTCAGTCGATTCACGTAACAGAAGCCGGGGTTATCGGTAACGAAACCCCGGCTTTTTTTCGCCCCGACAAAACGGTTATATCGACCTAACCCCTTGTTTTATTGGGTTTCGCAAAAGTTGGCACGCCCCCTGCTATATGTTTGGTACAAGAACAATAACAAGCAATGCACAAGACAATAAAAATAAGACGAATCGACTCACGCACAATAAAAACAAGACGGCGAGAGGCGCAGCTAACTGATTCTTTTGGAGAGGCGTTGTATTTGGGGCTTGCCCCACGACCAGGCCGAGAACAACAAAAACTGTCCTAAGACAGAGCCTGTACTGGTTGGATCGAGAGATCACTGCAATTCAGCGACCAAAGCAATCCGTTTGCTCTTGGCTCCCGATTGGGAGGGTCACGAAGGAAAAGCTTCGTGGCGAGGGCACTCAACAAAAACAAGAAGCCCGAATCAATAATAAAAAGAGCACGCAACTACTTCTTGGGGAGCTTCGGCTCCCCTTGTAGTTTCTCCCTTCTGTAAAAAACTCTCTGTTTACCCCTGCTTCACCCTTGTAGCTTGCGGCTTTCAGCTCGAAACTGCTGTCTCCTACACCATCCCCCGACTAAATGCTAGAATCTGCGCCCATCATGCGGTCATTCTTTGGTATGGCCGAACATTCCTTCAAACAGTGCATCCCATGCTGAAGAAGTTGTTCCAGTCATTCCGAACTCCCGTGCGTCGTACGCAACACATCCGCAGCACCCCTGAAGTGCTCAACAGCGGCCAACATTCGCTGCAGAAAACGCAATTCAGCCGCTATGCGGTGAATATCGTCGAACGCCTGCAAGGTGCCGGTTACCAGGCTTATCTGGTCGGCGGTTGCGTGCGTGACATGCTGCTGGGCATCACGCCCAAGGATTTCGACGTCGCCACCAGCGCCACTCCCGAGCAAGTCCGCGCCGAATTCCGCAATGCGCGAATCATCGGTCGTCGCTTCAAACTGGTGCACATCCATTTCGGTCGCGAAATCATCGAAGTCGCGACCTTCCGCGCCAATCACCCGGTCAACGAAGACGACGAAGACAGCAACCAGTCTTCGCGTAACGAAAGCGGGCGGATTCTGCGCGACAACGTCTACGGCACCCTGGAAGAAGACGCGCAACGCCGCGACTTCACCATCAACGCCCTGTATTACGATCCGGTCAGCGAGCGCATCCTCGACTACGCCAACGGCGTACACGACATCCGCAATCACCTGATCCGCCTGATCGGTGATCCGAAGCAGCGCTACCAGGAAGACCCGGTGCGCATGCTGCGTGCCGTGCGTTTCGCCGCCAAGCTCAACTTCGGCATCGAGAAGCACACCGTGCAGCCGATCCGCGAGCTGGCACCGATGCTGCGCGAGATCCCGTCAGCGCGTCTGTTCGAAGAAGTACTCAAGCTGTTCCTGTCGGGCCACGGCGCGATCACCTTCGAAATGCTGGTCGATCTGCAGCTGTTCGCCCCGCTGTTCCCGGCCAGTGCCGATGCGCTGGAACACAACCCGGAATACACCCACACGCTGATCAGCGAAGCGCTGACCAACACTGACCTGCGCATCAAGCAGAACAAACCGGTGACCCCGGCGTTCCTGTTTGCCGCGCTGCTGTGGCCAGCCCTGCCGGCCCGTGTGTTGCGCTTGCAGGAACGTGGCATGCCGCCGATTCCGGCGATGCAGGAAGGCGCCCACGAACTGATCGCCGAACAGTGCCAGCGCATCGCGATTCCAAAACGTTTCACCATGCCGATCCGCGAGATCTGGGACATGCAGGAACGTCTGCCACGTCGCAGCGGCAAACGTGCCGATCTGTTGCTGGACAACCCGCGTTTCCGCGCCGGTTACGACTTCCTGCTGCTGCGTGAAAGCGCGGGCGAGGAAACCGATGGCCTGGGCGAATGGTGGACCGACTATCAGGACGCCAACGACAGCGAGCGTCGCGACATGATCCGCGACCTCAGCGGCAAGGGTGATGACGCCAGCGGCGCGCCACGCAAACGTCGCCGCAGCGGCGGTTCCAAGCGCAAACGCGCCGGCGCTCCGAGCGCTACAGGCGAGTAAAGGCATGGAGCGCATCTACATCGGCATGGGCAGCAATCTCGCTGACCCTGCCGAACAATTGCGCAGCGCCGTCGAGGCGCTGGGGCAATTGCCGCAGACCTCCCTCGCCGGCGTTTCCGCCTTCTATCAAAGTGATTCCCTGTTGCCAGGCCAACCGCGCTACACCAACGCGGTGGCGGCGCTCGACAGCTCGCTCGCACCGCTTGAATTGCTCGATGCCTTGCAAGCAATCGAGAATGATCAAGGGCGCGAACGTCTGGAGCGCTGGGGCCCGCGCACGCTGGATCTGGATATTCTGCTGTTTGGCGATCGACTGATCGACGAGCCGCGCCTGAAAGTCCCGCATTACCAGATTCAGGAGCGCGCGTTCGTTCTGTATCCACTTGCCGAACTGGCGCCGCAGAATCTGTGCCTGGCCGATGGCCGCAGCCTTCCCGACCTGCTGGCAGCCTGCCCGTTCGTCGGCCTGGAACGCCTCCCTCACGCCTGACACAAATCCGCCCTTTGTAAGAGCTGCGGAACGCTGCGATCTTTTGATCTTCAAAAGCAAGATCAAAAGATCGCAGCGTTCCGCAGCTCC
>NZ_RWIM01000086.1 GCF_009764645.1 Pseudomonas sp. PB106
AAAAAATCAAAGGCAAGAGATCGCAGCCTTCGGCAGCTCCTACAGGGGATCGGGTTACCAGATTTTGAACAGCGGCGTTCGTCCGCTGCTCACCACCCCCTTGTCGAGCCACAACAATGACAACGACCCGCAACGACTGGGAACAACGCTTCCAGTCCCTGACCATCGAAGCCCGCGCGTTCATCAACGGTGAATACCGCCCGGCCATCAGTGGCGATACCTTCGAATGCCTAAGCCCCGTCGACGGCCGTTTCCTCGCCTCCGTGGCCAGCACCGATGAAGCCGACGCCAACCTCGCCGTTGAAGTCGCGCGCCAGTCTTTTGAATCCGGCGTGTGGGCGAAAAAAGCCCCGGCCGAGCGCAAGCGCATTCTGATCCGCTTCGCCGATCTGATCCTGCAGAACCAGGAAGAACTGGCGCTGCTGGAAACCCTCGACATGGGTAAACCGATCAGTGATTCGATGAGCATCGACATCCCGGCGACCGCCAACGCGATCCGCTGGAGCGCCGAAGCCATCGACAAGATCTACGACGAAGTTGCCGCCACACCCCACGATCAACTCGGCCTCGTCACTCGCGAGCCTTCCGGCGTGGTCGCGGCCATCGTGCCGTGGAACTTCCCGCTGATCATGGCCAGCTGGAAGTTCGCTCCGGCGCTGGCCGCAGGCAACTCGTTCATTCTCAAACCTTCGGAAAAGTCGCCGCTGACGGCGATCCGCATCGCCCAACTGGCACTGGATGCAGGCATTCCGAAAGGCGTGTTCAACGTCCTGCCGGGCTTCGGCCACACCGTTGGCAAGGCGCTGGCGTTGCACATGGACGTCGACGTGCTGGCCTTCACCGGCTCCACGGCGATCGCCAAGCAACTGATGATTTATGCCGGCCAAAGCAACATGAAACGCGTCTGGCTCGAAGCAGGGGGCAAGAGCCCGAACGTGGTGTTTGCCGACGCACCGGACTTGCGCGCGGCAGCACAAGCAGCGGCCGGCGCCATTGCCTTCAACCAGGGCGAAGTCTGCACGGCGGGTTCGCGCTTGCTGGTCGAACGTTCGATCCGCGAGCAGTTCATTCCGCTGCTGGTGGAAGCGCTGCAGGCGTGGAAACCGGGTCATTCACTGGATCCGGCGACCACCGTCGGCGCCGTGGTCGATCAGCGTCAACTCGACAACGTCCTGCGCTACATCAGCATCGGTCGCGAGCAGGGCGCCGAGCTGATTGCCGGCGGCCAACGCACTCTCGAAGAAACCGGTGGGCTCTATGTGCAACCAGCGCTCTTCGACGGCGTGACCAACGCGATGACCATCGCCCAGGAAGAAATCTTCGGCCCGGTGCTGTCGCTGATCACTTTCGACACCGCGGAAGAAGCGCTGCAGATTGCCAACGACAGCATCTTCGGCCTCGCCGCCGGCGTCTGGACGAGCAACCTGAGCAAGGCGCACACCTTCGCCCGTGGCCTGCGTGCCGGTAGCGTCTGGGTCAACCAGTACGACGGCGGCGACATGACCGCACCGTTCGGTGGTTTCAAACAATCGGGCAATGGTCGCGATAAATCGCTGCACGCGTTCGACAAGTACACCGAGCTGAAAGCGACCTGGATCAAGCTCTAATTCTTTTACAGCGGCGGTCGCCAGTGTCTGGCGGCCATCGGAGAAACGTATGAAACAGCAACACGTCAACAGCTACTACGCAGCGTCCCGCAACGAAGTCATCGATTTTCCAGTCCTGGAAGAAGCGGTGGATTGCGATGTCTGCATCATCGGCGCCGGTTACACCGGTTTGTCCTCGGCGCTGTTCCTGACCGAGGCCGGCTACAAAGTGACGGTCCTCGAAGCGGCGAAAGTCGGCTACGGCGCCAGCGGTCGCAACGGCGGTCAACTGGTCAACTCCTACAGCCGCGACGTCGATGTGATCGAAGAGCGCTACGGCGACAAGACGGCAGAAATTCTCGGCAGCATGATCTTCGAAGGCGCCGACATCATCCGTTCGCGCATCAAGGAATACGACATCCAATGCGACTATCGCCCGGGCGGCATTTTCGCAGCGATGAACAAGAAGCAACTCAACGGTCTGGCTGAGCAAAAGCGCAACTGGGAACGTTACGGCAACCGCAACCTGAAGATGCTCGATGAGGCCGAGATCCGTCGCGAAATCGGCTCCGACGCCTACGTTGGCGGCTTGCTCGACATGCAGGGCGGTCACGTTCACCCGCTGAACCTGGCGCTGGGTGAAGCCGCAGCCATCGTGCGTCTGGGCGGCAATATCTACGAGCAATCCGCTGCCGTGGAAATCACCTACGGCGAGCCGATCACCGTGCGCACCGCCAAAGGCCTAGTGCGCGCCAAGTACCTGCTGATCGCCGGTAACGCTTACCTGCCGCAAGGTCTGGACAACCGCGTCACCGCGAAAAGCATGCCGTGCGGCTCGCAGATCGTCGTCACCGAACCGTTGACCGAAAAGCAGGCGCGCAGTCTGGTTACCAACAATTACTGCGTCGAAGACTGCAACTACCTGCTTGATTACTATCGGCTGACCGCCGATAACCGCTTGCTTTACGGCGGCGGCGTGGTCTACGGCGCGCGTGAACCGGACGACATCGAACAACTGATCCGCCCGAAAATCCTCAAAACCTTCCCGCAGCTCAAGGACGTGAAAATCGACTACCGCTGGACCGGCAACTTCCTGCTGACCATGTCACGCATGCCGCAATTCGGTCGCATCGAAAAAAACGCCTACTACATGCAGGGGTACAGCGGCCACGGCGTCACTTGCTCGCATCTGGCCGGCAAACTGATCTCGGAAATGATCCGTGGCGATGCCGAACGTTTCGACGCTTTCGCATCCTTGCCGCACATGCCGATGCTCGGTGGCCGCACGTTCTCCGCCCCACTGACCGCCCTCGGCGCCGTGTACTACTCGCTGCGCGACCGCTTCGGCATTTAAGTTACCTCCCCGGCGGCGGCCCCCAAGACCCCGCCGGTTTTTCTTATCGCAACACCCCAGATATCCAGATGTGGGAGCTGGCTTGCCAGCGATGGCGCCCGTAAAGGCGCTATCACACCTACTGACACACCACAAAACCTGTGGGAGTCTGGCTTGCCAGCGATAGCGGTCTTTCAGCAAAAGGGATGTTGAATGTCCCACCCAATCGCTGGCAAGCCAGCTCCCACAGGTTTTGTATTCAGCCCAAAATTACCACCCGCAGGTTCATTTCACCCACCGTCCATCGAACCTGCTGAGCAACACCAGCAAACGTGATTTAATAGCCGCCTTTCACGGTTCCGGGACACGGGAGCAACGTGATCCGCGCCCTCGGCGCGTCACCCGCCACCCACCCCCATCGCCCTTAAGTCGTTCTCACATAAGGCTGTCATGGATACGGGTTCTCGACTCAAACTAGTACGCGAAAGCTACAAACTCTCCCAGCGCGAGCTGGCCCGGCGTAGCGGCGTGACCAATGCCACCATCTCCCTGATCGAACAGAATCGCGTCAGCCCTTCCGTCAGCTCCCTGAAAAAGCTGCTCGAAGGCATACCGATGTCCCTGGCCGACTTCTTCACCTTCGACCAACCCCCGCGCGAACACCAATACGTCTTCCGCGCCAACGAACAACCCGACCTCGGCCGCCACGGCCTGCGCCTGCTGCTGATCGGCGCCTCCGTACCCAGCCGGCAGATGCGCTTGCTGCGCGAGCAATACGCCCCAGGCGCGAGTTCCGGGGAAGAGCCAATCGTTCACGCCGAGGGCGAGGAGTGTGGGCTTGTCACCCGTGGCACGGTGGAGCTGACCGTGGATGGGTCGGTGAGTGTGTTGAATGCGGGGGATGGGTATTACTTTCCGACGACGCTGCCGCATAAGTTCCGCAATATCGGGGCGGATGAGGCTGAGATTATCAGTGCGAATACGCCGGCGAATTTCTAAGCGCATCATCCAATGCTTCTACTTTTAAGGTGCCATTTTATGAGGAAATGGCACCTCTTCGTGCTTTGAAAATTTCTATCATGGTCAGATTTTCTTTAGAGTCGTGCGTATTGGAGTCTGGCCGCCATCGCTATCTATATACGTACACGTTCCGTAAAGAACTGAGAAATCAGGTTTAGAATTTACGTGGTCGGATTGCAAGTTCCACTTATCATTGCCATTGGTGAACTCAAACAGGGTCGTTCCTTCCCCATATCCAATGTCGTTGTTGTAAAAGCGAAAACCGCCGTGTCCAGATATCTGGGACTCAACACCGTTTCTAATGACTTTCCCCCAGAAACGACCCTCGCTTTCAGATTGTTTGGTTATCACCAATTTAAGGTTCTGAGCTGCATCTTCGTAGGTCGCGCAGATATTGTTGGCCATTTTCCGCCCTTAATCGAGTCCGTGTGAGGGTTTTTTATAAGATCGCAGGTATTAATTAAAAGAGATGATCGTCACCCCGTCACCTGTAATAAATGACAGTTGCTTATAGTCTTTTGCGATAGATAACCCGAAAGTAAACCTGATTTGTTCAAACGACGATTGAACATTGGGTGGATGTCTCTCGCGGCTTCCCAAGATTGTCGTGAACGAATCCCGCAACCAGTGCGAAGCCATGAAGCGCTGATCGTCCGGGGACCCGCGACCATTCACAAAAAACCGATGCCTGAACAGACGGCGGTTTTTTTTCGCTTAAACCATGACCATTCATCCGATACACCGCACCTTCGTACCAGCCACTCTTCCAATGCTGTAACTCACCCAGCAAAGGAAAAGCCACCATGCTCAACCATAAAATTGCGGTGTTAACCCTCGCGGCGTTCCTGTCCAGTAGCTCGCTGTACGCGATCGCGGCCGGCGAGACATCCACGCCAACGGCGAACGATGGCACCAGCCAGACTCGTGATCCGGCTGCCCCGGCGACGAATGCCGATCCCGATGCCAATTCGCTGCCCCAGGGCGGGGACAGTGGCAAGACTGACAATGGGCCAGTGCCATCTGCCTCCAAACCTACTGGTGCGGGCCAAACGTCTGGTAGCAGCAGTGGCGGTAGCGGCGGTGGTTGATGGACATAGCGCATCAAAAAGCCCGGTCTTTTCAGCCGGGCTTTTCTTTGCCTATCGCCAACGCGCAGATCAAACGACTACTTTGCCTTCCAATGCCCACCGCCGTTCTCACAATCAATCCGCGCCTGCGCCAAATGCTCCACGTCGTAGTAATAGGTGGTCACTTGCGCGTTATCGGGGATGTTCAGTGCTTTGGCGTTCTTGTCTTTGCTGGTTGAGTGCGGATTCGCCAGGGATTCCTGGGTGATCGTGGCGATGCACGAGGCCTGATAATGGTCGGCGCAGTGTTCGACTTTGTTCTTGGTGCTGCTGAGCATGTCTTTGCTTTCGTTGCTGCACGACCAGTCAATCGAGTTTACCGGCATGCCTTCGTATTCATAACAGCTGTGACTTTCGACCGACGGTACTGAGGCGCTGGAGGATTGGGTCTGCACGTCGCAGCCTTCGGCCATGACGCAGGTGGGGATGACGGCGAAAGTGGCGATCAGAAGCAGGAATCGAATGTTCATCGGGCTTTTCCTCTCCAATGGCGCCGTGTCTGATCGATGATTTGGCGCTGATACAGTTTCGAGATTGGGCGGAGGAGGGAGGTTCCATCGGGTTTTTGATTTGCTCCCGTCGCGTACATTGCGAAACAATCGGAAACATTCAGCGCCCACGGATTGGAACATTACCCATGACTCAGACCCTCGAACGCGCTATCGCCATCGCCGCCACGGCCCACGCCGGGCAGGTCGACAAGGGCGGTGCGCCGTACATTCTGCATCCGCTGAAAGTCATGTCGCGCATGAGCACGCTGGAAGAGCGCATCGTTGCCGTGCTGCATGACGTGGTCGAGGATTGCGGCATCAGTCTCGATGATCTGCGCAAGGAAGGCTTCAGCGAAGCTGTGTTGGACGCTATCCAATCCGTGACCAAAGTACCGGGCGAATCCTACGAGGACTTCGTCGACCGCGCCGCGCAAAACCCGATTGGGCGAATGGTGAAGCTGGCGGATCTGGAAGAGAACAGCGATATCTCGCGAATTGCCTCGCCGAGTTGGGAGGATCTGGAACGGATCGAAAAGTATCGGCGGGCGATTGGACGGTTACGAATGTAAAAGTAATCACAATCCTGTGGGAGCGAGCTTGCTCGCGAAAGCGTTGTGTCAGTCGAAAATATGTAAATGACCTGGCGCCTTCGCGAGCAAGCTCGCTCCCACAGTGGCCAGTGTTTATTCGGTGATGTTGGGTCAGGTAAATAGCCAGGAAGGCGACGATGAAATCCATTCTATGTTTGTTGATTGCCGCCGGTTTCGGCGCGCTGTTGCAGTTCGAAGGCGTACCCCATGGCCTGCTGCTGGGCTCGATTGTCGTCACCGCAGTGTTCGCCAGTAAAACCGGTATCGCACCGGCAACTCCCTATGGACTCGGCTTCATCCAGGTCACACTCGGCATCGCCACGGGGCTGATGTTCGAAGCATGGGACAGCGCGACAGCCTCGACGATGTTGCCGAGCCTCGGCGTCTTACTGATCTGCCTAGCCGTGCAAATCACGCTCGCCGCGTGGTGGCTGATACGCGGCGCCGGCTGGAATCGCACCGATGCGTTGCTGGGGGTTTATCCCGGCGCACTGGCGGCGGTGTTCGATTTGCTCGAGTCAGAGAAAGCCTCGAGCAAGGTCATCATCGTGCACCTGATGCGCTTGCTGCTGATCACAGTGCTGGTGAGTTTCCTGATTCCCGGCCAAGCCGCTGCGGTGGCCGTTGCCGATGGTGATCCATTGACCACGGGCATGGCGTTGACCGCATTTTCGGTGATCGCGTTGAGCGTACTGCTCGGGCGCTTGCTGTTGGTGATCGGCGTCCCGGCGCCGTTCATGCTCACCGCGATCATCATTACGGCGGTGTTTGTGAAATCGGGATGGCTGCACGGCTTTCACATGCCGGACTGGAGTTTGAATCTCGCGGCGTTGATTCTCGGTGTGCGGATAGGATCACGCTTTCAAGGCCTGGGCTTCGCGGAACTGGGACGTCATGGCCGAACAGCACTGGTCTCGGTCGGATTGATGATCCTGGTCGCCGCAGTATTTGCTGAAGTGGCGGCGCGCTGGTTGGGCAGTGATCCGCTGTCGCTGTGGCTGGCTTATATGCCGGGCGCGATTGAAACGATTGCGATTGTCGCGTTTGGTGGTGGGCTGAATGTGGTGTTTATCCTGACTCATCATTTGAGCCGGATGGTGTTGCTGCATTTTGCGCCGGCGTTGTTGGTGCAGGTGCGGCGGGGGCGAGCGGGTGCCTGATTCTTCAGGCACCGGTAGAAAATAGGATCAGTCGTCGTTGTATATGAACTCTAACCTATCGATCCATTTTTGTGATGCGTTAAATCTCTCGTAGTAAGCCTGTTTTTCGTTGTTATTGAGATTTGTAAAAAAAAGGGAAAAATAAATGTTGTCGTAATATCCCTGCGCACCCTCCATATTTCCACCCCACCATGCAGGCTCATAACCCGGAAATGCAATCCATGGTGGTGGTACGGAGAATTTTTTTTGACTCAGTAGGATTAACAGTTCTGAGCAATTCGTTACGAGGCGAATTGTGGCTGATTGGAATTCTCTGAGAGATATAAAATATATTACTCGAGACTCTGTAAGCACGTTTTTACATTGAAACACCGTCAGACCATTAAATGTTCTTTCGCTTTCTGTTCTGAAGGTGGAAGCTATGAGTGTGTTAAATTCCGAGATTTCATCAATAGCTATTAGGAAAGAGGAGTAATACGCGTCGATACCCACATTTTTTAAGGGTGAAGTCGGAGGGTATATTGGCAGGCTCGCGGCAGGTATTGGAAGAAGGAACAACTTTTCCAACTCTGACACGCTGTATCCGACAATTTGCTCCTGAGGCGTCGATTTCAATGAGCCGAATATACGTCGAAAAAAATTCATAAGATTATTCCTGTAAGTATTCAGTAAGCCATGTAGCTCCCAAATACCCGGCAGTACCAAATACAACCTATCTCGTCGACTACAACAAACAGGTGGATGTTAGCGGGCATTAAATAGCCGGGGACGTTGCTCACTGAGCCTGCTTGTTTGTTAGTTGGAATCTGGCAAGAAAATTCCGTCATGCATCACCCCATTTTTCCAGTGCGGCAACGCCCGTTGTTATTTCTAGTGTTTCTTGTTTGCTTGTGGCAATTCGTGGCGTATGGCCCGCTTCATCAGAAAAGCCCGTATAAACGCGACCAGTCTCATCTTTAATGTGGTATGGCACATTGGCCAAAGGCTGACCATCACTGCCGACGATCCGGAATTTTTCATCGAAGATCATCGCCCAGAGTGGCATGGCGGATGGCGGGACGAATTCTGCGGGAGTGTGCGAGTTACCGATGATTACGGTAGACGAGCCACTTACGACATTGTTGCCATGAGCACCAATGCTGCCAACGGTAGCGGCGGGCATACCGTTGATGAGGACAGTTGAGGCAACCTCTCCAGTGATAGGGCTGCCGCATGCGCTCTTGTCGTTTTGGCGGGCGGCAGCCAAACCATCAAAAAAAAACATCAGGAGAGCCAGCGGCAATCGGGTTAACGCCGTGGCCCGGAAGGGGGCAAGAGGTAGGGTCGGTAACCCGGGCAGCAGGTTTGCCAGACATTGTGAACTTCCTTGTAAAAGCGACTGTTCTGGAAATGTTACACAACACAGCTGATGTGAACCATGGTTCTGTTCATATGGCTTAAGCGCACCTAAAGAATATTTTATTCACCCATAGCTAGCGGATGTTAAACGCTGTGCGCTGCAAAGCCCTCGGTCCCGGGTGCGATTTCATCCTTCAACGTCAACCCAGGAATGTTGTATTCGCCGGCATTCTGCTGCCGAAACCCAATCGGCCGCGCACTCCACAACTCATCCAGCCGCCGCCCCAATTCCTCGCTGGTTTGCGCATAGCGCACCGCATCCATCCGACTGGTGCGATACACCACAAACGGCGGCACAACTTCAAACCCCGGGTAATACAAAACCCCGTGCTGAATCGGAAACAGCAGATCATCCATCGGCCCATTGATCCCACGCGCCGCATAGTGCGAGTCCCAGCCGCCGGTGGTGACCATCAACATCGCCCGTTTGCCTTTCATTTTTCCTTCGCCGTACCGCTCGCCCCAACGGCTGTCGGAGTGTTCGCCGACGCCGTAGGCAAAGCCGTAGGCGTACACGCGGTCGACCCAGCCTTTGAGGATCGCCGGCATGGTGAACCACCACAGCGGGAACTGCAGAATCAGCGCGTCGGCCCACAACAGCTTTTCCTGCTCGCGGGTGATGTCGGCGGATTGGGTGCCGTCGGCGTAGGCGATTTTCGAGTCGAGTGAGGCGTGGAACGGTTTGCTCGCATCGCGCTGCGGGGCGTCGTCGGCGTCGAGGGTGGCTTTCCAGTTCATCGCGTAGAGGTCGGAGACCTGCACGGTGTGGCCGGCGGCTTGCAGGCGCTGGACGGTGAAGTCGCGCAGTGAGCCGTTGAGGGACGTCGTTTCCGGGTGGGCGTAAACCAGTAGCACGTTCATGTTGAAGCTCCGTTAGCTGAGTGACTGCAGGATCGGCGCTCAACCGGTATATTGGAAATGAATGTCTGATATGTCTGGTATAGCCATGAATAATTTGAGACGCCTGGATATCAATCTGCTGCTGACTCTCGATGTGCTGCTGTCCGAGCACAACGTCACCCGCGCTGCGCAACGGTTGAACCTGTCGCAGCCGTCGGTGAGTGTGCATTTGGCCAAGTTGCGCGACATTTTTGGCGATCCGCTGTTGTTGCCCGGACCGCGTGGCATGCGCCCGACGGCACGCGCCGATGAATTGCGCGAGCCATTGCGCGAGGCGCTGGAGGCATTGGAGAGGGCGGTGGCGCCGGCCAGCGCGTTCGACCCGGCGCAGGCGACACACACCTGGAAAATCGCCGCGACCGATTACGGCGAGTCGACGGTGGTGTTGCCGGCGCTGAGCGGCTTGCGCGAACAGGCGCCGGGCACGCGGTTGGCGGTGATCGACATGTTGCCGGCGCATCTGGTGAAACAGGCCGAGCAGGGCGTGTTTGATCTGGCGCTGCACATCAGCGAAGACGCGCCGCCCGAACTGCATCGTCGACCGCTGTTCACCGAGCGCTACGTGTTGGCCGGTCGAATCGGTCATCCAGGTTTGAAACGCGCACCGACGCGCAAGCAGTTCTGCGGGCTGGAACACGTGATGGTGTCGCGTGAGGGCGGCGGCTTTTTCGGGGTGACTGACAGGGCGTTGGCCGATGTCGGATTGCAGCGAAAAGTGGTGTTGTCGGTGCCGCACTTTCTGATGGCGATGTCGGTGCTGGCGAGTACCGATCTGGTGGCGATGCTGCCCTCACGCCTGGTGCGTGGCAATCCGGCATTGCAGGTGGTCGACGCGCCGCTGGAGGTGCCGGGCTACGAGATGGCGATGTTCTGGGGCGAGCGTTCGCACCGCGATCCGGCGCATAAATGGCTGCGCGAGCAGTTGCTGGCGTCGGTCTGATGCGCGGTCAGGCGTGACCCAACGCCACCGCAAACGACACAACGATCATGCACGCAAACGCAAAATTGAGATTCATGAGGTGTTCATCCTGAGCTTTTTGGAAGTGCGGCCATTCTGAACAGGTTGAAAGCAAAGAAAAAATTCGCCTTGTTGATTCCAATGATCGAAACAATTGATGTCCGCCGGTTTGTGTTTGGCAGAGGCTTTCGCTAATCTCGCAGAAACCTGCAACTACAAGCATAAACAGGCATAACCGTGCACGATCATTCTGTAGCTGAACTGCCTTCTCTGCGCCGGCAGAAAATCCTCTTGCTCCTCGAACGCGACGGCAAAGTCATGGCGTCGGAGTTGAGCCAGCACTTTGCAGTGTCCGAAGACACCATCCGCCGCGACCTCGCCGAACTGGATACCGCAGGCCTCGTGCAGCGTGTGCACGGCGGGGCGTTGCCGCGTCCGAAAGACTCCGGCAAGGATTACTTCACGCGGCTGGACGAGACCGATGAGGTGAAAATCCGCTTGGCGCAATTGGCGGCGCAGCAGATTGAGGACGGGCAGATTGTGCTGTTCGATTCCGGCTCGACCACGCTGCAGGTTGCGCGCTCATTGCGTGCAGATATCAGCATCACGGCGGTGACGGCTTCGCCGATGACGGCGATTGCCCTGTCGGAATTCAGAGGCGTGAAGGTGATTCTTGCCGGCGGTCAGTTGAACCCGCGAACGATGGCGGCGGGTGGGCACGAGGCGTTGCGTTTACTGGCGGGGATCAAGGCGGATCTGGCGATCACCGGGGTCTGCGCGATTCATCCGGAAGTGGGAATTACCTCGGTGCATTTCGATGAAGTGCCGGTGAAGCAGGCGATGCTCGATGGCGCAGCGCGGGTGATTGCGGTGACGTCGGCGGATAAGCTCGGAGCGGTGGAGCCATTTGTGGTGGGGCCGTGTACGCGCTTGCAGATGCTGATTACCGAGCGGCATGTAGCGTCGGGGAGTGTCGAGGATTATCGGCGGTTGGGGATTGTGGTGGAGCAACTGATTGATTGAGTTTTTGCGCTGGATTTGAGGGCCTCATCGCTGGCAAGCCAGCTCCCACAATGGATCTTCAGTGAACCGATGACCCTGTAGGAGCTGCCGAAGGCTGCGATCTTTTGATTTTGATTTTTAACAACAAGATCAAAAGATCGCAGCCTTCGGCAGCTCCTACAACTGGAGGGTGTGTCAGCGAAGGCGCTCAAGCATCTGGTAATACCACATCCCTGCCGCCAACAACGGGTTCCCCAGCAAATCCCCCATCGGCACGCGAATGTGCTGGCACGCGGCAAACGTGTCGAACTGCTCCATCTGCCCGGTGATCGCCCGGCTCATGATTTCACCCATGATGTGCGTCGTCGCGATGCCGTGCCCCGAATAACCCTGGCAATACCAGACGTTGTCCGAGAGCTTGCCCAGTTGTGGAATGCGGTTGATCACGATGCCCATCGCGCAACTCCACTGGTAGTCGATCTGCACGCCTTTGAGCGCCGGGAAAGTTTGCTCGATGCACGGGCGCAGTTCGGCGGCGATGTCTCGTGAATCCTTGCCGCTGTAGTTGGCGCCGCCACCGAACAACAAACGGCCATCGGCGGTGAGGCGGTAGTAGTCGAGGACGAAGCGGCAGTCGTACACCGCCAGATCTTCCGGGTTGATCTGCCTGGCCAGATCGCCGAGCGGCGCAGTGGTGACGATGCCGCCCATGGCCGGGAAAATCTTGCCCTTGAGCTGACCGGGTTCGAGCTTGTGATAGACGTCACCGGCGAGCATCACCTGCTTGGCGTCGATCTGGCCGTGGGCGGTTCTCACGCCGGGCGTTGCACCGTGAATGATCTCCAGCACTTCACTGTTTTCAAAGATCAACGCACCAAGACTTTCCGCCGCCCGCGCCTCGCCGATGCACAGATTGAGCGGGTGCAAATGCATGTTGCGGGTGTTCTTGATCGCACCGTGATAGAGCTCGCTCTGCAGCAGATCGCGCACTTGGCTGCGGTCGAGCAGGCTGACCTCATCACCCAGTCCGCGGCGTACGGCTTCCTCGTAATCCTTGCGCAAATCGGCCATGTGGCTGGGCTTGTAGGCAGCGTGCAGGTGACCGTGTTTGAGGTCGCACTGAATGCCGTATTTCTCGACCCGTTGCTTGATGATTTCGTGGCCGCGCCAGCGCAGGTGCCAGATGAAGTCATCGACCTGATCGCCGAGTTTCGCGCGCATCTGTTTGCGCATGGCGCCGTCACCGGAAAGGCTGCCGGTCACTTGGCCGCCATTGCGCCCGGTGGCGCCCCAGCCGATCTTGTTGCTTTCGACGATGGCGACTTTCAAGCCTTTTTCGGCGAGTTCGACGGCGGTCGCGACGCCAGTGAAACCACCGCCGATGATCACCACGTCGACACTGTGCCGGCCTTGCAGGGTCGGGTAGTCGGTGTCTTGGTTGAGAGTGGCGGTGTAGTAGGAATTGCAGCGTTCGGTCATGTCAGTGTCCACACAAATTCTTCGGTTGTACGCGGTCCCTTGTAGGAGTGAGCCTGCTCGCGATAGCGGTGTGTCATTCATCTATGAGGTGACTGACATGGCCTCATCGCGAGCAGGCTCACTCCTACAAGGGATAGTGGTGAATTCAGGCCTCGGTGAGATACCACCGCCAATCCTGCTCACCCACTTCAGCCATGAACTGCCGATACTCGGCACGCTTCACCGCCAGATACACCCCGAGAAATTCCTGCCCCAAGGCATCCCGCGCCCACACCGAATTTTCCAGCGCCTGCAGCGAGGTCAGCCAATCGGTTGGTAGCAATTCCTTCGCCTGCGCATAGCCATTGCCCTCGACCGGCGCCCCCGGATCAAGGTCTTCACGAATGCCGCGATGAATGCCAGCGAGGATCGCCGCCGCTGCCAGATAGGGGTTGGCATCGGCGCCGCAGATACGGTGTTCGATGTGGCGAGTGTTGGCTGGACCGCCCGGTACACGCAGGCTGACGGTGCGGTTGTCGACGCCCCAGGTCGGCGCCAATGGCGCATAGCTGTTGGCCTGGAAACGGCGATAGGAGTTGGCGTTCGGGCAGAACAGCAACAACGTATCGAGCAAGGAAGCGAGCATGCCGCCAATCGCCGTGCGCAGCAGCGGCGTGCCGGCCGGGTCTTCCGAGGCGAACAAATTACGACCTTCGCCATCGGCCAGACTGACGTGCATATGCATGCCGGTGCCCGCCAGATCATCGAACGGCTTGGCCATGAATGTCGCCTGCATGCCGTGCTTGTGCGCCACGGCTTTGACCAGTCGTTTGTAGCGCACCGCTTGATCCATCGCTTCCAGCGCATCGCCGTGTTCGAGGGTGATTTCAACCTGGCCCGGCGCGTATTCGGAAATCGCCGTGCGTGCCGGAATGCCGTGCAGTTTGCAGGCGCTGTAGAGGTCGGCGAGGAACGGTTCGATCTGTTCCAGCTCACGCAAGCCGTAGACCTGAGTGTGTCGCGGTCGGCCACCGTCAGCGTCCAGCGCCGGTTGTGGGCGACCGTTGTGATCGCGTTTGGCGTCGAGCAGATAGAACTCCAGCTCGCAAGCCATGACCGGGTGAAAACCCTCGGCTTTGAGGCCATCGATGACCTTGATCAGCAGGTGCCGTGGGTCGGCGATGCTTGCCGGCATGCCCTCGGTCGGATGCATGCTCACTTGCACGGCGGCGGTCGGAATCTGCCGCCATGGCAGACGTACCAGGCTGCCTTCCAAAGGATAGGCGCGGCAGTCGATATCGCCAACGTCCCAGACCAGACCGGAGTTTTCCACGTCTTCACCTTGCACGGTCAGGCCGAGGATGGTGCTCGGCAGCGGGCGACCGCTTTCATACACGGCGAGCAGTTCTTCACGGTGCAACAGCTTGCCGCGCGGCACGCCGTTGGCGTCGAGGATGAACAGCTCGATCATGTCGATGTCGGGGTTTTGCTCAAGAAACAGGCGTGCGTCTTCGATGGCTGCAAATTTCATAACGATCACTCACGATGGCGCCGCACGGGCGCGCAGATTCGAACCGGACACGCCACGACGATAGGCGTGGGTGTCCTGGCAGGGATATCAAGAAATGGGAGACTGTCGCGGCTTTTTTAACGGGCGCGATCAGACGGGCAGGACGATATCCGGCGGGCGTGCGGAGTGACGCAGCTTGGAACGGCGCAGGGCCATGGGGAGATTGACGATGCGATTCATGCGCGGCCCCTTTGACAGAGGGCGCACACAGCGGAGACGTTCAACGATTTGAGTTGTTGTGGTGACGTGCTCATAACGCGTGTTTCCGTTGGCGGAAAACGTCGGTGGCGGGGTGGTTACCTCCGACCGGTGTGCCCGGATAGTAAGGGGGAATTCACGGGCGTGTAAACGATCAATGTGAATTATTTTGAACACGCGATTTGTTCGATCAGCCGCGATGTGTGTTGGCTGTTCAGGCCTCCTCGCTAGCAGGACTAGCTGCTGCCACAGGGTTCTGTGGTGTTTGGGAGAAAGGCGATCAGCTCAGGACATAGACCACAGGCTTCAGCGCTGGCGGCACTTCGGCGCCGAGTTCGGCGAGGATGTCGCGTTCGATGGTGCGCACCAGTGCGTCGGTGGGCAGGTCGTTTTCGTCGCGGCCGAAGGGGTCTTCGAGTTCGTCGGCAATCGCATCCAGACCAAAAAACGCATAGCTGACAATCGCTGTAAACAACGGCGTCAGCCAGCCCAGCGGTTCAGCCATGGCGAACGGCAGCAGGATGCAAAACAGGTAAATCGTGCGGTGCAGCAACAGCGTGTAGGGAAACGGCAGCGGTGTGGTTTTGATCCGCTCGCACACCGCTTGTGCCTGGGTCAGGCTGGTCAGGTGATTGGCCAGCAGCATGTAGCGCCACTCGCTCAGCTCGCCCCGTTGATGCAGATCAGAACACTGCTGACCCACCGTTTGCAGGATGCGTGTGCTGTAATCCGGGGTCTGCGGATCGGGTTTCGGCATGATCCATTGACTGCTCGCATCCGCCTCGCTTTCCTTGCGCAACCGCGCGTTCAGCGCATGAGCAAAGCCACACAGATTCAGCAGCAACGGCTTGCGTTCAGCTGACTCGCGAATCACATGGGTTTCGCGAATAACCGAGCGGATATGCACGATCACCTCACCCCAGGCTTTGCGCGCTTCGTACCAGCGGTCATAACAGGCGTTGTTGCGAAAACTCATGAAGATCGACAGCGACAACCCAAGCAAGGTAAACGGCGTGGCGTTGACCTTGGTGAAGTTGCTCGGATGGAGGATCTCTACCAGCACGATGGCCGAGGCGAGCAGGGTGACCATCAGCGTGCGCATGGCAATGCGTTTGGCGATTGAACCCTTGAGGGTGAAGAGAATGGCGAACTGATTGACCTTGGGTCTGATGATCATGCTGTGCAGTTCCGATAACCCATGAAGGTGGCGGATCAGCCGCCGGTCATGTTCATGAAGCGCACGACCTGAACGTCGTCGTTCACTTCGAAATTATGCCGGTACGGCTTGAGTTTCATCGCCTTGACGATGGCTTTCTCCAGCCGCTGCGGTTGCCCCGGATGGGTGCGCAGTACCGCTTTCAGATCCACCGAATGCTCGTTACCCAAACACAGTAGCAGGCGACCTTCGACGGTGAGCCGCACCCGGTTGCAGGTGCCGCAAAAGTTGTGGCTGTGCGGCGAAATAAAGCCCAGGCGAATCTCCGGCGCCTCGGCCAGCCGCCAGTAGCGCGACGGACCTTGAGTGGATTCCGCCGAGTCGATCAAGGTATAGCGCTCGGCAATCCTTTCGCGCACCTGGGCGCTGGAGAAAAACGACTCCGCACGGCTGTGTTCGCTGATGATCCCCAGCGGCATCTCTTCGATGAAAGAGACGTCGAGCTGACGGTCGATCGCGAAGCTGACCAGGTCGTTGATCTCCTGATCGTTACGGCCCTGCATCACCACGACATTGAGTTTAGTGCGGGTGAAACCGGCCTTGCGCGCGGCATCGATGCCGTTGATCACCTGCGCCAGATCGCCGGTGCGGGTCATCTCTTTGAAGCGCTGCGGATCAAGGCTGTCGAGGCTGATGTTCAGGCGTTTGACCCCGGCATCGAACAGCGGCGCGGCCAGTTTGCCGAGCTGCGAGCCGTTGGTGGTCATGCACAGCTCGCGCAGGCCGGGCAGGGCGGCGATCTGCTCGCACAACGTGACCACGCCCGGACGGATCAGCGGCTCGCCACCGGTGAGGCGAATCTTGCGCGTGCCGAGGGCGACGAAGCTCTGCGCCAGCTGAAAGATTTCTTCCAGGGTCAGAATTTTTTGCCGTGGCAGAAACTGCATGTCTTCGGCCATGCAATAGACGCAGCGGAAGTCGCAGCGATCGGTCACCGACATGCGCAGATAGTCGACGCGGCGGTTGTAACCATCGATCAAGACGCGCTCTGACAAGAAAGCCTCGCAGGAATGAAAACCGCATTGGGAAGAGTTGGGGCAACGTAGGTTATGGGCAACGTTGCATGGCGTCCAATCACTGTTAGTGACCGGCTGATCGACGCCGTCGATGACCCAATTGGTGATTGGCCCGCATGGCAGGAAAGCACCGCCAAACATTGTGGGAGCTGGCTTGCCAGCGATGGCGTTGGGTCAGTCGATGGAGATGTTGACTGGACCGGCCTCATCGCTAGCAGGGCTAGCTCCTACAGGGATTTGTGGTGTGTTCGGGATTGTCTTACTGCGCGCCGAACATCGCGGTCCAGTAGATGCCGGCGTTGCTTTTCGGGTCGGTGGCGTAGGCGGCGCCGAGTTCTTTGTATTGCGGGTTCATCAGGTTGGCGCAGTGGCCGGGGCTGGCGAGCCAGCCTTCGACGACTTTGTGCACGGTGTCCTGCCCGGCGGCGATGTTTTCGCCGACCAGTTGGCCGCTGTAGCCGGCGAGTTCGGCGCGGTCGCCGGGGGTGCGGCCGTCGCGGTCCTTGTGGTCGAAGTAGCTGTTGTTGGCCATGTCCCGGCTGTGATCCTGAGAGATCGTGCCCAGCGTCGCGTTCCAGGCCAGCGGTGCGGCAGCCGTAAATGCCTGGTCACCACACTGACGCGGTTGGCTGCGGGCCACGTTGAGTTCGCTGAGCAGCTTCTGCCCTTCACTTTGCGCATCGCCCAACTTGGCCGACAGCAGCGGCCGCGCCAGCACAATGCGCCAGTCACGGTCGTCGCGGCTGACACCGACGTCGACAAACTGCGGATCGAGCACCACCTGACAGAAACTTTCCTGAATCGCCTTCATCGCCGACGCCGCATCACGCGGGCCGTTGAGGGTGATCGCTTGCACATTGACCATCGGATAACTGGCGCTGGCCATGGCTTGTTGCAGGTCGACAGCACCGCTGGCCCGCAGCCGCAACCGTGGATCCGCCGACAACGGTGGCAGTTCATTGGAAGCCTGCGAACCGCAACGTTGCGGCTGGCTGCGGTAGCTGTTGATCGACTCGATCAATTGCGACTCATCGCTGGCCAGCGCCGGGATGGCAAACATAACGCCCACGGACAACGCGGCAAGACGCAAAACGGATGGCATGAAGCGCATGGAAATCTCCCTTGAGCTGAATGCGCCCATGATGCGCGAAAGGCCCCGGGTGGGTGCAATGTCTTTTTCTTCCTTTGCCGGGTTTTTCTGCGCAACTTTGTCTGCTGAATTGCCGTCTACACTCACCGAAGACCCCGGGAACCGGGCGTCTCCCCGACGTAACACCTTGCCCGACTCGGGCGCTGCCGGAAGAACAGAAATGGGATTGAAAGGCTGGGCGGGTTGTCTCGTATTGACCTTGTTGGCAGGCTCCGCATGGGCCACCGATCAGGCCCCGATCAAAGCGAAGGCGGAAGAGAAAGCCCAAGTGCTGGAGGAAAAAGCCGCCGACAAAGTCAGCGCCGCCCCCGCGCCGAAATCCGAAGCCATCACCCCCACCGAAGCGCAAGCGGTAGACCCGGCCGGCGCGGCGCCGCTGGACGATCCGCTCACCTGTCTGGCGCGCAGTATCTATTGGGAAGCCAAGGGCAGAGACACCCCGGAAATGGAAGCCGTGGCCAGTGTGGTGATGAATCGCCTCGGCCACGAAGGCTTTCCCGACACGGTCTGTGCGGTGGTCAAACAAGGCTCGGAAACCAAGAGCTGCCAGTTTTCCTGGTGGTGCGATGGCAAGGCGGATCAGGTCAAGGAAGATGCCGAATACGCGCTGGCCAAGGAAATCGCCGGCAAGGCGCTGAACCGCCAGCTCAAGGATCGCACCCACGGCGCACTGTATTTCCATGACCGCAACGTCCATCCGAGTTGGGCCAAGGAATACCGCAAGACTGCCCAGACCGGCAAATTCCTCTTCTACAAACCTGCTGGCGGGGATGCGCGCTAGGCGCAGACTTCCCGCACGCAATCGCGCAACCAGCGATGCGCCGGGTCGGCGTCCATGCGCGGGTGCCAGAGCATCGACACACTGATGTCCGGCATCGCGAAGGGCAGGGCGAAACTGTGCAGGCCCGTGCGCAGTTTGCTGGTGTGGCGCTGCGGCACCGTGGCGATCAAGTCGGATTCGCGCACCAGCGTCAACGCCGCCGAAAATCCGCCGAATGAGGTGACAATGTCCCGCGTCAGGCCGAGCGCGAGGAGTGCCTCATCGACCGGGCCGCTGCTGCGTCCGCGTCGTGAAATGAGAATGTGCTCGCCGCCGGCAAAACGCTTGCTGGTGACCTTTCCCGAACTCAAAGAATGCCCCTCACGCACTACACCGATCCACTGATCGCGAAACAGGATGCGGCTGTGCAGGGTCGGATCGGTTGTGTCGTCGACCACGCCGGTTTCCAGATCGACGCGGCCTTCGCGCAACGGCGTGCTGTCCTTGTCGGCTTTCTGCACAAAGCGCAGGCGGACGCCGGGCGCCTCTTGAGCGATGCGCGCGAGCAGGGCGGCGGCAAAGGTTTCGACAAAACCGTCGGTGTTGCGCAGGGTGAAAGTGCGTTGCAAGCGGCCAGGGTCGAGCACCTCGGCCGGGCGTAAAACCGCCTCGGCGTCCTGCACCAGATGACTGACCCGCTCGCGCAACTCCAGCGCGCGTGGCGTCGGCACCAGGCCTCGACCTGCACGCACCAGCAACGGATCGCCGGTAGTTTCGCGCAGACGGGCGAGGGCGCGACTCATCGCCGACGGGCTCAACCGCAGACATTTGGCGGCGCGGGCGACGCTGCCTTCGCGCAGCAAGACGTCGAGGGTGATCAGCAAGTTCAGATCCGGGGCAGTCATGACATGGCGTTCCATGCAGGTATGGAGTGCAAAGCATGCGTCTTGCGCCGTGTGTTGTCGAGGCTCAGGCTATGGCGGGTCACCTTTGCATTGTGAGCCCGCCATGCCTCGAGATTCCCTGAGCTCTCCCGCCCGCTGGGCGCTGACCAGTCTGGCCCTGTCGATGTTGATGCCGTCAATGGACACCAGCATTGCCAACGCCGGGTTACCGATTCTCGCATCGGCGTTTGAGGCAACGTTTCAACAGGTGCAGTGGATCGTTCTGGCGTATTTGCTGGCGGTCACCACGTTGATTGTCAGCGTCGGACGTCTGGGGGATGGCGCGGGGCGGCGGCGCTTGCTGTTGATCGGGATTGGTATTTTTTCCAGCGCTTCGTTGGCCTGCGCGTTGGCGCCGGGGCTGGGTTGGCTGATCGGCGCACGGGCGGTACAAGGCGTCGGCGCGGCGATCATGTTCGCGTTGACCGTGGCACTCGTGTCAGACGCCGTGCCCAAGTCGCGGGCGGGCAGTGCGATGGGGCTGCTGGCAACGATGTCGGCGACTGGCACCAGCCTTGGGCCATCGCTGGGCGGGCTGTTGATGACGCATGTGGGTTGGCAGTCGATTTTTTTGCTCAACGTGCCACTGGGCTTGCTGAATATCTGGCTGGTGTACCGCTTTCTGCCGGCGGATCGGGCGACAGGCCCGCGTGCGGGGTTCGATTTTTCTGGCAGCGCAGTATTGATGCTGACGCTGGCGGCTTATGCGCTGGCGATGACGCTTGAAGGTTTGCTGTTACCGCTGCTGCTGGCCAGCCTGTGCGGCGTGGGATTGTTTATCGTGGTCGAAATGAGGGCCAAATCGCCGCTGATTCGGTTGTCACTGTTCAGCGATGTGCGACTGAGCAGCAGCCTGGCGCTGACATTGCTGGTGACCACGGTGATGATGACCACGCTGGTGGTCGGGCCGTTTTACCTGCACCGGGGATTGGGCCTCAGCAGCACGATGGTCGGAGTGGCGTTGTCGGTCGGGCCGTTGTTGTCCGCGCTGAGCGGCGTGCCGGCCGGGCGTCTGGTGGATCGCTTTGGCGCGCACCGAATCGTCCCTGGTGCATTGCTTGGAATGGCCTGCGGTTGCGGATTGTTGGCGGCCTTGCCGATGACGCTCGGTTTGCCTGGGTACGTGCTGCCGATCATGCTGGTTGCTGTCAGCTACGCGCTGTTCCAGGCGGCCAACAACACCGGGTTGATGGCGGGTGTCAGTCAGGATCAGCGCGGCGTGGTCTCAGCGATGCTCGGGCTGGCGCGCAATCTTGGCTTGATTACCGGCGCGGCGGTGATGGGCGCGGTGTTTGCGCTGGCGGCGGGGGATCCGACGCAGGCGCCGGCTGCTGTTATCGGCAGCGGTTTTCACATGACTTTCGCTGTGGCGGTGGCGTTGATGCTGACGGCGCTGGTCATCAGCCGAGTGCAGTTCAAAGGTGGGAGCGGGCTGGCTCGCGATAGCGAACTATCTGCCGACGAAGGTGTTGTAGGTGCTGGCCTCATCGCTGGCAAGCCAGCTCCCACAATGATCGGGGCTGAATCCAGGTCTCCGGCCAAACCAAAGCCCTGTGGGAGCTGGCAAGCCAGCTCCCACAATGATCGGGGCTGAATCCAGGTCTCCGGCCAAACCAAAACCCTGTGGGAGCTGGCTTGCCAGCGATGACGGCGGAACAGTCGATCAAGACCATTGCCGGGCGGGGAAGTAGAGTTCAAAGCAGGTGATTCCATCCGTGCTGCTAACGCTGTAGCGACCCTGATGCAACTGCATGATCGTCGCGACGATCGACAGGCCCAACCCGTTGGATTGCGCCGAGCGCTCGCGGGATTGGTCGACGCGGTAGAAACGTTCGAACAACCGCGCCAGATGTTCCGGCGCAATCGTCGCGCCCTGATTACGCACACGCAAATAGCTGCCGTCCGATTCGGCAATCGCCTCCACCTGCAGCGTCGAATCCGCCGCGCCGTACTTGATCGCATTCGCGCACAAATTGGCCAGCGCCCGGCGCAATAGCATCGGCTCGGCCCAGATCACTCCGCTGCCGCGCGCCTTGATGCTCACGCCGACATCCGCCGCCAAGCCTTCAAAGTAATCGGCGATCCGCTGCATCTCTTCCGCCGCGTCCAGCTCCTGGCGTTGGCTCAGGGCACTCGCCGGGTCGGTGCGCGCCAGAAACAGCATGTTGTCGAGCATCCGCGTCAGCCGCTCCAGTTCTTCGACATTGGACGCGAGCAACTGCTGATACGCCTCGACGCTGCGGTTCTGATGCAGGGCGACCTGGGTTTCGCCGAGCAGGTTGTTGATCGGTGTGCGCAGTTCGTGGGCCATGTCGGTGGACACTTGGCTCAACTGCGCAAAGCCCTTGCCGAGGCGATCGAGCATGGCATTGAACGCGTCGATCATCGGCAACAGTTCCCGAGGCGCGCCGTGGCTGTCGAGGCGTTCGCCGAGGTTGCCGACGCCAATGCCGTGAGCATGTTTGGCCAACCGGCGCAGCGGCAGCAAACCGCGATACACCAGCAGACAACCAATCACCGCGAGCACCAGCGCCGCCAATGTCGCCAAGCCATAAACGCTCAAGCGGTAATTGGCGAGCATCGCCGTGCGCTCGCTCATCAGCCGTCCGGTGGTCACTTGCAGATTGCCCAGTTCGCCGGAATCGATGGCCGCAGCGACGGCAGAAAACGGCACACCGTTGACGCTAGGCAAGTGCTGCACATCGTTCAACGTCATCGTGTGGTTGATCGGTACGGCTGGCAGCGTCGGCGTTGTCAGGTTGCCGGGGTTGACCACCAGCAACGGCGGCTGTCCCGGTGCGCCAATGGTCAGCAAGGCTTCGCGGTTGCCGAGCATGTTCTGGAACAGCGCCGGTTTGTTCTTGATCAGCTCCAGCGTGTTGCTGTCGTTGAGGAATGTGCGCAACTGATCGACGCGGCTGACCAGCGAAATGTCATCGCGCCGAATCAGTTGCTCCTCCAGCTCGCCATATAACGCCGCGCCGAGGCCGGCCAGCGAAGCGAAGGCGAGCAGGGCGAACACCAGCGCCAAACGCAGGGTCAGGGAGTAGGTTTTTTGAGTATTCATGGCTGCGTATCGAAGCGGTAGCCGATGCCACGCACGCTGTGGATCAGCTTGAGCTGGAACGGGTCATCGATTTTCGCGCGCAAGCGGCGTACGGCGACATCGACGACGTTGGTGTCGCTGTCGAAATTCATGTCCCACACCCGCGAGGCGATCAGCGAACGGGCGAGCACTTGCCCGGTGTGGGTGGCGAACAATTGCAGCAGGGCGAACTCTTTATTGGTCAGGGTGATGCGCATCCCGGCGCGGGTCACGCGGCGTTTGATCACGTCGATCTGCAGGTCGGCGACTTGCAGTTGTTCGTCCTCATGGATCGGTCCACGGCGGGTCAGGGTGCGCAGGCGCGCCACCAGTTCCGCGAAGGAAAACGGTTTGATCAGGTAATCGTCGGCGCCCAGTTCCAGGCCTTTGACGCGGTCGGCGATGTCGTCGCGGGCGGTGAGGAACAGCACCGGCGTGTCGGCTTCCTTGCGCAGCCGGCGCAGGACTTCCCAGCCATCCATCTTGGGCATCATCACATCGAGCACGATCACGTCGAAGCTGTGTTCCAGCGCCAGGTGCAAACCGTCGGCGCCGTTGCGCGCCAGACTGACGCTGTAGCCCAATTCCTGCAAACCGTTGAGCAGGTAATTGCCAGCCTTGGGCTCGTCTTCGACAACCAGAATATTCATCGATCAGTCTCAATGGTCATTGATGCAGCCGGCGCCTTGCACGTCATAGTTCAGCACATGCTCGCGGCCCTGATGGTCGAGGTAATTCAATTGCGCCGGCACCACACCGCACGCCTGTGAAATATCGGTGCTGGACAGGACTTTGTCGACATCCAGATTCACGTAGAAGCCGGTTTTGTCATGAATCACCGCGGTGTCGGGCATGTTGGCAGCGAACGCGGAACCGGTGGCGAGGAGGGCGGTGAAAGCGAGCAGGAGGGTTTTCATGGTCAGTCACTCAGTGGTCGAAGTTGATCGGCATTGGCGCCGGGACAACTTCAGGCTACCGAGCGATCCGCACGGCAAACCGACAGCTGAATGACAAAGTTGTAATCAAACGGTGTGTGAGGATTTTCCGGGCTCAACGCTAACCCCTGTGGGAGCTGGCTTGCCAGCGATGAGGCAGGCACAGTCAAAGTTTTCATTGACTGATCCACCGCTATCGCTGGCAAGCCAGCTCCCACAGGGTTATAGGGTGTGCCGTTAGCTAGCGTGGGTACTGAGAATGCTCGCCACCTGCTGCGGCTGGCAGTTCAGGTACGGCGAAGACTTCAGCCAGCGCTGATCCGGATACCACGAAAACATGAACTGGCCATTCTTCAGGCGATCGATCACCTGTTTGGCAATCTGCGGACGCACCGCCGGGCAGCCCTGGCTGCGGCCGATGCGCCCCTGTTTCTTGCTCCACAGCGGATTCACGTAACTGGCGGCATGAATGACGATGGCGCGATCGCGGGCCATGTCATTGAAACCCGGCTCCAGACCGTCCATGCGCAATGAATAGCCGTGGGCGCCGCTGTAACTTTCCTGGGTGCGAAACAAACCGAGACTGGATTGATAACTGCCTTCACGGTTGGAGAACTGCGTGGCGAAGTTTTCCCCGGAATTGGAACCATGGGCGACAAGATCGCGTAGAACCAACTTCTGTTTGCTCAGGTCGAAAATCCACAGGCGACGTTCAGTCGACGGTTGCGAGTAATCGATGATCGCCAAGTGGCGCGACGGTTTAGCGCCATTGTTGACCGCACACTGCATGGCGTTCAGAGCGCCTTTCAGCGCCTGGGGATTGAGTTCTGGCGCGGCGTGCGCGAGGCTGGTGTAGAGAACCGGCGATAGATTGCCGGCGGCAAAAACTGGACTGGACACAACGACGAGGGTCGCGGTGGTCAGCAGAAGTCGGCGCAAAAACGTCAACATTTATAAAGTGTCCTCACTTGCTACTTATTTGGCACTTTGGCTCCTGACTCCCAGTCGTTACCCGCAAGCTCGTAGATCGAACCTGACTGTTCAGCGCACCTGATGTAAGGTTGACCGTCATCTGGACGGCCATGGATTGGAGTAAAGCAGTTGTTCAAAAAGTACGCATGCTACTTGAGCATTTGTCTGATCGCTGCGCCGTTTGTCGCTTGTGCCGATGAGCCGCTGCCGCCCTTGCAGACGCTGCCGACGCCACCGGCCGAAATGCCCATCGAGCCGCAAAGTCCGTTACAGGCGGTATTGATCAGCCTGCCTCAGGCCTGCCCGACGATTGGCCCACAGCTAAACGGCCCGGCGCTGACCCAGTTGCAAGCGTTCTATGAACAGCAGGACTGGATGCCGGTGTGGGCCAGCGAAACCGCAAGATTGCCGGCCTTGCAGGCGCAATTGCAGCTGTTGGCCGACGATGGCCTCAATCCGAAACGCTACCCGGTCGCCGCCGTACCGCCGCAGGACGGCGAGTTGTGCGCCGACATCGAAATCAGTCGCTACTACCTCCAGGCATTGCAGGATTTGCATTACGGCCGTCTGTTGCAATCGCACTTCGAACCGCTGTGGCATGCCGACACGAGCCCGCGTGACCGTCAGGCGGAATTGTTGGCCATTGCCGTGCCGGGCATGCATGACATTGCCGCGGCGTTCGATCTGGCCCGCCCGCGACTGGCGCAATATCAAAACCTGCGTCAGTTGTATGCCGCGCAACGCCAGAAAGCCCTGCCGCAATGGCAATCAGTCGGCGACGGCCCGTTGCTGCGTCCTTCAATGGAAGACAACCGCGTGCCGCAACTGGCCCAGCGTTTGTTCAACGAAGGCTACCTGACCCACGCCATTGGCACGCCGGACAACGCCTACAGCGGTGTGCTGGTGGACGCAGTGAAAAGCTTTCAGGCCAATCATTCGTTGCAGGCCGACGGCGTGGTCGGGCCGGGGACGATTGCCGAACTGAATATCAGCCCGCTGACCCGCCGCGAACAGTTGCGGGTCAATCTCGAACGCTTCCGCTGGATGGCTCAGGACATGGAGCCGGACGGCTTGCTGGTCAACGTCGCCGCTGCCGAATTGAGCCTCTATCAGGGCGGCCAGGTGGTGTGGCAGACCCGCACCCAGGTCGGTCGCGCCGAGCGCCAGACACCGCTGCTCAAATCCCGTGTCACGCGCCTGACCCTGAACCCGACCTGGACGGTGCCGCCGACCATCTGGAAAGAAGACAAGCTGCCAGCGATCCGCAAGGATCAGACCTTCCTCAGTCGGCAGAACCTGCAAGTGCTCGACGCTAACGGTCAGCCCATCGCGGCGGCAGACGTCGATTGGGACAACCCCGGCAACATCCTCTTGCGCCAGGACGCCGGGCCACGCAATCCGCTGGGGCAAATGGTCATCCGTTTTCCCAATCCGTTCTCGGTGTACCTGCACGACACGCCGAGCAAGGCGCTGTTCGACAAAGGCCCGCGCGCGTTCAGCTCCGGTTGCGTGAGGGTCGAGCATCCGCTGCAACTGCGTGATCTGCTGCTCAGCCCGGCGGAGAAGGCCCGCACCGACACGCTGCTGGCAACCGGCACCACCCACGAATTCCGCCTGTCGGCGCCGGTGCCGATCCTGATGACCTACTGGACCGCGCAGGTCGGCAACGACGGCCACGTGCAATACGCACCGGATATCTACAGCCGCGACAGCGCCTTGCTTGCCGGCCTCGACCGCGCGCATTAGCTCGACAATTCCCTGCTGTAGGAGCTGCCGAAGGCTGCGATCTTTTGATCTTGTCTTTTAAAGGCAACATCAAAAGATCGCAGCCTGCGGCAGCTCGTACACGGGCGACTGTGATTTGATTCGGCCGCGCAGCGTCTAGCCCCAGTGTCCCCGCGATCCCCTGGGGCGAGACTTCGGAACCCGGCATGCAAGCGCTGTTGAACGAGATCCTTGACGCAGTCCGGCCCCTGATCGGGCAAGGCAAGGTAGCTGACTACATTCCTGCCCTCGGCACCGTGCCGGCCAATCAATTGGGCATTGCCGTGTATGGCAACGACGGCGAGATGTATTGCGCTGGCGACGCTGAAACGCCGTTTTCGGTGCAGAGTATTTCCAAGGTGTTCAGCCTCGTGCAGGCCATCGATCATTCTGGTGAGGCGATCTGGGAGCGGCTCGGCCATGAACCTTCCGGCCAGCCGTTCAACTCGTTGGTGCAATTGGAATTCGAACGCGGCCGCCCGCGCAATCCGTTCATCAACGCCGGCGCGCTGGTGATCTGCGACATCAACCAATCGCGCTTCGCCGCACCGACCTTGTCGATGCGTGATTTCGTCCGGCGGCTGTCGGGCAATCCGCAGATCATGATCGACGGCAAAGTCGCTGACTCCGAATACCAGCACCGTGCGCGCAATGCGGCGATGGCCTATCTGATGCAGTCCTTCGGCAACTTTCACAACGATGTCGAAGCGGTGCTGCGCAGCTATTTCAGTCACTGCGCCCTGCGCATGAACTGCATCGACCTGGCCCGGGCCTTCTGCTTCCTGGCTAACGACGGTTTCTGCAAACACAGCGGCGAGCAGATTCTGACGCGCCGTCAGACCCAGCAGGTCAACTCGATCATGGCCACCAGCGGGCTGTATGACGAGGCGGGCAACTTTGCTTACCGCGTGGGCTTGCCGGGCAAGAGCGGGGTCGGTGGCGGGATTGTCGCGGTGGTGCCGGGGCAGTTCACGGTGTGCGTGTGGTCGCCGGAACTCAATGCGGCGGGTAATTCGCTGGCGGGGATGGCGGCGCTGGAAATGCTCAGCTCAAGGATCGGTTGGTCGGTGTTCTGAACACGACACCGCCCCCCTGTAGGAGTGAGCCTGCTCGCGATAGCGGTGGATCAGACAGATCTGTATCGACTGACACGACGCTATCGCGAGCAGGCTCACTCCTACAGTAAAAGCGTTGCGTCGCGCATAAAAAAACGCCGCTCATCTCACGATGGGCGGCGTTTTTCACGGCGTTGTAACGTTAGGCTTGAACGACCGGGATATTGGCGTTCGCAGCAGCTTCACGGAACTCGGCGATCTGGTCGAAAGACAGGTAGCGGTAGATATCAGCCGCCATGCTGTCGATCTTGCCAGCGTATTCCATGTACTCCTCGACGGTCGGCAGGCGACCCAGGATCGAAGCCACGGACGCCAGCTCAGCCGAAGCCAGGTAGACGTTCGCGCCGTCGCCCAGACGGTTCGGGAAGTTACGGGTGGAAGTGGAAACCACGGTCGCGTTCGGCTCTACACGTGCCTGGTTACCCATGCACAGCGAGCAGCCCGGCATTTCCATGCGTGCGCCAGCCTTGCCGTAGATGCCGTAGTAGCCTTCTTCGGTCAGTTGGTGAGCGTCCATCTTGGTCGGCGGCGACAGCCACAGACGAGTTGGCAGCTGACCCTTGACCTGATCCAGCAACTTACCGGCAGCGCGGAAGTGACCGATGTTGGTCATGCACGAACCGATGAACACTTCGTCGATCTTCTCGCCAGCAACGCTGGACAGCAGACGGGCGTCGTCCGGGTCGTTCGGCGCGCACAGTACAGGCTCGCTGATGTCGGCCAGATCGATTTCGATGATTTCGGCGTATTCGGCGTCGGCATCGGCTTCCATCAGTTCCGGGTTGGCAACCCAGGCTTCCATCGCTTGAGCACGACGTTCCAGAGTACGTGCATCGCCGTAGCCTTCGCCGATCATCCAGCGCAGCAGGGTGATGTTGGAGTTCAGGTACTCGGTGATCGACTCTTTCGACAGCTTGATGGTGCAACCGGCAGCCGAACGTTCGGCCGAGGCGTCGGACAATTCGAACGCCTGTTCCAGGGTCAGACCTTCCAGACCTTCGATTTCCAGGATGCGGCCGGAGAAGGCGTTTTTCTTGCCTTTCTTCTCGACGGTCAGCAGACCGTTCTGGATAGCGAAGTACGGAATGGCATGAACCAGGTCACGCAGGGTGATGCCAGGTTTCATTTTGCCTTTGAAGCGCACCAGGATCGATTCCGGCATGTCCAGCGGCATAACGCCGGTGGCCGCAGCAAACGCCACCAGACCGGAACCGGCCGGGAACGAAATGCCCATCGGGAAACGGGTGTGCGAGTCACCACCGGTGCCGACGGTGTCTGGCAGCAGCATGCGGTTCAGCCACGAGTGGATGATGCCGTCGCCCGGACGCAGGGAAACGCCGCCGCGAGTCATGATGAAGTCAGGCAGGGTGTGGTGGGTGGTCACGTCGATCGGCTTTGGATACGCCGCGGTGTGGCAGAAGGACTGCATCACCAGATCAGCCGAGAAGCCCAGGCACGCCAGGTCTTTCAGTTCGTCACGGGTCATTGGACCGGTGGTGTCCTGAGAACCTACGGTGGTCATTTTCGGTTCGCAGTAGGTGCCAGGACGGATGCCTTTGCCTTCTGCCAGACCGCAAGCCTTGCCGACCATTTTCTGCGCCAGGGTGTAACCCTTGGTGCTTTCGATCGGTGCATCAGGCTTCTTGAACAGGTCAAACGGTGGCAGACCCAGTTCGGCGCGAGCCTTCTCGGTCAGGCCACGGCCGATGATCAGCGGGATACGGCCGCCAGCACGAACTTCGTCCAACAGTACCGGAGTCTTCATTTCGAAGGTGGTCAGGACTTCGTCGGTGCCGTGTTTGCAGACTTTGCCAGCATGCGGGTACAGGTCGATCACGTCGCCCATGTTCATGTTGGACACGTCGAACTCGATTGGCAGTGCGCCGGCATCTTCCATGGTGTTGTAGAAGATCGGAGCGATTTTGCTGCCGAAGCAGAAACCGCCAGCGCGCTTGTTCGGCACGTAAGGAACGTCGTCGCCGAAGAACCACAGCACCGAGTTGGTCGCCGATTTACGCGACGAACCGGTACCGACCACGTCACCGACGTAGGCGATCGGGAAGCCTTGACCGCGCATTTCTTCGATCTGTTTCATCGGGCCGATGGCGCCCTGCTGATCAGGAACGATGCCGTCACGGGCCATTTTCAGCATGGCCAGGGCGTGCAGCGGGATGTCTGGACGCGACCAGGCATCCGGGGCAGGGGACAGGTCGTCGGTGTTGGTTTCGCCGGTTACCTTGAATACGCGCAGGCTGATCTTGTCGGCCAGGGTCGGGCGGTTCTTGAACCACTCGCCGTCAGCCCAGGATTGCAGCACGGCTTTAGCGTGAGCGTTGCCGTTCTTGGCTTTTTCCGCGACGTCGTGGAACGCATCGAACATCAGCAGGGTGTGCTTGAGTTGCGCGGCAGCGACTGGCGCCAGCTCGGCGTCGTCCAGCAGGTCAACCAGGGTCACGATGTTGTAGCCGCCCTGCATGGTGCCGAGCAGTTCTACAGCGCGCTTTTTGTCCAGCAGAGGGGAGGAAACTTCGCCCTTGGCCAGTGCAGACAGGAAGCCGGCTTTTACATAGGCCGCTTCGTCCACGCCTGGTGGAATGCGATTGGTGATCAGGTCAACGAGGAATTCTTCTTCGCCAGCCGGAGGGTTTTTCAGCAGCTCGACCAGGCCTGCTGTTTGTTCGGCGTTAAGCGGCTGGGGAACGATACCCAGGGCTGCACGCTCTTCGATATGTTTGCGGTAGGCTTCAAGCACAGTTATTACCCTCATCAGTGGTCCCAAATGGGTGTCCGGGACGCTCATCCCGAAATGGTCGTACTCATGCGCTGCGCGGCGTTGTGGGCCACTTAGCCAGAATTACCGACCATTCCTTACAGAAGCTGCTTTCAAAGTTTTACGCCTGCAGAACGGGGAGCTGATGAGGGTTGGCGATGGGCTTTTCCCCGCTGGAAAAACCCTTCGCCAACACCGCTCTGAAGGAACGACTGTGCTCGTGACGCTTTGAAAACAGCTTCTAACGGACATTGGCGCCTTAAAAGGCTGGCTGATTCTACGGCAAAAAAAATTTAAAGGTAAGTTCGTCCCTGAAGTTTGAGGGGTGATGAATGTTAGACAAAGGGCTAACATGCCGACCTGTTCCGCGTTTCAGTGCCTTTGCCTATCTTATGCCCAATCAGACCATCAAGACCCCCTGCGTCGGCCTCTGCTCCACTGTTTACGGTGATCTGGTGTGCCGTGGCTGCAAGCGTTTCCACCACGAAGTGATCCATTGGAATGGGTACAACGAGGAGGAAAAACGTGCGGTGTGGTTGCGACTGGAGCAATTGCTGTCACAAGTGATGGCGGGCAAGGTCGAGATTTTCGATTCGGCGCGCCTGCGCGAGCAGCTCGAACAGCGCAAGATCCGCTTCGTGCCGCATCAGTCGGAATATTGCTGGGCTTATCAACTGATCGCCCGGGGTGCGCGGGTGATCATTAATCTGGAAGCCTACGGGATGGTGTTGCTGCCGGAGTTTCGCGACTGGAACCTGCCGGAGCTGCGCGATGCCATTGATCGGGAATTCTTCCTGCTGTCGGAAGCGCATTACCAGCGCTACATCGCCCCCGGATTCCTCAAAGACGCCTTTGGCGCCTGAAGGTCAAAAGATCGCAGCGTGCCGCAGCTCCCACAGAGACCGTATGGCAATGCCATTTATGTGAATGCCAACTGCACCTGTGGGAGCTGGCTTGCCAGCCATAGCGGTAGTTCAGTCAATATTGATATTGCATGTGCCGGCCTCATCGCTGGCAAGCCAGCTCCCACAGGTTCGTGTGACGCGTTCTACCTGTAGGAGCTGCCGAAAGCTGCGATCTTTTGATCTTTAATGCTTCACCGCCAACTCCACCAAATGATCCTCAACCTCCTGCGGTTTCAGCACCAGCACATCACTCTCCAGTTCATCCAGCACCACTTCCGCCGTATTACCAATCAAAGCCCCCGACAACCCCGTCCGCGCCACCGTGCCAATCACCGTTACCGCCGCCTGCAGCTTGTGCGCCATAAACGGAATCAACACATCCGCCGGGCCTTCCTCGATGTGCAGATGTTCATCATCGACATCAAATTCCGCCTGAAACGCCCGGCACTGCTCGCGATAACGCGCTTCGATGGTTTCGCTCAGTTGCAGCGTCGGGTCCGCCGCCGACAGCATCGGTGATGGATGCGCCGCGATCACATGCAGATGCGCCTTGGCCAGACTGGCAATGTCGTAGCCATGATCAATGATCGTCGTGTGCAAATGCCGGTGCTCGCCATCGGCGTTGCCGACATCCACCGCTGCCAGAATCACTTTGTCCTTCCACGAACCAGCGGTTTTCACCAGCAGCACCGGGGTAGGGCAGTGGCGCAAGAGTTTCCAGTCCGCCGGGGTCAGCAGGGCCTTTTTCAGTGAGCTGTCGGGGAAATGCTGCTTGATCACCAACCCGCAGCCTTCAGCCTGCTGCACGTCGATGATGGTCTCGTGCAGGCTCTCGTTCCACGCCTGTTCGGTGGTCACGCTGTAACCGTCCGCCAGCAGCGCGGATTTGAGCACGCCGAGCATGCCCGCGTGATCGTGCTTCTTGTCGCACACCAACAAGTGCAAGTGGGCCTGGGTCACACCGGCAATCAACTTGGCACGCTTGAGCGCCAGACTTTCCGAATGTTCGGGTTCGATGACCACCAGAATGCTGCGAATGGCTTGCATGAGCGGAGTCTCCAGCAAAGAAAAGGCACGGCGTTGCACAACTATAGTTGCTGCCCGAACGCGCGCGACTTGACGCATATCAACGCGCGCGGCTGGTGGTCTGCGGGCAGGCCGGTATAATCGGCGCCCTTCGCTCGAACACCATTAGCCGTGAGCCCCATGATCCTTCCCGAAATCCACGAATTCCTTGGCTGCCGCACCCCCGACGCCTGGGTCCAGGCCGCACTGGCCGATCAGGAAACCTTGCTGATCGACCACAAGAACTGCGAATTCAAAGCCGCCAGCACCGCCCTGAGCCTGATCGCCAAGTATCACTCCCATGTTGACCTGATCAACATGATGTCGCGCCTGGCCCGGGAAGAACTGGTGCACCACGAACAAGTCATGCGCATCATGAAACGCCGCAAGATCGAACTGCGCCAACTGCACGCCGGGCGCTATGCCTCAGGCCTGCGCAAAGTGGTGCGCAGTCACGAACCGGTAAAACTGGTGGATACGCTGGTGGTCGGCGCATTTATCGAAGCGCGCAGCTGCGAACGCTTTGAAGCGCTGGTGCCGCACCTGGATGAAGAGTTGGGCAAGTTTTACTTTGGTTTGCTCAAGAGCGAGGCGCGGCATTTTCAGGGCTATCTGAAGCTTGCCTACCAGTACGGTGACGCGAAGGACATTGCCCTGGTGATCGAGAAAGTCCGCGCCGCCGAGCAAGAGCTGATCGAATCGCCGGATGAAGAATTTCGCTTCCACAGCGGCGTCCCAGCGCAGGTCTAACAGCGAAAAGCGCAGCGCCTGAAACCACAAAACCCGCCGCCCCGATTGCTTGGGATGGCGGGTTTTTTTATGCCCGGTGAATGTGTGTCGTCAGCCAGTCAGCCTTCGCTGGCAAGCCAGCTCCCACAAGGATTGTGCCGTTCAAAAATCCCTGTTCCAGCGCAGAATCTGTGGGAGCTGGCTTGCCAGCGATGGGGCCAGAACGGCCACCGAATCAATCAGTGAATGCTTCCCACACCCACCAACTCCAGATTATCCAGCGCCCGATTTACCGCCAATTCCCCGAGCATGATCAACTGCGCAATCCCCAACAGCGCCCGACGCTGTGGTGCGGGCGCCATGTTGGCGAAATCCTGGGCGATGGTTTTGGCCGAGGCGAGTGTTGCGCTGGCATCGGCCAGTAGCTCTTCGTTTTTGGTGTCGGCGGTGACGGCATACATGCCACGGGTTTTGCGTGGCGGCGGCGTAGAGCCGGGCGGGCAGAGGTAATGGTCGAGGGCGCGGTCGGCGGCTTCGTGGAGTTTGTTCGAGTCGAAGGATTCGTAGGGGGAGGTGGGGTCGGTTTCGGGTGGGTTGGGTGTTGGTTTGAACATGGTGAAGCTCCTAGAGTCAATGGAGCCGCCACATTGCGCTGCGATACGAAAGGAAGGTGGCAGCTATACGCGGGTCGCAGACCGGGACTCTAGAACCGGCAGACCCTAAGGTCTCCCACGTACAGCCGCCATAAAAAGCGCGGGTGTTGTGCGTCCAGAGATCGACGGGCTGCGAGACCCGATCACTGATGTGTCAGCGACCGACCCACAATAAAACCTGCTCCGAAGACGCACAAGCCGGCGGATTCTGGCTTAGCTGTAGGCAAAGGCGCAAGGATGTGTAGCCTGCGTGCGTTTCTGCAGGTTTCAGCTAAACGGGGTTGTTTAAAACCCAGAGATCGCAGGCTTCGGTAGCGACTGGTTCCAGTCTCCTTTAAATGGTACGAGAGGCTGCGATTTTTTGGCTGATCGATTCATTTGGCGCTTATGAGTGATAACGATCCGTCCTGATTTCTACGTATGTTAGTTGCAGTTTATGAAATCAGTATTCAAAAGTGAAATAGTCAACCGAGTCGCCGCTCGTACTGTTTGTTTTGATTTCAATGCTCAATATTCCAGATGCGGAAAATTCACGTAATGTGCGGCCGTTATTGTGAGGAAGGTGCTGTCCAAGAAAGTCGTTGTTTGCATCGTAATAAGTCACAGTGCTCCTTCCGCTACTCCAAAAGCTGACTTTTGTGCACGCGAGTCTTAAAGTGATCTTCCCATGATTGGAGGTTAGGTCGAAAAAAGACAGGACAGAGCCTTCAAGTTGACCGGGAATAATCGAGGATGGATGAATTTTCCGGATTTCAATACTTCCGCTAATGGTTGTGATCGACATGTGTTTTAATTCTAGTGTCGTGCCTGGAACTATAGTTTGGTCTGGTGTTGTGTCGAAATTCTCAGTCCGTATAGTCGGTGTTGTTTTAACTAAGTATGATCTTCTGCTAAAGTTGATGGTTGTGCGGGTATTGTCTGTATTTTTTGTATTTACTCTAAAATCAACCGAGGCCTCGCTTCCATTCTTAAGTGATCGTATCCAATCAATTGGTGCGGGAATATTCAAGCCATCAATGGAGTCGAGAGGTTCACCCTCTATGATCGACATTCGGACATGTTGCCCATTCTTATCCACTCCACTGAGGCTCAGAAAGATTGGTGTTCCACGCTCTTGAAACATCCACCTGGCCACCCGAATATTCGCCCCCGCCGGCAACTTATCAATATCTAACTCCGCTCCAAGCTCCCCATTAATATTCGGCACCGGCAACCGCACATCCCCATCCACGATTTTCGCAACGTTCACTTTCAACACCGGTGACTTGGCCGCCTGCCCACCCCCACGATTCAAATTCCAGCGAAACTCAATCGCCTGCCCATGCCGCGCCGCCAGAAACGCCGGGGTCAACACCACGTTCACCCGCTTGTTACTGTTAAACGCCACCAACGGAAACTGCGGCGCGCCCGCCGGTGCATTCACTTCAACCAAACGCGCCCGATCGCCGTCCAGCGCACCGAGGTATTCGATGCGCATCGTCACGCCGTTGGCATAGGCCAGTACATCAATCGGACTGACTGCCGGCGCCACCAGAAACGGTGGCAACAGTTCAACGCTGCCCGCGCCCGTGACTTCGGCGGTGGTGGTATTGGAGGAGGCGAGGACTGCGCCGTTGCGCACCAACTCATATTTCGCCCGAACCGTGCTGCCGGCGATGACTTTGGCGTTGGGCACCATCAATCGGTAGGTAAACGGGATGCGTGCGACCGTGGCCTCAACACTGTGGGAAATCACCGCGCCGGTTGGCGGTGTTGCGGTGTAGCTGACGCGGATCCTGTCGTTGGGTTGCCACTGTGGAGCGAAGGCGTGGACCAGCACGGTGAGGTCTTTGCCGGCCAGTTTGGCCAGGTCGATGGTGCGCGGATCGTCGTTCGGATCATCTGGATTTTCGGCCAGATCCGGGGCGACGAGGCGAGCGTCCTTGCGATGCACATCGACAATGACGGTGCCTGACCACGGCGAGTCGGTGTCTGGGCCGTTACCCAGTTGATCGGTCACGGTGTAGGAAAACACGAACGTCGAGCTGTCACCGGCGCGCTCGAACACCGCTTCCTCAACCATCACGCATACGGTGGTGGGTTCGGCGGTGGGAATGGCCGGGGCTTCGGTGGTGGTGACAGTGCGGTAGACGTCCTGGCCATTACAGTTGAGCCAGATTTTGTCGTGGGCGCGGCAGTAGGGATAACTGAAACACACTTGCACGCCTTGTCTGGCGCGTTCGGCGTCGATGCCGTCATCGATGACATCCTGCGGCAGGATCAGCTCCAGCTCCGAATGTGCGCCATCACCCGGTGTGCGGTCTTGCATGCCGGGGCGAATGGCGTTGTACAGCAGCATCAGCACCGGCGTGGAGGTGCCGATGTTCTGACTGCCGCGAGTGATGGTGTAGACCAGTTGGTTGACCCGGTCGGTCAATAGCAGGCCTTTGTTGATGTACAGGGTCGAGGTGCTGTTTTCCTGACCGGCCTCGATGGATTTGTTATTCACCGCCAACCCGTTCAATACCAGCGTGATGACGTCACCCGGAGAGACAGTCCCGGCAAGCGGAGGGTCGACATCGATTTTCAGGCCCATGGGTTTAAGGTCATACACGTGTTTCGGCACGCCGTAATGCGCGCCAATGACGGGTGTAGTCGCTTCGGGGGCGCGAGGAGCTGACAGTGCCAGTACGGTGTTTTCCAGGGTTTGGGACGTGGACATGGTGAACGCTCCTGCGCGCTGTTAACGGACTGGAGCCATGAAAGCGCTTGTGCGGCAATTGCGCACCTGTCAGATCTGACAGGTGCGCGTGGTTTTGCGACGGACGGTCTCTTTATACGGTCATTGTGCAGAACTGTTAAAAACTCTTAAGAGTATGAAACATCAAGCAAAACCGGCCCCAGCGGCCGGTTTTTGCTTGCAGAGCCAAACGCCTCCGACGCGATTGCCGCCATAATGCCGACCCCTTCACACATGGCTCGGCAGACGGTATGGATAACCTGGGTTTTGGCAAAGTCCTGCTGGTGGAAGACGATGAGCGTCTGGCGGCGTTGATCGCGCACTTCCTCGAACAACACGGTTACACGGTGCGCACGGTGCATCGTGGCGATCTGGCGGTGGCGGCTTTTCTGGAGTTCCAGCCGAAAGTGGTGGTGCTCGACCTGATGTTACCGGGCCAGAGCGGGTTGCACGTGTGCCGCGAGATTCGCAGTGTGTCGGACACACCCATCGTGATTCTCACGGCCAAAGAGGACGACCTCGACCACATTCTGGGTCTGGAATCCGGTGCCGACGACTATGTGATCAAACCGATCAAGCCGCCGGTGTTGCTGGCCCGATTGCGTGCGTTGCAACGCCGCCAGGTGCCGGACAGCAGCGTGGTAAGCATTCTTGAGTTCGGAAACCTGAAGATCGACCGCAGTTGCCGCGAAGTGCGCTTGGCCGGAGAGGTCATCGAAATGACCACCATGGAATTCGAGTTGCTGTGGCTGCTGGCGAGTGCGGCGGGCAAGACGCTGTCCCGTGATGACATCCTCAATCGCATGCGCGGCATTGCCTTCGATGGGCTCAATCGCAGCGTCGACGTGTACATCAGCAAGTTGCGCAACAAACTCAAGGACAACCCGCGCGAGCCGGTGTGCATCAAGACCGTGTGGGGCAAGGGCTATCTGTTCAATCCGTTCGCGTGGGAGTTGTAAATGCTGCGGTTATTTTTCGGCCTGTTTCTGGTGATGACGGTCGGCTTGGTGTTGGCGCTGCAGACGGTCGAGCGCACGTTCGATGCGCTGCTCGATTACCAGCAGCGCGATTACAACCGTGAAGCGGTGCGCGGTCAGGCGTGGACATTGGCGCAACAGCTGCGCGACCTCGACGGCGCGGTGCGGGAGCAACAGCTCGCCTCGATCCGCCCGCACTACGGCTTGGGTCTGACGCTGGTTGATAGCGCTCAACTGGACCTCAGCGATGCGGAAAAATCCGAGCTGGCCCAAGGGCTGCTGGTGATTCGCGACAAGTACACCCAGTACATTTCCGCGATTGACGACGGCCCGCAACTGCTGAGCATTCGCTTGCCGGCCGAACCGAGTCTGATGCCGTTCTACATCGTCGGCGCGTACCTGATGATTGCCGTGATGATCGGCATCGTCCTGTTCTTCTGGGTGCGTCCGCACTGGCGCGATCTCGAGAAACTGCGGCTGGCGGCGGAGCGCTTTGGCGATAACGATCTGTCGGCGCGCATTCAGTTGTCCAAGCGCTCGAACATTCGTGATCTGGCTGAACACTTCAATCTGATGGCGGCGCGCATCGAAGGCTTGATCGCCAATCAGCGCGAACTGACCAACGCCGTATCCCATGAATTGCGCACGCCGATTGCGCGGCTGTCGTTCGAACTCGATCAGCTCAAGCAGCAGCCGGATGCCATCCAGAGTCGTGAGCTGATTGCCGACATGTACGCCGACCTTGGCGAGCTGGAAGAGATGGTGTCCGAACTGCTGACCTACGCCAGTCTTGAGCGCGGCGCGACGGTGATCAAACGCGAAAATATTCAGGCCGCCAATTGGCTCGACAGCGTGGTCGGCAGTGTGGCGCTGGAGGCAGAAGCGGCGGGCGTGCAGTTGTTGATTGGCGATTGCCGGCTCGACACCGTGCGCATCGAGCCACGCTTCATGGCGCGGGCGGTGATCAATCTGCTGCGCAACGCAATTCGCTACGCCGAGCAGCGGGTGGAAGTGACGCTCGTGCGCACCGGCGATTATTACCAGGTGCAGGTCAACGATGATGGGCCGGGCGTGCCGGTCGACGGGCGCGAAAAGATTTTCGAACCGTTTTCGCGGCTGGATGCCAGTCGTGATCGGCGCACGGGCGGCTTTGGTTTGGGATTGGCGCTGGTGCGGCGGGTGTCGCAGTCCCATGGCGGGCAGGTTGAAGTGGGGGATTCGCCTTGGGGCGGGGCGTCGTTTCGGATGACCTGGGCGCATCTGGATTAGTGATGTTGCCTGTGCTGACCCCTTCGCGAGCAGGCTCGCTCTAGGCATTCTAGGTGTGGGAGCGAGCTTGCTCGCGAAGGGGCCGGCAGGGTCACCGCACTATCGGTTCAGTCCGAGGCGCTCATGCCACTGCGCAATGGACTCTTCGGGATACACATCAAACTCCTGATCCTTGGCCTTGGCCTTGGCCTTCGCCTCCACCTCAACCCACGGCGCTTTCGAGCCGAGCATCAAATGCGTGTGCTCCGGCGGTACCGGCAGCGGGGTGTCGATGGCTGAGGCGAACGGGTGGATCAGCTCCGGCCATTCGGGGCTGAACAGCCACAAACCGCTGCCACACAGGGCACAGAAGTGCCGTTCGGCGCTGCTGCGATGGGCGCGCTTGTCGCCGGCGTCTTTCATTTTCGCGTGGTAGATCGTGATGTTTTTGCGCCCCTGAACCTTAAGCGTGGTCGCGTCGCCGCCGAGGTTGATCGCATAACCGCCACCGCCCTGAGTCTTGCGGCAGATCGAGCAGTAGCAGCGTTGATACGGGTAGGGGTGGGCGCTGCTCAGGGTGAATGTCACGGCGCCGCAATGGCAGGAACCTTCGAGGTGCATGGGGGCCTCCGGTTGGCTGGGATGGTTCGGTTGAGCCTAGAAGATCTGCGGTGAATGTGCTGACGCCATCGCTGGCAAGCCAGCTCCCACAAGGTTAGGTGTTGATTACAAGATCTGTGAACGACACAAATCCTTGTGGGAGCTGGCTTGCCAGCGATGAACTATCACGCGGTGCCACTGGACGCCCACCGCCCGTGCGGTCAGCATGTCCGGCTAAAAACAGGGATCAACACCCATGCGCCGATTACCCTCACTCCCCCAAGGTCAGGTGTTGATTACAAGATCTGTGAACGACACAAATCCTTGTGGGAGCTGGCTTGCCAGCGATGAACGATCACGCGGTGCCACTGGACGCCCA
>NZ_RWIM01000087.1 GCF_009764645.1 Pseudomonas sp. PB106
GAAGGCTGCGATCTTTTGATGTTGTTTTTCAAGATCAAAAGATCGCAGCCTTCGGCAGCTCCTACACGGAGCCGGTGGTTGCCCGATATTCGCGGGCCGGGCATGCTGCCTGCTGATTTTCTATTCCAAGGGCTGCTCAGGCGGCCGAAGCAAGGAGAACACGATGTCCAACACCCTGTTTATCACCGGCGCGACGTCCGGATTTGGTGAAGCCTGCGCCCGCCGTTTTGCCGAGGCTGGCTGGAAACTGGTGCTGACCGGTCGTCGTGAAGAACGCCTCAACGCGCTGTGCGCAGAGCTGTCGAAGCAGACCGAAGTGCACGGCCTGGTGCTCGACGTGCGTGATCGCAAGGCGATGGAAGAGGCGATTGCCAACCTGCCGCCGTCGTTCGCCAAGCTGCGCGGGCTGATCAACAACGCCGGTCTGGCGCTGGGCGTCGATCCTGCGCCGAAATGCGATCTGGACGACTGGGACACCATGGTCGATACCAACGTCAAAGGCCTGATGTACGCCACGCGCTTGCTGCTGCCGCGTTTGATCGCCCATGGCCGTGGCGCCGGCATCGTCAACCTCGGTTCCATCGCCGGCAACTATCCGTACCCGGGCAGCCATGTGTATGGCGCGACCAAAGCGTTCGTTAAACAGTTTTCGCTGAACCTGCGCTGCGACTTGCAGGGCACCGGCGTGCGGGTCAGCAACATTGAGCCAGGGCTGTGCGAGAGCGAGTTCTCGCTGGTGCGCTTTGCTGGCGATCAGGAGCGTTACAACGCGACTTACGCGGGCGCCGAGCCGATCCAGCCGCAGGACATCGCCGAGACGATTTTCTGGGTGATGAATGCGCCGGCGCATATCAACATCAACAGCCTGGAGTTGATGCCGGTGAGCCAGACCTGGGCGGGTTTTGCCATCGAGCGCAACAAGGCCTGACACCGCGTCACGGCCAATCGCTGGCAAGCCAGCTCCCACAAGTACCGAGTCGCTCACAAGATTCGTGTGCACCGATAACCCTGTGGGAGCTGGCTTGCCAGCGATGAGGCCAGAACAGGCAAAAAATACCGATAGGGTAAACTCCCCTCGCAACAACCCAACCGCAACCCGCGATTTTCAGGGTTTTTCGAGGAGTCAAAGTGAGTAACCGAGGTGAGCAGGCACTGCTCAAACAATCGACCATTCTGATGTTGGCTGTGGCGATTGCCGGGATCGTCACCGGTTTTGTTTCTGGTTCGCAATCCATCCTTTTCGATGGTTTTTTCTCGCTGATCGCTACGTTCATCAAAGTCCTGATGCTGATCACTGCCAAGTTGATCGCCAAGGAAAACAATCACCGTTTTCAGTTTGGCTACTGGCATCTGGAACCGATGGTGCTGCTGATCGAAGGCAGCTTCCTGTTGCTGATCGCGATCTATGCGTTTCTCAACGGCGTGTTTGGCATCATCAACGGTGGGCGCGAGATCGAGCTGGGGATGGTGATCATCTATGCGGCGGTGTTTACCGTGGTCGAGTTCGCCTACTTCTTCTACGTGCGTCGACGTAACCGCAAGCTCAAATCCAGCCTGATCCAGTTCGACAACATCAGTTGGCTGGTGGACGCGATGCTGTCCGTGGGCCTGTTGATCAGTTTCCTCGCGGCGCTGCTGCTCAAGTCCCAGGGCTACGGCGAGTGGGCGGCCTATGTCGACCCATTGATCCTGATCGTGCTGGCGCTGACCATGCTGCCACCGGCGTTCAAGATCCTTGGCCCGGCGCTAAGCGATGTGCTCGGTATCGCGCCGGATACGCTGGATGACCAGGTACGGCAAGTGATGGATGCGGCGAAGATCGAGCATGGTTTTGATGACTACGTGTCGTACGTGCAGAAGCACGGACGGGCGCGGTTTATCGAGATTCATGTGGTGTTGCCGGCAGACTATGCGCTGAGCCATGTCGGGCAGCTGGATGCCTTGCGCGAAGAGATTTCGTCGAAGCTGGGCAAGGCGGATGCAGCGCGGTGGTTGACCATCAGCTTTACCGGGGACAAGAAGTGGATCGCCTAGCGACCGCCTAGCAGCTGATCGTCGGATCGCCGCCCGGAGCAGGCTCACTCCTACATTTGGAATGCGTTCCCCTGTAGGAGTGAGCCTGCTCGCGATAGCTATTTATCCGTCAGCGAAGATATTCAGTAAGACCGTGATAGCAAGTCGCAAGGTGATACGGCGTCGTCGAAGGCATGTCTTTACGGCTGACCTCCCCCAACTCATCCCGACACTCGTGCCAGCCACCCGCATGCAAAAACCGCTGCTGCAACGCCTGCAACTGGCGCAACACCACCGCTTCACTGCCCTGACGCAAGGTCAGCGCACGCAGGTATTCCGCCTGTGCCCAGATCCGTTGAGTCGAATCCCGTGGGCGTCCGTTGGTTTCCAGATCGAGCATCGCGCGCACTGCGCCGGATGGCTGCACCACGCCGTATTGCTCGGTGAATGCGAACGCCCGGTCCAGCGCGGCATGCAGTTTGGAGCCACGCAGCAGCGCAGACGATTCGAGCAGGAAATACCATTCGAACTGATGCCCCGGCTCATACCAGTTATCCACAGCCCCGAGCGGCTTCTCCATCAACACGCCATGTTGGGGATCGACGAACTGCTTGTGCATGGCTGTGCATAACTCGAGCAGCGCCTTCTGCGTCTGAGCATCTTCACGTACTGCCAAGGTGGCGAGGAACGCTTCGGCCAAGTGCATCAACGGGTTCTGCAGCGGGCCGGTTTCGAGGGTGATCCAGTCGCGATCAAGGCACGCTTCGTACAGGCCATCGCCGGTGGCAAAGCGCCGACCAATGATTTCCAGCGCCGCGTTCAGTGTCGACTCGACCAGCGGATCGCCAGACTTTGCCCAGTAATGCGCGCAGGCAAACAGGATAAAGGCGTGGGTGTAGAGATCCTTGCGCTGATCCAGCGGCTTGCCCTGCGCATCGATGCTGTAGAACCAGCCGCCGTGCTCGGCATCGTGGAAGTAGCGTTGCAGCGAACGGAACAGCGCCGCCGCGCGGACGTCCGCGTTATCCACAACCCCGATCAGGCTGGAGAACAGGTACAGCTGCCGCGCGCACGCCATCGCCCGATAGCGCTGTGGTGGCAGCGGCTGATGCGCAGCGTCCAGCGCCTCGTAGGGCAACGCCATGTCAGCGTTCCAGCCCGGGCCTTGCCAGAGGGGCACGATCACGTTGACGAAGTGCTGTTGCACATCGCGAAACAGGGCGGTCAATTCAGGCAGGGCGGTGGAGCGGGGAGCGTGGGGCATGGGCGGACGTCGTCACGGGCTGGGGCGATTGCGCGACATGGTAGCAGAGCGGCAGGCTTTAGAGTCTTGGTGTCTGATCGACCGTCATCGCTGGCAAGCCAGCTCCCACAAGTTACTCGGTGAAGCAACTATCGTGTGATCACCGAAAATCCCTGTGGGAGCTGGCTTGCCAGCGATGAGGCCAGGACAGACGCTAGCGATCAGCCTGCCAGCAACCAGGCACCGGTCACCGCCGAGGCCGCCCCCGCCAGTCGCACCAACGGCGCCGCAGCCTGAGGCAGGAAGCGCACCACCGCATAACCGGCGGCATGCAACGCAGCGGTCGCGGCGACGAAACCGGCCGCATAGGCCCAAGGGCTACTCATCTCCGGCAATTCCAGCCCATGCGCGACGCCATGGAACAACGCAAACACCGCCGTCGCCACCACCGCCATCACCAACGGCGGACGCACCGCCAAGGCCACCGCCAGACCCAACGCCAGCACCGACGCGGCAATCCCGCTTTCCAGCGCCGGCAATTGCAGCCCTTCAAAACCGAGCATGCCGCCGATCAGCATGGTGCCGACAAACGTGCACGGCAGCGCCCAGCGCGCCGCGCCTTGTTGCTGCGCCGCCCACAACCCGACTGCCAACATCGCCAGCAAATGGTCGAGGCCGCCGATTGGGTGGCTGATGCCGGCGATCAAACCGCTGTCGCCATGCCCCGGGTGAGCGAAGGCCAGCGCCGGGGTCAGCAGCAGCGCCACAGCGCCGACAATGCGTTTGAGTGTCATGAATAAGCTTCCTTGTTGATAAGTGAATCAGGCTGCGGTCAGCAGGCCTTGGCGTTCGATGAAGGCGATGATGTCTTCCAGGCCCTGACCGGTTTTCTGGTTGCTGAAGACGAACGGCTTGCCGTTGCGCATGCGTTGGGTGTCGCTGTCCATCATTTCCAGCGACGCACCCACCAGCGGCGCCAGGTCGATTTTGTTGATCACCAGCAGATCCGACTTGCAGATCCCCGGACCGCCCTTGCGCGGCAGTTTGTCGCCAGCCGAAACGTCAATCACGTAGATGGTCAGGTCGGACAGTTCCGGGCTGAAGGTCGCCGAGAGGTTGTCGCCGCCGGACTCCACCAGAATCAGATCAAGCCCCGGAAAGCGCCGGTTCAGTTGATCGACCGCTTCAAGGTTGATCGACGCGTCTTCGCGGATCGCCGTGTGCGGGCAGCCGCCGGTTTCCACGCCGATGATCCGCTCCGGCGCGAGGGCTTCGTTACGCACGAGAAAATCGGCGTCTTCGCGGGTGTAGATATCGTTGGTGACCACGGCGAGGTTGTAGCGCTCGCGCAGGGCCAGGCACAGGGCCAGGGTCAACGCGGTTTTGCCGGAACCGACCGGGCCGCCGATGCCGACGCGCAGAGGTTGTGTGTTCATGAGTGTTTCTCCTAGGAGCGAAAGAGGCGGCTGTACTGGCGCTCGTGGGCCATGCACGCCAGGGACAGACCGAACGCGGCGCTGCCCATGTGTTCGGGATCGATTCGGGTTGCGTCCTGCTGGGCTTGTTGCAGCAGCGGCAGCAGTTCGCTGGTCAGGCGTTGGGCCGCTTGTTGGCCCAGCGGCAGGGTTTTCATCAATACGGCGAGCTGGTTTTCCAGCCAGCTCCACAACCACGCGGCGAGGGCGTCCTGCGGGCTGATGGCCCAGGCGCGCGCGGCCAGCGCCCAGCACAGGGCCAGATGCGGCTCAGAGCATTGATCGAGAAATTCACGGGCAGGCGCGTCGAGTTCCGGCAAACCGTTGAGCAATTGCTGCAACGAATAGCCCATCTGCCGGCTCTCCAGATGCAACTCGCGGGTTTCACGGCTGGCGCGGTGGCTTTCGCAGAGGCTCGACAGTTCGGCCCATTGTTCATCGGCGGCGGCCTGGCAATGGGCGAGCAGCAGCGGCGCTTCAAAACGCGAAAGATTGAGCAGCAACTGATCGCTGATCCAGCGTCGAGCGCTGTCCGGGTTGTTGACGCGGCCGTTATCCACCGCCATTTCCAGGCCTTGCGAATAGCTGTAGCCACCAATCGGCAATTGCGGACTGGCCAGGCGCAGCAGCGCCCAGGCCGGATTCACAGGCGTACGCCGAACTGATGGAGTTTCGGCGCGTAATTGAAGTCTTCGTCGCCGTGGCGTGAATGGTGATGGCCGCCGCCATAGGCACCGTGTTCCGGCTGGAACGGTGCTTCGATGGCTTCGACTTGTGCGCCGAGCTGTTCGAGCATGGCTTTGAGCACGTAATCGTCGAGCAGCCGCAGCCAGCCGTCGCCGACTTGCAGGGCAACGTGACGGTTGCCCAAGTGATACGCGGCGCGAGTCAGTTCGAAAGCATTGGCGCAGGTGACGTGCAGCAATTGTTCGGGGCGGGCGCAGACGCGGACGATGCGCCCGTCTTCGGCCTGCAGGCATTCGCCGTCGAACAGCGGCGGCTGACCGCGCTCCAAAAACAACCCGACGTCTTCGCCCTCGGCACTGAAACAGCGCAAACGGCTTTTGCTCCGCGCTTCGAAGGTCAGGTGCAACTCGGCGGCCCAGACGGGTTGAGGGTCGGTTCTGCGGTGAATCACCAGCATCGGAAAGCTTCCAGCTATGGACAATACTCTGGCTAGAGCAAGGGCCTTGCCAATCGGACGAGATGTAGGAAATCCCTGTCGGAGCGTGGTGGATGTTTCAAGATGTTGGGGGAATATGGAAGGTTTTGGTGCGTGAAGATTTTTTAATGCACCAATTTGCAGCGGGCAAAAAAAGATCGCAGCCTTCGGCAGCTCCTACATGAAACGCAATTTCTGTAGGAGCTGCCGAAG
>NZ_RWIM01000011.1 GCF_009764645.1 Pseudomonas sp. PB106
TCTGCGTGGGAATGCATCAACGGACGCTCCGCGTTCGGCTCTGGAGGGGACGCGGAGCGTCCCGGGCTGCATTCCCACGCGGAGCGTGGGAACGATCATGTTCAGGCAGGGAGATCGAGGTTATCCAACGCCCGATTCACCGCCAATTCGCCGAGCATGATCAACTGCGCAATCCCCACCAACGCCCGACGCTGCGGCGCGGGCAACAGGTGGGCGACGTCCTGGGCGATGGTCTTGGCCGAGGCCAAGGTTTCGCTGGCATCGGTCAGCAGTTCTTCGTTTTTGGTGTCGGCGGTGACCGCGTACATGCCACGGGTTCTGCGGGGCGGCGGCGTGGAGCCGGGTGGACAAAGGTAGTGATCTAGGGCGCGGTCGGCGGCTTGGTGGAGTTTTCTGGAATCGATGGATTCGTAGGGGGATGTGGGGTCGATGTCTGGCGGGTTGGGTGTGACTTTGAGCATGGTGAATCTCCTTTTTAATGCTGAGATCACCACGTCCTGTCGCTAAACAGGATGGGTGGCGACCGTATGCAGGTTAGCGAACCGGAAAAAAGGCAACCCGGTAGACCCGAAGGTCTCCCGCATACAGCCGCCATAGCGTAGTGCAGACGATTGCCTGCAACGAAGCATGGGGCACTGGTGCACTTTTTTGGTCCGAGTCGCTAAACCCGATCACTGAACGTTTCAGCGACCAGCAAACGATAAAGACCGGACCACAGACGCACAAGCCGGCGGATTCTGGCGTAGCTGTAGGCAAAGGCGCAAGGTTGCGTAGCCTGAAAGAGTGTCTGAGGGTGTTGCTTAAACAGCTGTGTTTAAACCACCGACAACTCAAGGTTCACGCCGTCCCAATGTGGGAGCGAGCTTGTTCGCGAAAGCGGTGTGTCAGTCGAAATATTTATCGACTGATACGACGCCTTCGCGAGCAAGCTCGCTCCCACAGGGATCAGTGCTGTATTTGAGATTTGCGCAGGGATTCAGCTAGCCGGGATATCCAGCGGCGCCGCCATGAACTGGCTGATCCGCGCGCGCAGCCATTTCTCCGCCGGGTCGTTGTCATGCACCCCGCTCCATGCCATCGACAACTGCGCCGCATCAATCGGGAATGGCGGGTCTTCGGCGCGCAAGGCACAACCTTCGACCAGCGCACACGCAGCGTAATCCGGCACGGTGGCGATCATTTCGGTGCCGGCGAGCAAGGCGCGCAGGCCGCTGAATTGCGGTACGCCGAGGACCACGCGGCGGCTGCGTCCGACCTTGGCCAGGTCCATGTCGATGTTGCCGCTCAAGTCACCGGAGAACGACACCATCGCGTGGGGGCGCTCGCAGTATTCGTCCAGCGTCAGCGGCCCCGGACGGTCGTCGCCACGCAGGACTTTGCAGGGAATGTCGCGGAGTTTTTTGCGCTTGGCGTTGGCCGGCAAATCGGTGGTGTAACTGACGCCGACGGAGATTTCCCCCGACGCCAACAGTGCCGGCATCAACAGATAGTTGGCGCGACGCACGACCACGACAATCCCCGGCGCCTCCTGTTGAAGCTGGCGTAACAGCGGCGGAAACAGCCCGAATTCGGCGTCGTCCGACAAACCGATACGGAACACGTCGCAGCTGCTCTGCGGTTCGAACTCTTTGGCGCGGCTGACGGCGCCGGAAATCACGTCCATCGCCGGTTGCAGCTCCTTGAGGATGGCCAGTGCACGGGCCGTCGGTTCCATGCCGCGACCGTTGCGCAGCAGCAACGGATCGTCGAACAGATCACGCAAACGCCCGAGCGCCGCGCTGACCGCCGGCTGGCCCATAAACAGTTTTTCGGCGACGCGGGTCAGGTTCTTCTCGAACATCAGCGCTTCGAAAATCACCAGCAAATTCATGTCGACGCGGCGCAGATCGTTACGGTTCATGGGCACGGATTCCTTATAGCCAACCAGACGCAAGTGCTGCGCACTGTACGCGATCCACGGGCCTGTGAACGCGGGGCCGGAGCGAAATTAACAACGATTAACTCGTCAGTCACCGCGCCCCGCCCAACAATGAGTCCCTCTGCGCAGCGTTGATTTTGACCTGTGGGAACGCGCTGCCCCGCGCCTTCCCCACCGACACGGACCTTGGCCATGGCTCATTTGCAGCAAACCGTCGCCCTCGCCCCTGCCTGCGAACCGCGCAAAAGCGCCATTGGTGGACTCAGCCCGCAACGCGAACGACAGGTCAAACAATTGATTCTCGAGCGCTTGGGCGAAAGCCTTGAGGTAACCGAACTGGCCCGCGCCTGTTCGCTGTCACGCAGCCATTTCTCCCGCGCCTTCAAGTGCAGCACCGGGGTATCGCCGCAGGACTGGATCCGCACCCAGCGCCTCGCCCGCGCCAAGCTGCTGATCCAGCACACCGACCTGAGCCTGACGCAGATCAGCCTGGAATGCGGCTTCTGTGATCAGGCACATTTCTGCCACATGTTCACCCGCAGCGAAGGCATCAACCCGTTTGCCTGGCGCTGTCAGGCCATGCGTGAAGCGAAAACCCACCGCCCACAACCTGCCCTGTTTTGACGTTCGCTTCTGCGCCAGCCGTTGCGCTGATGCCAAAACCTGAGGATTATGCCGGGACACCCCGGATCAGAAGGCCTGCGCGCGCGCCCGGCCCTGATTCGTCTTGTCCGCCGCATCACCGCAGGAGCGAGCTGTTGAGTCTTTCCCCGAATCAGGCCATCGGTTTCGGCCCTTATCGGATTGATCCTGTTCAACGCTTGGTGCTCGAAGGCAAGCAACCCTTGCGTCTGGGCCGTCGGGCGATGGACATCCTGTTGACGTTGCTCGCGCATGCCGGGGAGGTGCTGAGCAAGCAGCAGTTGATGGCGGCGGTGTGGCCGGACAGTGTGGTAGAAGAGATCAACCTGCGCGTGCACATGGCGGCGTTGCGCAAAGCCCTCGGCGATGGCCAGGCCGGCCAGCGCTATATTGTGACCGTGGCGCAACGCGGCTACAGTTTCGTCGCGCCGATTCTTTCGCAAGCCATTGAACCACGCGCAGTCGACAATGCGGCGAGGCACAACCTGCCGCTGCGCCGCACGCGGATGATCGGGCGCCAGACACTGGTCGACAGTTTGATGGCACAACTGCCGCGCCAGCGCTGCATCACGCTGGTCGGGCCCGGTGGAATCGGCAAAACCACCGTGGCCCTGCGCGTCGCCGAGCAATTGATCGGTCAGTATCGCGACGGCATTCGGCTGGTGGATCTGGCACTGCTCAACGATCCTCGATTGATCTGCTCGCACGTGGCTGCCCTGCTCGATCTGACGTCGGTCGACAGTGATCCACTGGCGAGCCTGGTCAGCGGCCTGAGCCAACGCCAGATGTTGCTGGTGATCGACAACTGCGAGCACTTGATCGATGCCGTCGCCGCGCTCAGCGAGAGCGTGCTGCGCGGGGCGCCGAAGGTGCATATCCTCGCCACCAGCCGCGAGAGCCTGCGCGCAGAAGGCGAATATGTGCAGCGTCTGGATTCTCTCGATTACCCGTCGACGGCGACAGTGCTGGATCGCCAACAGGCACTGACGTTTTCTGCCGTGCAACTGTTCGCCGAACGGGCCACGGCGGCACAGGAAAATTTCGAATTAGGTGATGCTCAACTGCCGTTGGTGAGTGAAATCTGCCATCGGCTGGACGGTATTCCCCTCGCACTGGAATTGGCGGCGGCGCAGGTCGCCGAGTTGGGGCTGGAGGGTTTGCTGAGCCAATTGCAGGGGCGTCTGCCGCCCTTGGCACCGGGTAATCAGACCAGCCTGGAGCGGCATCTGACCCTGCGCGCCACGCTGGACTGGAGCTTCAATTTGCTCAACCGCTGCGAGCAGACCGGCCTGCGCCGCTTGAGTGTGTTTCGCGGCGGCTTCACTCTGGAATCTGCGGCGGCGGTGATCGTTGGCCCGCAGATCGAACCCGGGGCAGTGTTTGCTTCGATCACGCAGTTGGTCGCCAAGTCGCTGCTCAGCGTCGAGGTCGGTGATGAAGAGGTGTTCTACCGTCTGCTCGACACCACGCGCCGCTATGCCCTGGAAAAACTCGAACAAGCTGCCGAACTGACTGAAACCCGCGAGCGCCATGCCGAACGCTGTCTGGCGTTGATGCATCTGGCGCAAGCGGACTGGGAAAACACCCCGACCACGCTGTGGATCGAACGCTACGCCCGAGGTCTGGAAGATTTGCGCGCAGCACTCGACTGGTGTTTGAACGATGAGGGACCGGACGACCTGGGGATTCGCCTGACGGCAGCCTCGGCGCCGCTCTGGCAGGAGCTGTCGCTGCTCAAGGAGTACGGCGGCTACGTGCGCCAGGCCTTGCGTCTGCTGGAAGGTATTCAGCCACCCTGCCCGCGCCTGAATATCGCCTTGCAACTCGCCCTCGGCAGTGCCTGTTATCACACTTGGGGCGGTACCCCGGAAACCATCGATGCGTTCGTCAGGGCTCACGCACTGGCGCAGGCGCACGGCGATGTCGCCGGGCAATTGTGCGCGGTTTCCGGGCACATGGCGGTCAACCTCAGTTGCGGGCATTACCGCAAGGCGCTGGCACAGAGCGAACACTTCGACCGGCTCGGCACTCACGGCGATCCGTTGTTGTCCCTGAGCACTCACCGGTTGCGGGTGCTGGCGTTGCATTACGCGGGCGACCAGCCGCAGGCCCGCGAGCACGCCGAACAGGTGATCGAGCGCATGGCCCACAGCGGCCACCTCAATCGGTTTACCCACGGCTTTGGCGTGCAATACGACCAGAGCGTTGCCTCGCTGACGGTGCTGGCGCGGGTGCTGTGGCTGCAAGGTTTCCCCGAGCAGGCCTGGAAAACCGCGCGGCAGGCGCTGGACATCGCCGTGCAGATCAACCACGGCACGTCGATCTGTTACACCCTGGCCCTGGCGACGTGCCTGATCGCTCATTACAACGGTGACCAGCAGAACGCCCGCGCACTGTTGCAAATGCTGCTCGAACAATCGCAGAAGCATTCGGTGCTGCTGTTCCATACGTGGGCGCGGCATTACGCGCAGGTGATCGATGCCGAAAATGCTGGGCCGGTGCAGGCACAGGACAGTGGCTTGATCCGGGAAATCATGGTCACGCTGGATGAGCGGTTTGTCGACGAGACGCTGGTCGAACGAGCGCGCAGTGGCGAAGCGGGTTGGAGCACGGCGGAGATTTTGCGGGCGCAGGCGGATCGGCTGTTGGCTTTGGATCGGGACAGTCCGCCAGGCCCCCATCGCTGGCAAGCCAGCTCCCACAGGGTTTTGGCGTGCGCTGAGGATTTGGGCTCTACCGCAAATCATTGTGGGAGCTTGCTTGCCAGCTCCCACAGGATTGTGAGGTGTTCTGAAGACTTGGATTCAACTGCAAATCACTGTGGGAGCTGGCTTGCCAGCGATGGCGTCAGTTCAGCTAGCGGTAACCTTGAGACAGCAGAGAAGATCCTCCAGCAAGCCCTGTCCATCGCCCGCTCCCAAGGCGCGCTGGCCTGGGAGTTGCGCACCGCCACTTCACTGGCGCAACTGTGGCAACGGCAACATCGCTATCGCGAAGCGCTGGAACTGCTGACGCCGATCTATCAACGTTTCACCGAAGGCTACGCGACCCCTGACTTGCGCACAGTGCGCAGGCTGCTGGATGAATTAAACCGCCAGCTGAAGCTCTGAAGCGCGGCTTTTGTAAGGCGCATAGCGCTGCTCGACATCCGCCCGCTCCGTCTGTGAAAGCCATTGCTCGCGAGCGTAACTGCGCGTGGTATTGAGCATCCGGTAACGCGCCAACCCACTGCCCCGTTCGACACAGAGCAACGACTTGGCGACCAGTTGCGCAACCACGGCGACCAGCACTTGCGGCGGCAGATCGGTAGAGGTGACAACGGCCAATGCTTGATCCAGCGTGAAGGTTTTGGGGAACACCGAGAGCCGCTGCAGAGCCAGTTTTTCCGTGTCATTGAGGTCTTGATAACCCCAGTCCAGCGCAGCCTTGAGCGTCTGATGACGCGGCACCGCAGTGCGCCGACCATGGCTGAGCAACTGCAGACAGTTGCCCAATTGCGCTTGCAACCCCACCAGTGCCAACGCATCAATCTGCGTCACCGCCAATTCAATCGCCAAAGGCAAACCATCGAGCCGGCGGCAAATATCGCAGACCGCTTTGAGATCCTGTTCACGCAGCATGAACCCCTGCTGACGGGTGCGGGCACGGCTGACGAACAACTGCACCGCCGAGTAATTCATCGCCTCCTCGACACTGATCAACTCGGACGATTTGGGCACCGTGAGCGGCCGCAAGGGCTGCAGCGTTTCCAGGTTGACCTGCAACGCCTCGCGGCTGGTAGCCAATACCGACAGGCGCGGCGCAGCGTCGAGCAAGTGTTGCACCAGCGCCTGACAGCGTTCGCGCAGGTGCTCGCAGTTGTCCAGCACCAGCAAGGCATGGCGTTGTGTCAGTGTGGTGAAGTCGGTTTGAAGGGTGTTGAGCACGGCGTCGAGCAGTGGCTTGCTGTCGTCGAACGAGGCCAGATCGACCCGCCATACGCCATCGCAAAAATGCTCCAGCAACAGTTCGGCCACGCGCAGTGCCACGGTGGTTTTGCCCACGCCCGCCGGGCCCGTGATTGTCATCATCCGGCACAGTGGCAGTTGCCGCACCAGGCTGCCCACCAGCGCATCACGGCCAGTGACCGGTGTCAGTCGGGCGGGCAAGTTGTGTTGCGGCGCGTGCAGGTGCTCGAAAACCAAGGGCGCCGAGCTGTCGTAATGCACCGGTGCAATGAAGCTGTAACCGCATTGCGGCACGTTGACGATGTAGCGATGACCGTTTTCGCCGTCGCGCAATGCACGGCGCAACGCAGCAATGTGCACACGCAAATTGATCTCTTCGACCACCGACGTCGGCCAGACCAGAGCGATCAACTGCTCTTTGCTGACCACTCGCCCGGCGCGTTCGACCAGCACTTGCAGAATGTCCAGCGCGCGCCCGCCCATGCGCAATTGCCGATCCCCGTCGAGGATCAGCCGCTGGCGCAAATGAAACGCGTAAGGGCCGAAACGCAGCACCGACGCCGGATTCAAATCGTGATGGCTGTTCATGCCAAGTATCTTGGCAGCCTCAGGTGACGGAACAACCACCACGCAGGGCGCAGCACGGACATCCGGGTGCGCCAGACGGACAGAACCGCTCTAGCTGAACTGTTCGCGGTACTGTGCGGGGGTCAGGCCAAGCTTATCGGCGAACAGCGAACGCATGTGCCGCACGCTGCCAAAGCCACTTTTATAGGCCACGGTTTTCAGCGGCAGATCGCTGGTTTCGAGCAAGTTTCGCGCACAGTCGATGCGCGCACTTTGCAGGAAATCCATCGGAGTCATGTTGACGTCACGGGCGAACACGCGAGCGAAATGACGCGCACTCATATTCGCCAGAGCCGCCATGCGCTCGACGGTGAATGCTTCGTCGAGGTGTTCCAGAACATGATTCTGCACTCGCGTGATGGGCGTTTCCTGCGGAGCCACGGCAGCCATCAATGGGCTGAACTGCGCCTGACCACCCTGTCGCTTCATCACCACCAGCAGCACTTTGGCCACGTCCTGGGCGAGTTTTTTGCCGTGATCCCGGGCAATCACGGCCAGCGCCAGGTCAATCCCGGCGGTGACGCCACCGGACGTAATCAGATTTCGATCCTCGACGAAAATCTGATCGGTGGCGACACTGGCCTTGGGAAAACCTTTGATCAAGCGTTCGGTGTAGTTCCAGTGCGTAGTCACGCGATAGCCATCAAGCAATCCGGCATGCCCCAGCACAAACGCGCCAGTGCAGATCGAGCCATAGCAGGCGGCACGCTGCACCGCGCCTGGCAGCCAGGCGCACAACCCCGCAAACCTTTCGTTGTAGGCGCCCGGCCCGCCTGGCACCAGCAGCAAGTCAAAGTGTTCACTGGCGTGATCAATGTGTCGGTCGGCCTGCACCCGCACGGAGTTGGAAGCGCGCAATGGCCCGTGCTCGGTGCCAAGGGTGACCAATTGATAGTGCGACTCGGCTGGCAAGTAACGGTTGGCCACCGAAAACACTTCCATCGGCCCGGCCATGTCGAGCAGCAGAAAATCGGGGAACAGCACCATTGCCACGGTTTTCATGGGAACCATCACTGAGATCAAAAAAGATAAACGCTTCAGACAGGCTGAACATTATGGCCAAGTGAAACGATGCCAGGGCGAGAAAATGCGTGAACAGCGCCGCAAAACTGTCAACCTGATCAGGACAGTCTTTCAATTTCCATCTACTTATTGTGCAGCGAGGTAAACAGTAACCTTCTCCTCACTCGGACGAATTCACGTCCCGCCAGGAGATTTCATCATGCTGACCCTTCGCAAAGCCTCCGATCGTGGCCTCGCCAATCATGGCTGGTTGAAGTCGTTCCACACCTTTTCTTTCGCCAGCTACCGCGACCCGCGTGAGCAGGGTTTCTCCGACCTGCTGGTGATCAACGATGACCGCGTGGCCGCCGGCAAAGGTTTCGGCCAGCACCCGCACCGCGACATGGAGATTTTCTCCTACGTGCTCGAAGGTGCGCTGGAACACAAGGACACCCTGGGCACTGGTTCCGTCATCCGCCCTGGCGACGTGCAATTGATGAGCGCCGGCAGCGGCGTGGCGCACAGCGAGTTCAACCACTCGGCGAACAAGCCCGTGCACTTCCTGCAAATCTGGATCGTGCCGGAAGTCAGCGGCGCCAAACCGCGTTACCAGCAAGAGCATTTCAGTGCGCAGAAAAAACGTGGTCGTCTGCAACTGATCATCTCGCCGGAGGGCAGCCACGGATCGCTGAAAGTTCGTCAGGATGCGCGGGTTTATGCCGGGCTGTTCGACGGCAAGGAAAGCGCCACCCTGGAACTGCCAGCCAACCGCTACGCCTACGTGCATGTAGCACGGGGCAGTGTCGAACTGAACGGCGAGCAATTGCGCGAAGGTGACGGGGTGCGGGTTCGCGAAGAACAGGCACTGACCTTGAGCAATGCCGTGGATGCCGAAGTGCTGGTGTTTGACTTGCGGCCCCAGGAGTTGCCGCAGATGCCATGATGCTGCGTATTAGCGCCCACAAAAAACGGCCTTCAGTGAAGGCCGTTTTTTATTGCGGGGATTTGGGCGATGAAAACTCGAAGGGATTGGGTACGCTGAACTCCTTGCCCGCCTGAATCGCTGCCAGTGTCGTTTGCATCGCGACATACATGTTGGCCTGGTTGGCATAGTAGGCACCGACAACGATCGCCACGATGCCAACCAACTGCACGGCAGTGGCCGCCCAGACATTGGCCTTTACCGTAGCGCCTTGCCTGGCAGATTCCTCTGTCCTCCTGGCAATTTCTCGCATTTCCATCGAAAGCAAATCGTAGCGTTTATCTCGTTCGAGTTGGCACTTGTCCCGCTCAGCCTGAGCGACGAGAAACGCGTCGATTCTTGCCGACACTTCACGCACCCGGGTATCGATTCTTGCCGACAGTTCACTCACCCGAGTATCGATTTTTGTCGACACCTCGCTTACCCGAGCATCCATCCGTGCCTCGATGGTCTCGATCCTGGCATTGAACTCTTCGCGTCTGATGTCACTCATGGCTTGGCTATTCCGACTTTCGCTCGACGTGTCACACACTGGATTTTGAAGCACTTCCCTGACGTTCAATTCGACACCTTTTGGGTTACCGAGACCTTCCGTGGCCATTGGCGTCAACGATATATTTGTCCCCGCAGCCCCACAAGCCAGCGGATTCTGACCCGGATGTAGGCCGTTTCGTCAGACCTTGTAGCCCGGCCAAAACCGCCCTTGGACCTAGTCGTTCTCCAGTGCAAACGCCTCGACAATCTGCTCGATCACCGCACGCACCCGTGCGGTGTGGCGCAAGTCCGCATGGGTCACCAGCCACACTTCATAGGGCTCTGGCCGGGTACGCTCCGGCCAGAGCCTGACCAGACCGTCGCGCTCGCCCATGTAGACAGGGATTTCTCCAACGCCCAAGCCGGCTGCGATCGAGCGGCGTACCAAAAGACTGGAACTGAGACTGGCGACGATTCGCCCGCGACTCATCGGTTCAGAGACCAGCGTCAGGTCCTTTTTATTCTGCAGATACGGTTGATAGACCACCAGATCATGGCCTTCAAACGCCGTGCCCGGCTCCGGTGCGCCGTTGCTGTCGACATACGCCTGAGCTGCGAAAAGTCCTACGGGCCAACGGGCAATTCGCCGGGCGATCAAATCTGGATTGTCCGGCCGCGTATTGCGCACCGCGATATCCGCCTCGCGCTTGGCCAGGCTGAGAATTTGCGTAGAAGCGTCGAGCTGCACTTGCACTTGCGGATGCTGCTCATGCAGGCGAGCCATGGCCGGAATGAGGAAATCGATGGCCAGCGAATCGGTGGTACTGACCCGCACACAGCCTGTAAGACGATCATCGAGCCCCTGAATCTGCCGCTCCAGTTCCAGTGCCGAATGCTCCATTTTCTCGACATTCTTCAGCGCCGCCTCGCCCACCGCCGTCAACGCGTAGCCGTCGGAGGTACGCAGGAACAACGTCGCGCCAAGGGACTTTTCCAGCGAGCCGATGCGCCGCCCGACCGTCGCTTGATCCACATTCAGAACACGCGCGGCCCCGCGCAGTGTCGACGCGCGGCAAACCGCGAGAAACACCCGTGCATCATCCCAATTCACTCTGCCTCCTGATGATGCAGTTTCGCATCACAACAATGGAAATTCGCCGCATAAACGCAGCAACGATAGCCGATATGCTGGGCGCCATAAACCTTCTTCGGAAACGTCAATATCATGCGCACTCAAACTACCGGTGCTCTCTGGCTGCCGATCTTCGCCGGGCTCTGCGCCAGCCTGGTCAGCATTGGACTGGCACGCTTTGCCTACACGCCGCTGATTCCCGCGCTGATTCAGGCGCAGTGGTTTTCTGCCAACGATGTGGTGTATCTCGGCGCGGCCAATCTGATTGGCTACTTGATCGGCGCCCTGCTCGGCCGCCCGATGGCGCGTCATCTCGGCAATAAAAACGCCCTGCGCCTGATGATGCTGGTGGTCACGGCGGCATTCTTCGCCTGCGCATACCCGCTGTCAGTGAGCTGGTTTTTCGGCTGGCGCTTGCTGTCGGGCATCGCCGGGGGCGCCATCATGGTGTTGGTCGCGGCGACGGTGCTACCGCATGTTCCGCCGGCGCGTAAAGGGCTGGCCAGTGGCGCGATTTTCCTGGGCATCGGCCTCGGCATTGCAGGCTCCGGGACGATTGTGCCGCCGCTGTTGAGCCTCGGCCTGCAAGCCACCTGGCTGGGACTTGGCGCTATCGCGTTGTTGCTGACCGTAATGAGTTGGTTCGGCTGGCCCGCTGATCTGCCACCGCCGATTGTTAACCAAGAAGCCGTGGTTGCGCCGACACCTCGCGGTGTTTATGTGTTGTTCGCCCAATACGCCTTTATGGCCGCCGGGCTGGTGCCGGCCATGGTCTTTCTGGTGGATTACGTGGCGCGTGGCCTGGGTGCCGGTGCGCACATTGGCGCACTGGTATGGGTGATGTACGGCTTGGGCGCGATTATCGGCCCAGTGAGTTATGGCTTTCTCGCCGACAAGTTCGGCGCTCGGTTGAGCATTCGCCTGGTGCTGGTGATTCAGGCGATTGCCCTCGCGTTGCTGGCCGTTTCGCAGTCCTTCGTGGCACTGGCGGTGCTCGCGGTGATTCTCGGTTCATTTCCGCCAGGCATCGTGCCGTTGGCGTTGGCGCGGGTGCATGAGCTGGTGCCTGAGCACGCTCGTCAGCAAATTGCCTGGAGCCGCGCCACGGTGTCGTTTGCCACGTTTCAGGCGCTGGCTGGTTTTGCTTATTCAGCGCTGTTTAATGCCAACGGTGGCCACCACGCGATGCTGTTCATGATTGCCTGCGGTGCGATTGGCGTGGCGTTGCTGTTGGAACAGGCCATGAACGTTTGGGCACGCATAACCCAAGGTGGGAACGAGCCTGCTCGCGAAAGCGCTTTATCTGACAACCCTGCGCTAACCGTCCCGGCGCCTTCGCGAGCAAGCTCGCTCCCACACGATTATCGGGATTGACCTGAATTTATCGAGGGATGCACGACTCCCATCTACACACACTTTTATCAGGAGGAAGCACTATGTCCTTACCCCACGAAATGACCCGCATCGAAATCACCGAACCCGGTGGCCCCGAGGTTCTGCAAGCCAAGCGCGTGCCGCTACCCGACGTCGCCGAGGGCGAAGTGCTGATCCACGTGCACGCCGCCGGGATCAATCGCCCGGACGCCCTGCAACGCGCCGGTAAATACCCGATGAAACCGGGCATGAACCCGATCCCCGGCCTGGAAGTTGCCGGGGTGGTTGTGGCCCTTGGCGCCGGCGTCAGCCAGTTCGCCATCGGTGATCGGGTCTGCGCGTTGACCAATGGTGGCGGTTACGCCGAGTACGCCGCCGTGCCCGCCGGGCAAACGCTGCCTATTCCGCAGGGAATCGACTGGGTGCAAGCCGCCGCGATTCCCGAGACGTTTTTCACTGTGTGGGCCAACCTGTTTGGCCTCGGTGGCGCCAGCAAAGGCCAGCGCGCTTTGATCCACGGAGGCACCAGCGGCATCGGCACCACCGCCCTGATGCTCTGCCGCGAATTCGGTATCGAGGCCTTTGCTACCGCTGGCAGCCCTGACAAATGCGCAGCAATCAGCAAACTCGGTGGCCAGCCGATCAACTACCGCGAAGAAGAGTTCGCCAAAGTCATCGCCGATAAAACCAATGGTCAGGGCGTGAATGTGATTCTCGACATCATGGGCGGCTCATATCTAAACGATAACGTCAGTGCTCTGGCGATGGACGGGAGGCTGGTGATGCTCGGTTTCCTTGGCGGCGCGAAGGCCAACGACTTTGATCTGTTGGCGATGATGGCCAAACGCGCCGTTATTACTGGATCGTTGCTGCGCGCGCGTAGCGCTGCGGAAAAAGCCGCCATTGCCAGCGAGCTGCGCGAACACGTGTGGCCAGCGCTGGCTGCCGGACGCTGCCTGCCACTCATCGACAAGGTCTACCCGCTCGCCGACGCCGCCCAGGCCCATGCGCACATGGAGGCTGGTGACCATATCGGCAAGATCGTGTTGCAGGTCAGTTGAGTTGTTGCAGCATTTTGTAATCGTTGCGCCGTTACGGTGGTCGAAAATGTCACGCGACGGCCAAGGCATCTGGTAAAAAGCGTTCTTTGCCCGACCTTTGGTGAAACGTTTAATGTTCCTTGCCTTCATGACCCGTCTGCGTCGCCGCCGCTTGGCGTTCGCCTTCATGGCTGCGCTGATTATCGGCGTGCCGACGAGTTGTGCCGTGCTCGAACACACCGAACGCAAGCTGCTGTTTCGCATTGAACCGGGCACGGCCGGCTGGTATCGCGGCCTGCCCGGCAGCGTGCAGGAACTCGATCTGCAACCGAAGAGTTTCAAGGCCGGACAAAACATCCATGCCTGGTGGTGGCCGGCGGAAGAACCCAATGCCCCGGCCATCCTGTATCTGCACGGCGTGCGCTGGAATCTCACCGGACAGCTGTTCCGCATCGAACAACTGCGCGCAGCGGGCTATTCGGTGCTCGCCATCGATTACCGTGGCTTCGGCCAGAGCAAGGGTGATCTGCCGTCCGAAAGCAGCGTTTACGAAGATGCGCGGGTGGCATGGGAGCGCTTCAAGTTGCTGCAACCCGACCCGAGCAAACGGCTGATCTATGGCCATTCACTCGGTGGCGCTGTGGCGATCGATCTGGCTGCAGAACTCGGCCAGGACGCTGCGCGTAAAAACACGCCACTGCCAGTGCGCGGTCTGGTGATCGAGTCGACCTTCACGTCCCTCGCCGATGTTGCGGCCGCCGTGGCCAATACGTCGCTGCCCGTGCGTTGGTTGCTGTCGCAGAAATTCGATTCCATCGACAAAATCGCTGACATCCATATGCCCTTGCTGGTGGTGCACGGGCTGGCTGACGCCTTCGTGCCGCCGCGCTTCAGTGAACAGTTGTTCAACGCCGCCCAACAACCCAAACGCCTGTTACTGGTACCCGGCGCTACGCACAACAACAGCATGGCCCTCGGCGGGCAGAACTATCGCAAGGCACTCGACAGCTTGATGCACAGCAAACCAGCGCCTCGGGTGGCCGGGCCTACAACCGTACGCAGCGCGCGGGACACCTAGCGGTAGCCGCGTGCCTGCAGATCGAACAGTTGTGCGTAATGGCCGGCAGCGGCGATGAGTTGATCGTGGCCACCCTGCTCGAGAATCCGCCCCTGTTGCAGCACGATGATGTGATCGGCATTGCGTACGCTGGAAAAGCGGTGGGAAATCAGCAGCGTCATGCGCCCTTCGCTGTGCTGGCTGAAGTGCTCGAACACCGCCGCTTCAGCCGCAGGGTCGAGGGCCGACGTCGGCTCATCAAGAATCAGAAGGTCGGCATCACGGCGCATGTACGCGCGGGACAAGGCAATCTTCTGCCATTGCCCACCGGACAACTCCTGGCCACCGGCAAACCAGCGTCCCAACTGCGTGGCATAACCCTTGTCGAGCCCTTCGATAAAGGGTGCCGCCATGCCTTGGGTAGCGGCTTCCTGCCACCTTTGTTGGTCGTTGAACGCCAAGGTATCGCCGACGCCAATGTTTTCGCCGACGCTGAACTGGTAGCGGATGTAATCCTGAAAAATCACGCCAATGCGCCGACGCAACGCGGTTTCCTGCCAATCCTGCAAATCGCTGCCGTCGAGCAGAATACGACCTTGATCGGGACGGTAGAGCCGGGTCAGCAGCTTGATCAGCGTGGTCTTGCCAGAACCGTTCTCGCCGACCAGCGCCATGCTTTGGCCCGGCAGCAGTTGCAGGTCGATGTTTTCCAGCGCCGGCCGACTGGCTCCGGGATAACGGAAACCGACGCTTTCGAAGCGCAAACCATCGCCCGGGAGGGCACCGACCGTCAGGTGGCCGGTATCGACCTGTACCGGTTCGGCCAGATATTCATAAAGGCTGGTCAGGTAGAGGCCGTCTTCGTAGAGGCCGCTGATCGCACTCAGACTGCTGCTCACCGCACTTTGACCTTGCTTGAACAGCACCAGATACATGGTCATCTGGCCGAGGCTGATCTGGCCATGCACGGTATCGATCACCACCCAGGCATAAGCTAGGTAAAATGCCGCAGTGCCGAGCAGGCCGAGGCCAAAACCCCAGCCATCGCGCCGCAACGTCAGGCGCCGATCTTCCGCATACAGCCTGGCAAACGTGTCGCGATAGCGTTGCAGCAACAGCGGGGCAAAGCCGAACAGCTTGACCTCTTTGATATAGGTTTCGTGGGACAGCAAGGTTTCGATGTAGCTTTGCTGCCGACTCTCCGGCGCGCGGCGGGTGAACAGGCGAAAGGCGTCACCGGAAAAGTGCGCCTCGGCGAAGAACACCGGCAACGCACCGACCACCAGCAACACCAGCGCCCACGGGGAAAAATGCACCAACAGAACACCGAAGCTGATCAGCATGATCAGGTTCTGGATCAAACCCAGCGACTTCATGACCAGCGCCAGCGGCCGAGTCGAGGCCTCGCGCCGCACACGCACCAGTTTGTCGTAGAACTCGGAGTTTTCGAACTGCACCAGAGACAGGGTCTGCGCTTTCTGCAAAATCAGCGTATTGACCTTCTGCCCCAGCTGCACCCGCAACAGCGACTGCTGCACCGAGAGCGCCCGCTGTGTGCCGGACAACAGTGCCAACACCCCGGCCTCGAGCAACACATAACGCAACACCGGCCCCAGCGGCGCACTGCCCTGCTGCGCATGCAACTGCATGGCTGCCACCACGGCGTCGACAATTCGCTGCCCCAACCATGCCGCCAGTGCCGGCAGCAGCCCTGCCACCAGCGTTGCCAGCACCAGCCCCAGAAACAAACCCCGCGACGTCCCCCACACCAGGCGCAAGGCGCGCTGCGCCTGATCGAACAAGGAGGTGAAGCGCGATAGGTCGGGCATGGGGTGCTGGGCTCGGCTGGTAATGACGGGACGCTATGGTACTCCAGCGCCATGATTGAATTTCAGACGGTGAGGGTTTGACGGCCAGATGCTGTACTAAAGCCGGCGTTTTTACAGCATTGCCGAGGCCGAGCGTGTATTCAACGCGCTGGCCAAGGACGGTGGCGTCGACATGCCGCTGTGCAACATGAACCAGACCCAGTTGACCTCATCCACGCACACTTCAATGGAGTGGTTGCCGCTGCCAAGAGTCCCGAGATGTCCGCGATTGTTGGTGTTGGCCACGGTAGGCTCAGGCATAAAAAAACCCGACCGTTTCGGGTCGGGCTCTGGCATCTCAACGCTGCGCCAGTTCATGCCTGACGCACTGCTCGTAATACGTCTGCTTGACCGCTGCAGGCTTGAGTTTCGAGGTACTGCTGTAAGTCTGTTCGGTGATGCCCATCGCCGTCATGCGCATCCACGGTTGCTGGAATCGACGCACCTGCAGTTGTTTGCGCGCGCCGTACAGTGAGACGCCGGACAGTTTCGATTGCTGGGCACCAGCTGCAATATCCGAACCCCAAGTGCACGCAAAGCGATGACTCTTACTCAATTCCTTCGCCTGGACTCCCGAGGCGAGAACAGCCAGGGAAAGCGTTGCAACGGTGATAACAATCGTCCGCATAGTGCCAACCTAACCTTTTGAAAAAAAGGCGATTTTGCCGGTGAAACCGCGGCTCGGGGGCCAGCAATTTGCCGCCTTTCAGAGGTTTTTTTGCGGAGGCAAATCCGCAGTTGGCGCACACCTTCGCCGCCGACACCGGCCGACTCAGTCGTTGCTCGGAGCCGCTGGTCTGATGTCCCGCACGTTCCGCACACGGACGCTTCCAAAGCAGTACATCCCCTGACTTTGGAAATCGACGTCATGAACAAGAAAATAATTGCGCTCGGACTCGCTGGCCTGATTTCGGTGTGCCCGCTTTTTTCACTCGCTGCAGAAAAAACCGGCGCACCCTCGGCACCGCCGACGGCTATCCCCGGCGTGAACCAGGGCGGATCGGCTTCGAACGAGGATAAGGCCGACAAGAAAGGCGAAGAAGCGTCCGGTTCGAACTCCGGCGCTGAAACTCACGAGACACAGAAGGATGCAGCCGGCTCCAGTGATTCCGGGGATATGAAAAAATCCGGGCAGTGAATTGGAATGCTTTCAAAACGCATCAGATGGTGGCGCTGAGCCATGAATGTTAAAGTTCGCGCTCAAAATCAGGGATGGCGCGTCATGATCAAACGTAGTCTTGTGGCAGTAGCGGTAATGTTCATCAGCCTTTCAGCGCACAGTACTGATATCTCAAAAGATGGCCTCGAAGAATGCGCACGCGTAGAAAACTCGGCCAAAGCTGTGATGAAAGCCAGGCAGGGCGGCATGCCCATCGCCGAATTGCAGGAAATGGCTGAGGCGGCAGGAAAACAAAACGACTATGTGGGCGGTTTGTATAAAACATTGATCGAACAGGCGTATGACATTCCGCAGTATTCGGATGAAGCGATGCGGGAGAAAACGATCTTTGAGTTTCACAAGAACTTTTATGGTGCCTGTGTCGTGGTGCTTGAAAGGGCTGCGAAGAAAGGCTGAGCCGATGCGTGGGTTTTGTGCAGGCAACAAATCGATCTGACTGATCGGTTTGTTGTTTTGGGAGTCGTTATGGACTTAATGGATATTGTCAGTAACCTTTGCACTGCATTCAGTAACTACCAAGGTTATGAAAAGCCACGAAGGGTTTTCTCTCGAGGTTTCGTTGCGTTCTGCGTGCTTGTCGCCGTGCTTGAAGTGGTCGCATTGAACCTCTACTACACAAAAGTCGCTTAAAGGTTGATACGCCGATTGGCGCGAATCTCGAGCGGGGTGCTCAGGGCTCTAAAGTCAAATAGCACAAAAAGGCAGCGAGAGCGTATCTGCTACAAAGGTAAAGGGTAGATCGATAAGGACGAGCGGCCCTATAAATTGGGCGAACAGATATTCAGCCTCTACACCGTCGTAGCAATCGTATGAACTATTCCGATTGGTAACTGCAGCAAGCCAGGCACAGCCACTCAACTGTGAAATGGCCAATAGCAAAATGAGCTTCCTTAGCACGTAGTTTTCCTTGTTACTTGTCTATGTGATCTGCAGACGCAATCACCAAAAGTTAGCCACCTTTCTCGAAGCCACGCGAGTCCCCTCGCCTGTGCACCAGACCGGAGAGCATACGCGCGTTAACTAAAATGCGCGTAGACAGGTGCTGAAATCTTGAAGAGGGAACAGTCGTGAAAACTGAGCATCCACGCACAATTCCCTATGACATAAAAAAGCCCAGCTCTACGTCTGGGCTAAGTAACGAAATGTCCTGTTGGATCTATCGGCTGTTACGCCGGTACAAATAGGTGAGCCCAATAGGCGCCAGAAAAATTGACACACCCCAGCAAATCATAATGGTGAGAATTTGTAGGTACATCATCAGCGAGGAGTCTAAGCCAAACTCTTTATTTCCAACAAGAAATTCGAAGGCTCTTTCGTAAACGAATCGAGAGTATGGGTATACGAGGGTGCTAACCACACACAGGACTATCAATACGGGCTTGTCCATAAGACTGAAGGAGCTGCTACCTACGACGGACAGAATCATGAGCGGAGGCAGCGAACCGAAAAAAAGCTGGCGTAGGTAGTAACTCGCGCTTAAGCCACCGAAAGCTTTAGAAAAAAATGATTGCGTACGATCCCTTCGTTTTGCCAATTCCTGCTCTCCACTGCCAATCAGCACCAATCTATATGAAAATGGCCATTCGGGAGCAATAAAAACCCGGCGCTTGGCTGGGTGGTGTGAAGAGGATGTCGATGTCACCGCGCATCGGCCGGGGTTCCCAGTAGTCCACCCTGCGCAAAGTCAACAATGTGATGCTCCAAGCCCAGACCGACGCCCCTAGCGGGTCTGGGTGCTTTGCATATCACACAGGTAGAAAAATTGAATTAGCCAGTTGCCCGCTCGGTCAAGAATTATGAACGCAGTAAATCTGACGAGGTGACAGCAATGACTATCCAAGCAGAGACACTCGTACAACTGACCGAAGCGCTCCAAGAGCGAGGCATGAATCTGGTTTCAGATGTGCACTTCACTCGCGCTCCCTACCGTTACAACCACCGCTGGATCTGCATCGTAGAGTAACCATGCTTATTGCCGGCGGTTCGGACCAACACTCCACCGCCGGCCCCACTGCCCCAGTTGACAGTTTATTTATAGGCCTATCGGCAGCCTATAGGTCTACCCCTTCCGCCGAATGCCGGTTGAGCCCCGGCTAGATCAAAACCCCACGCGGATGAAACTGCGGACTACTCCCGCTTCTTTGCATCTCGGTAATAGCTATCACATACGACTTCAAGTAAATCTTGGGTGGCCTCGGTCCGCATGCGCAGAACAGTAGTCTCAAGTTCTGCTTTGTGTTCTGGCTGCGAGGAGAACTCCCTAATGTCGTTTGCTAATTGAGTAGACATGTGTGGATGTAGCGATATGTATTGCTCTAAAGAAAGCTCCTTTTCTGGATGCTTCTGTCCGCAGACTTGGTAAAGAGCTGAACCAACGACGACCATCTCATGTTCGCTGGCAGCCTGTGCGGTCGACGCAAAAGTGCAGCCAATAAGCGCGGCGAACACGCCTATAAGCGATCTTTCCAACGGCATTTCATACTCCAGCTTTCATGTTTGGCATCAATGCCGACGCAAGCCTATCGGCTTAGTCCCAACATTTCTTTAACCCCCGACGCCGACCCCACCCGAATGCACTCCCCTCCGCGCCCAACGGCAACCAGCGGAGCGGACGAGTGCATTCGAGATTCGAGTTTTGTTGGATCAACACCCGCCACCTCGGAGGCGACCATGGCAACCAGCTATGCAGAAAATGCACAGGCCCGAGAGTGGGACAGGCGCTATGACGATTGGGGGCGCCCGAAAGCGCCGCAGGTTGAAGACTTCCATGACTACGAGGCAGCAGCGCTTCAACGCACTCAACATCAGAAGTTGATGGCGGCGCAGGAGTTGATCGACCGCAAGGCGCGGGCCACTCAAATTGCAGCAGCACTAGTCGCCTACGGCGAATTTTGGGGGCTGAAATGAGCGCTCCGCAGATCCCGGAGAACGCCGGCCTCCCCGGTACGGGCAATCACGACCTGGCCGTTGGGATGCTCGAAGGCTACATCCAAAGCATGTCCGACCCAGATTGCAGCGCACTCGCCGTCAGGTCCTCGTCAAATACGGCCCTCATGATCTTCCGCGCACTCAACATCATCAGCGCGACAGAAGACGTCACCTACACCGAGCGCCTGAACCGTGCATACGAATTCCGAAAAGGGAGAGCCGCATGACAACGCCACCGGTAAAAACGCTGGTTGATGAACAGCTAGACGACATTGAGAGGCGCATCGCGATCCTCGGCTTCGGCCTTTCCTTCAACGAAGTGATCGGCCGCAAGCGTGCGGAACTGGTTTCCAGTCTGCCGCAGCGCTTGGCACCAACCATGAAAGGCGGTCGCATCGCCGCATGAACGAATCGGCCTGGAAGAAGGCGCGGATCCGGGCGGCGAAGAAGTGGCAGGAGAAATTCTTGCGGCCAGCAGATGATGGCTTTGCCAGAATCCGAATTCACGACTTGAAGCACACCTTTGGGAGAAGGCTGCGTGCTGCAGGCGTGACTGAAGCAGATCGGAAAGCGTTGCTCGGCCACAAGCACGGGGGCATCACCAGCCACTACGGCGGCGGAATCAGATCAGCTCATCGCAGCGGCAAATAAGGTATCAGCAACCGACTCGCGCGCACCAGCGCTGACGATTCTGAAAAGGAGGGAGGCATGAATGATAAGGCCAAGGTCACTCGAAAAGTCACTATGGCATAAACGAAAAAGCCGCTCGAAAGCGGCTAAGTCATTGAATTATATGGTCGGGACGGAGTGATTCGAACACTCGACCCCTAGCACCCCATGCTAGTGCGCTACCGGACTGCGCTACGCCCCGACTGGTCTTGCAACTCGATCTTCACCTCGAAGAACGCTCAAGAATATAGCGCAAGCTTTTGAAAACTGGAAGTATTCAAACGCAGCTTTTTATTTCTTGAGAACCACCAACACGTCTTCCAACTCGGCAATCATCTGCCGAATCATCTGCTTGTATTGAGTAGTGTCGTCTTTGGCTTCATCGCCGGACAGGCGCAGGCGTGCGCCGCCGATGGTGAAACCCTGATCGTAAAGGAGCGCGCGGATCTGCCGGATCATCAGCACGTCCTGGCGCTGATAATACCGGCGGTTTCCGCGGCGTTTGACGGGGTTGAGTTGAGGAAACTCCTGCTCCCAGTAGCGCAGCACGTGTGGCTTTACGGCACACAGCTCGCTGACTTCACCAATGGTGAAGTAGCGTTTGCCTGGGATGACGGGTAGTTCGTCGTTATGACTTGGTTCCAGCATAAGCCTCAACTCGGGCCTTCAACTTCTGCCCTGGACGAAAGGTGACCACACGGCGAGCCGTGATCGGGATTTCTTCCCCCGTTTTCGGGTTGCGGCCAGGCCGCTGGCGTTTGTCCCGAAGGTCGAAATTGCCGAAACCGGACAATTTGACCTGCTCGTTGTCTTCAAGAGCGTGCCTGATTTCCTCAAAAAACAGTTCTACCAATTCCTTGGCTTCCCGCTTGTTCAGGCCCAGCTCTTCATACAGACGTTCCGCCATCTCAGCTTTCGTCAAAGCCCCCATACGTCACTTCCTTAACGTGGCGTTCAACCTTTGTTCGAGCGAGGTGAGGATATTTTGCGTCGTCGAATTCACCTCATCGTCATTAAGAGTGCGCGATGGATGCTGCCAGGTCAAGCCAACTGCGAGGCTTTTTCTATCAGGATCAATGCCTTTACCCTGATATACGTCAAACAGCCTGAGATCTGTGAGCCATTCGCCTGCATTTTCACGGATTACGTCCAGTACAGCCGAGGCCGCGACGTCCTTGTGTGCAATTAATGCAAGATCACGACGCACTTCAGGAAAGCGCGACAACTCGTGGAATTTCGGCATTTTACCGAGCGCCACTTCAGCCAGAACCAACTCGAAAACGAAGACCGGACGATCCAGACCCAAGGCTTTCGACAATTCCGGGTGAATGGCACCGATGAAGCCGACTTCACGTCCTTCGCGCTCGATGCGTGCGGTTTGACCCGGGTGCAGCGCAGGATGTTTGCCTGGTGCGAACGTGAACGAATCCAGTGCACCGGCGAAGCCAAGTACCGCTTCCACGTCAGCTTTGACGTCGAAGAAATCGACAGTGTCGCGACCTTGTGCCCAGCCTTCCGGCAAACGACTACCGCAGACCACACCGGACAGCATTGGCTCTTGCTTCAGACCCTCCAACTGACCAACGAAGCGCAGACCGCTTTCAAACAAACGCACGCGATCCTGCTGACGGTTGAGGTTGTGCTGCAGCGCCTTGACCAGACCCGGCCACAGCGACGAACGCATGGCGGCCATGTCGTTGGAGATCGGATTGGCCAGCAACAGCGGCTCTACGCCCGGGTTGAACAGCTCGAACTGACGCGGATCGATGAAGCTGTAAGTGATAGCTTCCTGATAACCACGAGCCACCAATAGGCGACGCAGCTCAGGCAGATCGCTACGCGCTTCAGCCTTGGCTTGTGGTGCCAAGCGCGCTTGCGGGTAGCGAACCGGCAGACGGTTGTAGCCGTACAAACGAGCCAGTTCTTCGATCAGGTCCACTTCCAGGCTGATATCGAAGCGATGGCTTGGCACTTCTACTCGCCATTGGCCTTCGCCGTCGGCAACAATGCCCAGACCCAGGCCGCTGAGCAAACGCTCGACCTGTGCCGAATCCATTTCCATACCGAGCATCTGAGTGATGCGCTGGGAACGCAGAGTGATCGGTGCGATCGACGGCAGATGCTGCTCGCTGACGGTCTCGATGACCGGGCCAGCTTCGCCACCGGTAATTTCCAGCAGCAGGCCAGTGGCGCGCTCCATGGCTTCACGGGCCAGTTTCCAATCGACGCCACGCTCGTAGCGGTGCGAAGCGTCGGTGTGCAGGCCATAAGAGCGCGCCTTGCCAGCGACAGCTATCTGGTCGAAGAAAGCAGACTCAAGGAATACGTCGCGAGTGGTCGCGGAAACGCCGCTGTGCTCGCCACCCATGACACCGGCAATCGCCAGCGCGCGAGTGTGGTCGGCGATCACCAGCGTATCGCTACGCAGGCTGACTTCCTGACCGTCGAGCAGCACAAGCTTCTCGCCCTCTTCCGCCATGCGCACACGAATGCCGCCATTGATTTCGGCGAGATCGAAAGCGTGCAGTGGCTGACCCAGCTCAAGCATCACGTAGTTGGTGATGTCGACGGCAGCGTCGATGCTGCGCACATCGGCGCGACGCAGACGCTCAACCATCCACAGCGGCGTCGGCTTGGACAAATCGACATTGCGGATGACGCGACCGAGGTAGCGTGGGCACGCCGCAGGCGCCAGCACTTCTACCGAACGCACTTCGTCGTGCACGGCAGGAATGGTCATGACGACTGGACGAGTGACCGGAGCGTCGTACAGCGCACCAACTTCACGGGCCAGACCGGCCAGGGACAGGCAGTCGCCACGGTTCGGGGTCAGGTCGACTTCGATGCTGGCGTCTTCCAGATCCAGATACACGCGGAAATCTTCACCCACCGGCGCATCGGCCGGCAGCTCCATCAGACCGTCGTTACCCTCACCCACCTGCAGTTCGGCTTGCGAGCACAACATCCCGTTGGACTCGACGCCGCGCAGCTTGGCTTTCTTGATCTTGAAATCGCCCGGCAGTTCGGCACCGATCATGGCGAACGGAATCTTCAGGCCCGGGCGCACGTTTGGCGCTCCGCACACGACCTGGAAAGTTTCCGCGCCATTGCTGACCTGGCAAACGCGCAACTTGTCGGCATCAGGGTGCTGCTCGGTGCTCAGCACCTCGCCCACAACGACGCCGCTGAATACACCGGCGGCCGGCGTAACGCTATCGACCTCAAGACCGGCCATCGACAGACGAGCAACCAGCTCGTCGCGATTTACCTGCGGGCTAACCCAGCCACGCAGCCATTGTTCACTGAATTTCATCCTGCTCTCCTAAGAATTCGTTACGACTAGCGAAATTGCGCGAGGAACCGCAAGTCGTTGTCGAAGAACAGACGCAAGTCGTTCACGCCGTAACGGAGCATGGCCAGACGCTCGACGCCCATGCCGAAGGCAAAGCCCGAGAACTCTTCCGGGTCGATGCCGGACATGCGCAGCACGTTCGGGTGAACCATGCCGCAGCCCATCACTTCGAGCCAGCCAGTCTGCTTGCAGACACGGCAGCCTTTGCCGCTGCACATCACGCATTCCATGTCGACTTCAGCGGACGGCTCGGTGAACGGGAAGTACGAAGGACGGAAACGTACGGCCAATTCTTTTTCGAAGAACACGCGCAGGAATTCTTCGATGGTGCCTTTGAGATCGGCAAAATTGATGTCGCGATCAACCAGCAGGCCTTCGACCTGGTGGAACATCGGCGAGTGGGTGATATCGGAGTCGCTGCGGTACACACGGCCTGGGCAGACGATGCGGATCGGCGGCTGCTTCGATTCCATGGTGCGGACCTGTACCGGCGAGGTATGGGTGCGCAGCAGCATGTTGGCGTTGAAATAGAAGGTGTCATGCATCGACCGGGCCGGGTGATGGCCTGGGATGTTGAGCGCTTCGAAATTGTGATAGTCGTCTTCGACCTCAGGGCCCTCGGCAATGCCGTAGCCGATGCGGGTGAAGAACTGTTCAACACGTTCCAGAGTCCGGGTCACCGGATGCAGACCACCGGAGGTCTGGCCACGGCCCGGCAACGTCACGTCAATGGATTCGGCGGACAGTTTGGCAGCCAGTTCGGCTTCTTCAAACAGGGCCATGCGCGCATTGAGTACGCCTGTGACACGTTCCTTGGCAACGTTGATCAGGGCGCCGACTTGCGGACGCTCTTCTGCCGGCAAATTCCCCAGGGTCTTCATCACCTGAGTCAATTCGCCCTTCTTGCCAAGGTATTGAACCCGGATTTGCTCCAGGGCATTGATATCTTCAGCGCTTTGCACAGCCTCTAGTGCTTGAGAGACCAGCGCATCCAGGTTTTCCATGTACAGACTCCAGATACAAAATAGGGGAAGAGCTTGAAGGCTCTTCCCCTATTTAAGACGTTTACCACCTGGCCCCACGGAAGTGAGGCCGGGTGATTGTCGGGGGTACTTAAGCCAAGGTGGCTTTAGCTTTCTCGACAATCGCAGCAAACACCGCTTTTTCGTTCACTGCCAGATCAGCCAGAACCTTACGGTCGATCTCGATGGACGCTTTTTTCAGGCCAGCGATGAAACGGCTGTAGGACAGACCGTTAACACGAGCACCAGCGTTGATACGAGCGATCCACAGAGCGCGGAACTGACGTTTTTTCTGACGACGGTCACGGTAGGCGTATTGGCCTGCCTTGATTACCGCTTGCTTGGCAACACGGAATACGCGCGAACGTGCACCGTAGTAGCCTTTAGCAAGTTTCAGAATTTTTTTGTGACGCTTACGGGCAATGACGCCACGCTTTACACGAGCCATGAGTTACTTCCTCTATTCTTGACTAAAATTAACGAAGGCGCAGCATGCGCTCGACTTTTGCCACGTCAGACGGATGCAGCAAGCTGCTACCGCGCAGTTGACGCTTACGCTTGGTCGACATTTTAGTCAGGATGTGGCTCTTGAAAGCGTGCTTGTGCTTGATACCGTTAGCAGTTTTCAGAAACCGCTTAGCAGCACCACTTTTGGTTTTCATTTTTGGCATGTTCGGATACTCCGCATTCAGTTGATAAACATAATCAGAAGGCCTGCCGTGCCCTGTTGATTACTTCTTCTTTTTCGGGGCGATGACCATGATCAGCTGGCGTCCTTCCATCTTAGGATGCTGTTCGACCGAACCGTACTCGAGCAGGTCAGCTTCAACCCGCTTGAGGAGTTCCATCCCCAGCTCCTGGTGGGCCATCTCACGGCCGCGGAATCGCAAGGATACCTTGGCCCTGTCCCCATCACTCAGGAAACGTACCAGGTTGCGCAGTTTTACCTGGTAATCCCCTTCCTCCGTCCCTGGACGAAACTTGATTTCTTTAACCTGAATCTGCTTCTGGTTTTTCTTGGCCGCGGCAACCTGCTTCTTCTTCTCGAAGATCGATTTGCCGTAATCCATCAGTTTGCAAACAGGGGGTACTGCATCGGCGGAAATTTCCACCAAATCCAGTTTGGCCTCTTCAGCCTTAAGAAGCGCGTCTTCAATTGACACAATCCCAAGCTGTTCACCCTCAGCCCCAATTAACCGAACCTCGCGTGCCGAGATATTCTCGTTGATCGGGGCTTTCGGTGCAGCTCGTTTATCTTGTCTCATTTCACGCTTAATAATAATTACTCCGAATCTGGGCGACCACGCCGGGAAACCGCTTGCGCGAGAAACTCAGCGAACTGGGCGACGGGCATCGAGCCCAGGTCAGCACCTTCACGAGTACGCACAGCGACAGTCTGCATCTCGACTTCCTTATCTCCGATAACCAAAAGATAGGGAACCTTGAGCAAAGTATGCTCGCGGATTTTAAAGCCGATCTTTTCATTTCTCAAGTCGGACTTGGCACGAAATCCGCTCTCGTTGAGAGTTTTTTCAACCTCTGCAACAAAATCTGCCTGTTTATCAGTGATATTCATGATCACCGCCTGCGTTGGCGCGAGCCAGGCAGGGAATGCACCTTCATAGTGCTCGATCAGAATCCCGACGAAACGCTCGAACGAACCAAGGATCGCACGGTGCAACATCACTGGGTGTTTGCGGCTGTTGTCTTCGGAGACGTATTCAGCGCCCAAACGGACAGGCAGGTTAAAATCGAGCTGCAGAGTACCACACTGCCAGACCCGACCGAGGCAGTCTTTCAGCGAGAACTCGATCTTCGGACCGTAGAACGCACCTTCGCCCGGCTGCAGATCGTACGGCAGGCCCGCAGAATCAAGGGCTGCAGCCAATGCAGCTTCAGCGCGATCCCACAGCTCGTCGGAACCGACGCGTTTTTCCGGACGAGTGGACAGCTTCATCTCGACATCGGTGAAGCCGAAGTCACGATAAACGTCCATGGTCAGCTTGATGAACGCGGCGGACTCAGCCTGCATCTGCTCCTCGGTGCAGAAGATGTGAGCATCGTCCTGGGTGAACGCGCGTACACGCATGATGCCGTGCAGCGCACCCGATGGCTCGTTACGGTGGCAGGCACCGAACTCGGCCAGACGCATCGGCAGCTCGCGGTAGCTCTTCAGGCCTTGATTGAACACCTGCACGTGGCACGGGCAGTTCATCGGCTTGATGGCGTAGTCGCGGTTTTCCGACTGAGTGGTGAACATGTTGTCGGCGTAGTTCGCCCAGTGCCCGGATTTCTCCCACAGGCTGCGGTCAACGACTTGAGGAGTTTTGATCTCAAGATAGCCGTTGTCGCGCTGGATCTTGCGCATGTACTGCTCAAGCACCTGGTACAGAGTCCAGCCGTTCGGGTGCCAGAACACCATGCCCGGGGATTCTTCCTGGGTATGGAACAGGCCCAGACGCTTGCCGATCTTGCGGTGATCGCGTTTTTCAGCTTCTTCGATGCGCTGGATGTAAGCCGCCAGCTGCTTCTTGTCTGCCCAAGCGGTGCCGTAAACGCGCTGCAATTGCTCGTTCTTGGCGTCGCCACGCCAGTAGGCGCCCGACAGCTTGGTCAGTTTGAAGGATTTCAGGAAGCGGGTGTTCGGCACGTGCGGACCGCGGCACATGTCGACGTATTCTTCGTGATAGTACAGGCCCATGGCCTGTTCGTTCGGCATGTCTTCGACCAGGCGCAGCTTGTAGTCTTCGCCGCGGGCCTTGAACACTTCGATCACTTCGGCACGCGGAGTGACTTTCTTGATGACGTCGTAATCTTTCTCGATCAGCTGCTGCATGCGCTGTTCGATGGCAGCCATATCGTCCGGAGTGAAAGGACGCTCGAAGGCGATGTCGTAATAGAAGCCTTCGTCGATGACCGGCCCGATGACCATTTTCGCAGTCGGATACAGCTGCTTGACCGCGTGGCCAACCAGGTGAGCGCAGGAGTGGCGAATGATCTCCAGCCCCTCTTCATCCTTTGGCGTGATGATTTGCAGGGTCGCGTCGCTGCTGATGATGTCGCTGGCGTCGACCAGTTGACCATTGACCTTGCCGGCCAAGGTGGCTTTGGCCAGACCAGCACCAATGGATGCTGCGACCTCGGCTACGGAAACCGGGTGATCGAATGAACGTTGACTGCCGTCGGGAAGAGTAATAGTTGGCATGGCGCCTCCTCTCCTAGTGGTGACCCCTACCAAAGGTCACGTGGGTTGGGATGAGCCAGTACAAGATCCGATCCAGGCCATTCAATGACGAACGCCTGCCTTACAGCGGCAGGAGCCTTGCGGCCAACCGGAAAACCGAACCAGAGTGACTGGGATTCAAATCGAGAATATTCGCACGTCGACCGCGCCGGGACTGGAGGTCATCCGGAGCCTGAGAACGCTTGAGCTGGGCATCCTAGCACAGATGAGCGGTCACTTAATGCCTCTGTTTGATCAGAAGGCGAATCGTCCGTTTTTATGCCAGAGTGCTGAACTTGATCGGCCCTTCAGCCCTCAGATAACAAGACATTGACCCACAAGGAGCATCCTCGCATGCGTCTGAATACCCTGTTCGCCGTAGTCGCCCCCATTGTTCTGCTGCTGCCACTGAGCGCTCACGCCGATTGGCCGAAGGGCGAACGTGAAAAGTACATGGCCCAGTGCACCCAAGCGGCGACTCCACAGATCGGCGCATCTGCAGCCAAATCCCATTGCGCGTGTGGCGCTGACGCCATCAAGTCTTATCCAGCCAAAGACATTCAGGCGCTGATGGACAATAAGGCGACCCCGGAACTGCAGCAGAAAGCGTTGGGCCAAATCGCTAAATGCAAGGCCGATACGCCGGCGAAAAAGTGACAAAAAAGGCCTGCATGACCTGCTAAAGAGACGAAAAAAGTACCCGAATTGAGCCTTTTCAGACGATTTATGCAGGTTTTACAGGTTTTTTTATTGTCTTTATTTTTCGTTCAAAGCCTTTCAAACCGGGGCTCTCAGCGAAAAAAGGCAGTAAAGAAAACACGACTGATTGGCAAACAGCACGTCCGGGGGGCTACCAAAGCGAACATTTCGACTATGATACCCGGGTGTGCCCAGTTGGCCTGAGCAGCACAGTACTACTGAAAATATATGTTTCTTGGAGATACACCATGTCTAATCGCCAAACCGGCACCGTTAAATGGTTCAACGATGAAAAAGGCTTCGGCTTCATCACTCCTCAAGGTGGCGGTGACGACCTGTTCGTACACTTCAAAGCTATCGAATCCGACGGTTTCAAAAGCCTGAAAGAAGGCCAGACCGTCTCCTTCGTGGCTGAGAAAGGCCAAAAGGGTATGCAAGCTGCACAGGTTCGCCCAGAGTAATTTCTCGGCGCACTAAAAAAACCCCGTCCATGTGACGGGGTTTTTTATGCCTGCAAGAAACGCGGCCAGCAATCAGCCGCAGTTGACGCGAGTGATCACCAGGTTGTTGTCGGTGTTCAGGTTCAGGCGATCGGAGCGGTACTCCAGCGTGATCATATCGTTGGGCTTCAGGAAGCGTGCATTCTGCGCTCCGGCCTTGGCACGAGCCTGCTCCAACAGCTCGGGTGAAGCCTTCTTGCCAATGGCGAACTCCGCCGCGGTTGCTTCACAGCGGCTATGACCCGATTCGGTTGCCACTGGATCCTTTGCCGACTCGCTGGAACTCGTACTGCAACCGGCCAACAGGGCTGCGGCCATAAGTGCACCCAGTGTCGCGAACTTCAAAGGCATGAAGCCTCCTTGTATTCATTAAAGTTAAGCTGAGATCGTGCGACCGCCATTCCGGCGTTTGGTTTCACGGCCAAGGCCATCACCCTGCCCCACGATCAGAAAAACGCCGAGTTTGCCTGAGCGACGCTCGACTCTTCATCAATCAATCGTGACTGAATATTAACGGCGCTCAGTAGACGTCGATGTAGTCAAATGGCGGATTGGGCCAGTTGTCCTTGAGCGCGTTGAAAATCTGCATCACCCAGACTTCATCGCTGGCCGCGACATTTCCCACGTAGCCCGAGCCCTTGGCCCACGTCTCAAGACGAAACAGCAGACCGTCGATGTCCTGCCCACCGGTAACGCCCGTGGAAATATAGGCAATACCGCCCTTCGTCACGCGCAGCTGGGTGTGCTCGTCATCACTGGCGGAGGCCAGCAACTGGCGCACTGCGTCGAGCGTAAGGCCATCAGCGGTATTCAAATCGATCTGCACAGCACGGTCCTTGGGTCAGCCGGAAAAGACCAAGTGTCGCATAGCACTGCGCTCATGCCTAAGTCGCAGTGCCAAACCTCCGACAAAATGGTTAACTCAGAACTCAGACCTTTCGACTTTTCGAGCGCTCTCATGACCACCATCAGCATCGACGCCGCCATCAACGCCAAATGGGCAGACGGACACAGTTCTTACAGCCCTGGAACCACCGAAGAATTGGCGCTGATTGGTATCGATCTATTGGTCAAGGAACTGGGCACTGAAGCCGCCCAGCAATTCATCAAGCAGATTTTCGAACGCTACCCGACCGAGCAGGCCGGGCATGCACACGCAGAGAAGGTGTAAACACCCGCAGGCTGGCACCTGCGGGTTGATGCTTTACTTCAAGCGTTTCAGACGCTCGGTGAGCAAGTCGAAGAAGCCTTGGGCATCACCACTCTCTACCCAGAATGCATTCTTCGGCGCTTTCAGTCCGTCATACCAGTCAACAATGGTCTGACCAAACGTCGGTCCTTCACGGCTATCCACCACAACGTTTACCGAGCGACCGGTGAACAGTTCCGGCTTGAGCAGATAAGCCACGACAGTTGCGTCGTGCATCGGGCCACCCGGAATACCGTAGTGCTCCATGTCGCCTTTGATGTACTCGTTGAGGATGTCGCCGACGATTTTGCTCGCATTGTTGTTCAGCGCGGCAATCTGCTTCAGACGTGCATCACTGGTGAGGATCTTGTGCGTCACATCCAGCGGCAAATACGTCAGTTTAACGCCGCTCTTGAGCACCACTTCAGCCGCTTGCGGGTCGGCAAACAGGTTGAATTCCGCCACCGGGGTGATGTTGCCACCATTGAAGTGCGCACCACCCATGATCACCACCTCCTTGATGCCTTGAACAATCTCAGGCTCCTGGATCAGCGCGAGTGCCAAGTTGGTTTGCGGACCGAGCATGGCAATCGTAATGCTGTGCGGCTTGGCTTGCTTCAGGGTGTCGATCAGATAGTTGACCGCACTGCCTTGCGCCAGACCCTTTTTAGGCTCGTGAACGGTGACACCCGACAGGCCTTCCTTGCCGTGGATGTTCTCGGCATAGATAGGCGTGCGCATCAGCGGTTTCGGAGCACCGGCATACACCGGTACATCCTCACGCCCTGCCCACTCGCGGGCCAGGCGCGCGTTGCGCGAAGTCTTGTCGAGACGCACGTTGCCGGCCACGGTGGTCAATGCACGAATATTCAGCTCATCCGGCGATGCCAAGGCGAACAACAAAGCAACCACGTCGTCAGCACCGGGATCGGTGTCGATGATCAGGTCGATTTTTTCCGCCGCGTGAGCGCCGGTTGCAGTTATCACGGACAAAAGCAGCAGACTCCGGATCAGATGATGCAGTTTGTGAGCATAGCGTTGCATGGCGCATTCCTTGTGCAGGTGAAATCGAAAAATCAGAACGTGACCCCAGCGACGAGCACGATGTTGCAGTACGGCTGACATTCGCCTGTACGGACAATCGCCCGCGCCTGTCGGCTGAGGACTTTGAATTGCTCATGACTGAGCAGGTCGCGACGGCCCAAAACGCCCTCTTCACTCAACGTTTCCAGCGTGTTCAGCGCCGCAGGTTGCTTGTCGAAGATTTCCTTGGCTAACGCATGACTCTCCACCTGCATCTCGCTGAGCACGACTTTCAAAGTGCTGACGAAATCGGGGATACCGTGCGTCAGCGCGAGGTCGATCAGCTCGACGCCCGGAGGTACTGGCAGCCCGGCATCACCGATGACCACCATGTCGCCATGGCCCAAGGAGGCAATCAGTCGCGACAGTGCGACGTTGAGCAAAGGAGTCTTTTTCATGCGGGTTTAAAGGCCTGTACGTCGGACATGGTGGGAATGGACGGTTGCGCGCCGGCGCGGGTAACCGACAGTGCCGCGGCGATCTGCCCGTAGCGAATGGCCTCGGCTTCTGACTTGCCACTGGCAAGCGCAGCCGCAAAGCCGCCGACGAAGGTGTCCCCGGCGGCGGTGGTATCAACCGCCTTTACCTTCGGAGCGGGGAAATGCTCGAAGCCTTGGCCATTGGCGAACAACGAGCCTTCAGCACCGAGGGTGATGATGACTTTTCCCGCGCCGAGGGCGATCAGGTGACTGGCGGCATTTTCCGCTGTTTGCAGCGAGTCGACCGGCAGCCCGCTCAATGCGGCGGCTTCGCTTTCGTTGGGAATCAGATAATCAATCGCGGCAAACCAGTCGGCCGGCAGCGGTCGACTGGCAGGCGCCGGATTGAGAATGACAGTCTTGCCCAGTGCACGTGCACGTTTGAGCGCGTGCCCCACCGTGGCATCAGGAATTTCGAGCTGGCAGATCACCACGTCGGCGGCTTGCAGCACGGCATCAAACCGATCAATGACCGCAGACGTCATCGCCCCGTTGGCACCCGCGACAATCACGATGGCGTTCTGACTGTTGTCATCGACCACGATCAATGCCACGCCACTGGAGTCTTCAACGATACTGACTGCCTGACAGTCGATCTGCTCGGCCAGCAAGGCGTCGCGCAATTGCACGCCATAGTCATCGTTGCCGATGCAGCCGACCATTGCGACCTGCGCCCCAAGTCGTGCAGCGGCCACCGCCTGATTGGCGCCCTTGCCACCCGAGACGGTGGTGAAGGAGTGACCGATCAGCGTTTCACCGCCCCGCGGCAGCCGTGGCGCCCGGGTGACCAGATCCATGTTCAGGCTGCCTATTACCACTACATTTGCTGGCATACATCAGTACTCGTCAATTCGGTTTCAGCGGTATTCGGTGAACACGCCGGACAGCGGCGCAGTCGATTCGCGCAAGACAATACTCGGGGTCACGATGCGTTGATCGGTGCCCAGATTCGGTGTCGCAATTCTTCGCAACAATACCTCCGCAGCCATTTCGCCCAGTTGCAGGATCGACTGGCCGACGGTGGTCAGTGCCGGGTACACATAACGGCTCATCTGAATATCGTCGAAGCCAATCACTGACAGTTCGCTCGGCACACGCACGTTGCGCTCGGCTGCCGCACGCAACACGCCGATACCAATCATGTCGTTACCGGCAAAAATCGCGCTGGGCGGATTGCTTTCCAGCAGAATCGCCGCCGCGTTATAACCGCCCGTGCTGGTGAAATCACTTTCCAGCATGCGCGCTCGGCGCACTTCGATACCCGCCTCCTGCAACGCCCGGCAATAACCGGCCTGACGCATCTGCGCCACGCTGGTGCTCGCCGGGCCGCCAATAGTGGCGATATCACGATGCCCCAACTCAAGCAGATGCCGCGTGGCGAGGTACGCGCCGTATTCGTGATCGATGCGCACGAGATCGGCGTCGACGCCATCCAGGCCACGGTCGACGATGACCATTGGCGTTTTCACACCCGCCAAACCCTGCGCCAAGCCACTATCTCCACCCGCCGAGGCGACGATCAAACCGTCGATACGTTTTTCCAGCAGCACGCGCAAATAGCTGCGCTGCTTTTCCGGATTATCGTCGGAGTTGCACAGGATCACGCAGTAGCCGTTTCGCTCGCAATAATCCTCGATCCCCCGCGCCAGCTCGGCGAAGTAAGGGTTGAGACTGTTAGGCACCAGCAAGCCGATGGTTGCGGTGGTTTTGGCTTTGAGCGAACGCGCCACCGCACTGGGCACGTAGTCGAGGCTCTTGATGGCCGCCTCGACTTTCAGACGAACTTCCTTGCTCACCGGCCGCGTGTTGTTCACCACGTGGGACACGGTTGTGTAGGAAATTCCTGCGAGCGCCGCTACATCTTTGATCGTTGCCATATCGGTATCTCAGCCCCGGCGACTGGCGCGTTGACTGCGATAGGTGTCGAGCACCACAGCGATAACAATCACCGCACCGGTGATGATGCGCTTGGTCGGTTCAGTCGCGCCGATCTGTGCTAGACCAGCCGCAAGTACGGAAATGATCAATACGCCAAAAAACGTGCTGATTACCGAACCGCGCCCGCCCATCAGGCTGGTTCCGCCGATCACCACCGCTGCAATGACTTGCAGTTCAAGCCCGGAGCCCGCATTCGGGTCAGCGGCTTCCAGACGCGAAATCTGGAACAGCGCAGCGATCCCGGCCAGCAACCCCATCAGGCTGAACACCAGAATCTTGTAGGGTTTCGGATTGATCCCGGCCAGCCGAACCGCCTCTTCATTGGTGCCGATACCGATCAGATAACGGCCAAACACCGTACGAGTCAAAACTGCCTGCGCGATGAAAATCACCAGCAAGGCAATGATGAACGACGGCGAGATACCGAACGCGATCGGGTTCGACAGCCAGGCAAACGAATCGCCGATGTAGGCAGTGCGCGACCCGGTCATCTGATAGGCCAGACCCCGGGCCATTTCTAACACGCCGAGGGACACGATGAACGATGGAATACGCCAGGCCACAGTGATCGAGCCGGTGACCGTACCGGCCAATGCCGCCACCGCCATGCCAAGCAACGCCGAGGGCAAAACGCCCCAACCCCAACCGAGAATCGCCACGCTGACGGTGGAAGCGGCCAGTGCCAGCACCGATCCGACAGAAAGATCGATGCCACCGATGATCAGCACGAAGGTCATGCCGACCGCCAGCACCATCAGGTCAGGGATCTGGTTGGCCAGCGTGCTGAAGGTGTTATAGGACAAAAAGTGGCTGCTCAATACCGAGAACAAAGCCACCATCGCCAGCAAGGCGCCAGCGAGGCCCAGATAAGTGCCCAGCCCGTAGAAATTGCCACTACGTTTGCCGGCAGGAGATGCAGTTTTCATGGGAGATCCCTTGGCGCCGCTTCGTTGAGCAACGCATCACGTTTTTGGTAGCCGGCAAATGCGGCAGCAAGCAAATCATCCTGGGTCCAGCTGTCGCGCTCGAAGGTGTCGATCAGACGTCCCGCCGACAGCACACCGATCCGGTCGCAGATCAGCATCAATTCGCGCAGGTCACTGGAGACCACCACCAGCGCTTTGCCTTGCCGGGTCAATTCGCCGAGCAGGCCATAGATGTCGAACTTGGCACCGACGTCGATGCCACGGGTAGGCTCGTCGAACAGCAGCACCGAACAATCACGCTCCAGCCAGCGGCCGATCACCACCTTCTGCTGGTTACCGCCGGACAATTCTGAAACAAGCTGTGTAGGACTCGAACTGCGGATGCGCATGGCGTCGATCTGACGCTGCGCCAAAGAGATTTCGTCGTTGTTGTTGACGACACCAGCCCGGGAAATTTCCGGCATGTTACCCAACGCAATATTCGCGCTGATCGACTGACTGAGCAGAAGCCCTTCGCCCTTGCGGTCTTCGGTGATCAAGGCAATGCCATTGCGCACCGCATCGACCGGCGAGCGCACACTGATCACCTGCGCCGGCGAACCCAGTGCGATAGTGCCACTGTCGGCGACATCAGCACCGAAGATCAGCCGCAACAACTCAGTGCGCCCTGCCCCGATCAATCCGGAAATTCCGAAAATTTCGCCAGCGCGCACTTCAAAGGAAACATCCCGCACTTTATCCGAGCGGGTCAGGCCGTTGACCGTCAATGCCGGCGCGCCGATCTTGCGCGGCCCCATGTCGATGTGTTCGCCCAGCTCACGCCCGACCATCAGCGTGACCAATTGCTCGCTGTTGTAATTGGCCATCGGCTCGACGCAGACCAGATTACCGTCGCGCAGTACTGCAATTCGCTGGGCAACGCGCGCCAGCTCTTCGAGGCGATGGGAAATGTAAATGATCGAGACACCACGCGCCTGAAGACGGGTGATTTGCTCGAAAAGCATCTCGACTTCACGTGCCGTCAACATCGCGGTTGGCTCATCGAGAATCAGCACATGGCAATCGCCGATGAGGTTGCGGGCGATTTCGACCATTTGTTGATGGCCGATGCCCAGTTCTCCGACCAGCGTGTCCGGATCGATTGCGTCGAGGCCGACTTGCGCCATGGCTTCAATCGCTGCTTTGCGCAGTTGCTTGCGGCTGATCCAGCCACCGTTGCTCGGCAAGTTGTCGAGAAACAGGTTCTCCGCCACCGACAGCGTCGGCAACAAATTGAGTTCTTGCATGACCATGCGCACGCCAAGCTCTTCAGCCTGGGTGCGACTGCCTGGGCGATACTCCTTGCCCTGAAACTGCATCTGGCCCGTGGTCGGCGTGACCAGTCCGCCAATGATTTTCGACAAGGTGCTTTTACCGGCGCCATTCTCGCCGGTCAGCGCCAGTACTTCACCGCGCATCAGCGTCAAATCGATGCCGGTGAGCACCGGTTGCGCATAGGTCTTACCGATACCGCTGACCGAGAGGACAGCGTTCGGGGCGGAAACTGACATAGAAACTCTCCATGCGCTCGCCCGGACGGACGAGCGCCGTTGTGTCGCCAGAAGACTTACTTGGTGACCAGCTCGACCGGTGTTTCGATCACACCGTTGGTACCGCTGTCGACTTTTTCGCCCTTGATGATTTTCAGCGCGGTTTCGATGCCGAACACCGCCTGCTTGGCGGCAAACTGGTCAGCAGTGGCCAGCACACGGCCGTCCTTCAACATCGGCTTGATCGCGTTGATGTTGTCGTAACCCACGACCTGCACCTGACCTGCCTTGCCTGCGGCACGGACAGCGGAAACGGCGCCGACGGCCATGCTGTCGTTGCCGGCCAGCAGTGCTTTGACATCTGGGTATTCGCTGAGGATCGAGGCGGCAACCTTGTTGCCCTTGTCGATCTCCCAGTCGCCAGACTGCAGCGAAACCACTTTGATCTGCGCCGCGTCCATCGCGTCTTTGAAGCCTGCGGTACGCTGCTGAGCGTTGGTGGTCGTCGAGACACCTTCAATGATGCCGACCTCGTCACCAGCCTTCAGTTGCTTCGCCAGGTATTCACCGACCAGACGCGCACCTTTGCGGTTGTCCGGGCCTACGAAGGGCACGCTGATGTTTTTGCTTTTGACGATTGCCGGATCAAGCTGATTGTCGATGTTGATCACGGTGATGCCGGCATCGACGGCTTTCTTGATCACCGGCACCATGGCCTTGGAATCAGAAGGTGCGATGACCAGGGCGTTAACTTTCGCCAGGATCATTTGCTCGACAATCCGCGTTTGGCCAGCGGTGTCGGTTTCGTCCTTGATGCCATTGGAAATCAGATCGAAATCGGCAGAGTGTTCTTTTTGATAAGCCTTGGCGCCGTCTTCCATGGTCAGGAAGAATTCGTTGGCCAGAGACTTCATGACCAGCGCGACTTTGGGTTTTTCCGGGGACTCGGCGAAGGCCGGAGAGACAGGTAGTGCGGCGGCTGTGGCAGCCAGCATAGCGACAGCAAGAAGACGTCCAGCGAATGGCAGCTTCATGGGTTCACTCCGATCTTATGATTATTGTGAGCAACGCTTGCGCCGGCGTAAGCTACATCGCTTTCTTCGGAGAGACAGGCCACCGGGAAAGCCGCGCAAACGTTTGCGTAGACCGAACTATGCGAATCCCGCCGACATTTGTCAACAATCGACCGTCGTCATTTTTTGTAGGGCGAATCCGCTGATTCGCCCCGTGGTCGCTTATGCCGTGGTGCTGACCAGGTTGCCGCTGGTGGCGCCCTTGGTCATTTCCTTGACCAGTGCAGCCGCGACCTGCATTAACTCGCCACTGGTTTGCGCGATCTGCCCCTGAATGGACATGACTGCTTGCGATTTGGCTTCGGGCGTCGGATAGCTGTGAGCCTGTGCCGCGGCCAATCGCTGCTGCTGTTCCTGAAGCTGTTTCTGCAGTTCCTGCATCCGCTTCAATAGCGTTTTGACAGTCACGCTCTGGTTATCGCTTCCTTCAGCCTTGGTGTCTTCCGGCGCGGCGCCACCGCCGGTTCGAACCTGATTGCTATGAGCTTTCTCAGTGCCCAACGCTTCGCTGGAAGCATCCGCCCCCGCTTCATTCAATGCATTGATTGTCGCTGCGGTTTTGCCGCCGATCGTGACTGCGCCAGGGTTAGAAAAACCGATCGTCAGTGACATGTGGACTTCCTTAATTTTAGTTTCCCTGAACAACCATCGGCTCGCGCGAGACTTTCTTTAGCAGAAAGCCCTGATCCGGCAAGCCGATTCGTTCGACAGGACCTGTAGTCCTTTTCGGTGAACCGAACGTGGACGCCGCCATTGTTCGGAAACCCGGATAAAGGGTGCGTCCCGTCACTCAAGCACTCATAAAAAATTGATTTAAATCATAAAGTTAAACATTTCTCTCATGCAAAGTCCGGCTGGTACAGATCCTGCTCTCCCCAAGTACCCCAGACATTCAGATCGGTCCGGGGTGCATCTAGATGAACCTGCATCAGCACCGTCTCACTACTAGAGAGAAAAATAATGAAATCTGCTTTCAACACTTTGGTTCCGGGCGCTTTGGCCCTTCTCCTGCTCCTGCCCACCGCCCTTCAGGCAAAAGAAGTCGAAACCCAGACCAAACTCGCCAATGTGGTTGTACTTGCCACGGGCGGCACCATTGCCGGTGCCGGCGCGAGCGCTGCCAACAGCGCCACCTACCAGGCCGCAAAAGTTGGCGTAGAGCAATTGATTGCCGGCATTCCCGAGCTGAGCAAACTGGCCAATGTGCGCGGCGAACAAGTCATGCAGATTGCTTCGGAAAGCATCACCAACGAGAACCTGCTGCAACTGGGTCGCCGTGTCGCGGAACTGGCTGACAGCAAAGACGTCGATGGCATCGTCATCACCCACGGCACTGACACCCTGGAAGAAACTGCCTACTTCCTCAACCTGGTCGAGAAGACTGACAAGCCGATCATCGTTGTTGGCTCGATGCGCCCGGGGACCGCGATGTCCGCCGATGGCATGCTCAACCTGTACAACGCCGTAGCCGTGGCGAGCAGCAAAGAAGCACGTGGCAAAGGCGTGCTGGTCACCATGAACGACGAGATCCAGTCCGGTCGTGATGTCAGCAAAATGATCAACATCAAGACCGAGGCGTTCAAGAGTGCCTGGGGCCCACTGGGCATGGTGGTTGAGGGCAAATCCTACTGGTTCCGCTTGCCAGCCAAGCGTCACACCATGGATTCGGAATTCGACATCAAAAACATCAAGAGCCTTCCTGACGTAGAAATCGCCTATTCCTACGGCAACGTGAGCGATACCGCCTACAAAGCGCTTGCCCAATCCGGCGCCAAAGCAATTATCCATGCCGGCACTGGCAACGGTTCGGTGTCCTCTCGCGTGGTGCCAACCCTGCAGGCTCTGCGCAAGGATGGCGTGCAGATCATTCGCTCGTCCCACGTCAATGCTGGCGGCTTCGTGCTGCGTAACGCCGAACAGCCTGACGACAAGTACGACTGGGTTGTCGCGCACGATCTAAACCCGCAAAAAGCCCGCATCCTGGCAATGGTCGCTCTGACCAAAACCAATGACAGCAAAGAGCTGCAACGGATGTTCTGGGAATACTGATTGACCCTCGCCCGATCAATTCTCGATCGAGCACGGAGGTCACCACCCGCCTGCTTGGCGGGTGGTGCGCCACTTACAACCCTTCTGCTCTTTTCCTACAAAAAATTCGACTCGACCTACACCAAAATCGGAAAACCGCTGTCAGAGGATCTTCTTGAATTTTAAGCAGTTGCGAAAATGCTTACAGTTAAATACTGTATGCACGTACAGCTTAATAAGGATAACCTCGTGGCCACCTCTCCTGATGCTCCTGACGCTTACGAACGCATGGGCATGCGCGTTCAGAAAATCATCAACTCCCCCACCGCACAGAAAGCCAAAGCCGCACTGATCTTCCGTTTGCCGGATGAGCCGATGGATCAATGGGAGCGCCTGCTCGAGGAAATCGACGAGAACGACAACGTCACTCTCGCTTACCGCGACGACGGTGGCGTGCAGATTTTTTGGGTTGTGCCGAAGGAAGATTGATTCAATGAGTGTCCGCTGTGTTGCTTTACTGTTGCTGTTTTTTGCCATGGGTGCCCAGGCTGGCGCGCCCCGTACTTTCACCGAAGCTAAAAAGGTCGCCTGGAAACTGTATGCACCGCAGTCCACCGAGTTTTATTGCGGGTGCAAGTACACCGGCAACAAGGTTGATCTGAAGGCTTGTGGTTACGTGCCGCGCAAAAACGCCAAACGCGCTTCGCGCATCGAGTGGGAGCACATTGTGCCGGCCTGGCAGTTTGGCCATCAGCGTCAATGCTGGCAGGAAGGCGGACGCAAGAACTGCACACGCTATGACCCGTCTTACCAGAAAGCCGAAGCAGACCTGCATAACCTGGTGCCGAGCATTGGCGAGGTCAACGGTGACCGCAGCAACTTCAGCTACGGCTGGCTACCGGTGCAATCCGGACAGTACGGTTCGTGCTTGACCCAAGTCGACTTCAAAGCGAAGAAAGTCATGCCCCGCCCTTCGATTCGCGGCATGATCGCCCGCACCTATTTTTACATGAGCAAGCAATATGGTTTGCGCCTGTCAAAACAGGATCGACAACTGTATGAGGCGTGGGACAAGACCTATCCCGTGCAGGACTGGGAGCGCCAGCGCAATCAGAGCGTGGCGTGTGTGATGGGGCGCGGCAATGAGTTTGTAGGCCCGGTAAACATGAAAGCCTGCGGTTAATTGACCACATAAAACGAAAGGGCCTCGAACGTTATGTTCGAGGCCCTTTTTCATGTCTAGTTGCCAGATTTGTTGTAACGCCAGTAGCCCATCAGGTTGAGCGCCTCGCGTGGAATGCCGCACTCCTTGATCAGATATTTGCGCAGACTCATGACTGCCGCACTTTCCCCCGCGATCCAGCCGTAAAAGCCTTCAGTCGCGGTGTCGGCGACTTCCCAGAGAATGTCTTTATCGATATCCACTTCCGCCAGCTCCACCGCCTGGCCCTCGCAAGAACTATGCACTGGCAAGGTCGCTTGCCGCACGGCATCAACCATCAATGCACCGGCAACCGCTGCAGCCGCTTCATCGCGAATCAGCCATTGCACCGACAGGCCAGGCCAGTCAGGCATGACAAGCATGTCCTGAGCACTGTCGACCTCGAAGAATGCCTGCGTTTGCGGTGGTTCGGCGAGAACTGCCAACTCGTCCAGAATCCCCATTGCTGCCGGCAACGCGGTTGAGTCGGCAACCAACAGCAATTGCTTGAGCGTTTTTGGCGGCTTCCATTCGAAACCACCGGCCTGCTCCGCTGAGAAATGATGGTCAGGGGCAAGAATCTGCATCGACTCCCCCGGCTGCGCTCGCAACGCCCAACGCGAAGCCGGACCGGTTTCACCGTGCAGAACAAAATCGATATCCACCTCGCCCTGTTCGGCGCGCAAATGCCGAATGGTGTAGGTGCGCATCGCCGGACGTCGATCCACAAGCATCGACTTGAACCGTGCGTACCAACCGTCCTCTTGGGCGAGCCTGGACTGCGAACCATCAGCGGCGGGGAAAAACAGCTTGACCCGCTGATCCGGAGCCCACGTGGCCATTTCGTGAACCGGCGGCCCCACCAGAGTGAGGCGCATCATGTGCGGGCTCAACTGCGTTTTACGGTGCAAGGTGACATCGAACAATTTGTAAGGATTGGCGGAGGCCATGGGGAGCTCCTTTTGGAATTCAGCAGCGACTCCATTAGGAACGAATCGCGTCTGATTACCTTTAGGCAGCTCTCCCGAATTGAATGTTTACGGCGTGATCGGATGCTCGATGATGACCGATTCAACGTTCTGCTTTTTAGCCTTCACCAATGCCGCATCAACCTGCACCTTGCGCGCTTCGGCTTCAGCCTGAGTGTTGAATGGGCCAATCAGAATGCGCGTTTTGCCGCTGCTGTCTCTGATGACTGTCGGAACGAAAGCATGTTCGATCAACCAGCCGCTCAGATCACTGACCGCCTGAGGTGTTTCGCCGCGCACTTCAAGATCCCACTGCGCAGCAGGTGCCACAGCTTGAGCTGCCGTGACCGTCGTTTTCGGCTTCTGCTCGTCTACACTCTTGCCTTCACCACACCCTGCCAATGCCAGTGCCGCGACCAACCAGACCAATTTGCGCACAACGCTTTCCTCGGAATTCTCAAAGCGACGATCTTAACATTCATAAATACTTCGCGAGCCCCGCAAAATGGGCACAAAACAACGAGATTGATGATTGCAGCCTCTGTATAGTTACGCCCTGGGAATTAATGCCGCATCTGCGCGTCAGAAAGAGGCACCCAAACCGTGAGACTTCGCACTAATCTATACGCACCACCGACCTCTGCACTGTCTGAATCAGGTGCCCTACAAAGCAATCAAGGAGAAGACCATGCTGATACTCACCCGCAAAGTCGGTGAAAGCATAAACATTGGTGATGACATCACTATCACCATTCTGGGCGTAAGCGGCCAACAGGTTCGCATCGGCATCAACGCTCCGAAAAACGTTGCAGTGCACCGGGAAGAAATCTACCAGCGCATTCAGGCTGGCCTGACCGCCCCGGACAAGCCACAGACTCCCTGAGTCGCACTGCAGTCAGTAGCCAGTTCGTTTGCCCGCGCGCAATGACTGGCTAAAGATTCACGCGCCGTTTTGCCAACCGCTCCTACTCAGCTGGGTACGGCGCCTGACACACCTGCTCTCCTCCGCTACTGCTATCGCCCTCCATTGCCGCCCGATACTACCTGCCATTCCCAGAGCTGACTGTCGGACGTTTCCGATAGAGCACAGAGAATTCGCTCTCCTAACCAAATGTCACGCCACGCGCCATACCAGTGGCAGCGATGACCATCAGCACCAGCAGCAACGCCTCCACGTGACTGATACGGGCAAACAACTTTGACCGTCCGGTATCGAGCACCGCGCCCCGCGCTTTTGCAATCCGCCACCTTATCAACGTGATCATCGGCGCAAGCTCTATCAGCAGAATCAGCACGAACAGCGTCATCTTCAAATGAAAGAGTGGCTGATGAAGGTAATAGTCCATGCCTTTTTCATAGCTGCCGAAGGCACGCATCCCACCAGTGACCAACAAGATCAGCGCAGAGACGCCCCAGATATTGTCGGCCAGCAAAATCCGCCCAGCCTCGTCCGTACCGGAGGCGAGCCGGCTGAACGCTGTTCCACGTGTCAGCACTGCCCAGAAGGCCAGGGCAAAAGCGAGTAAGTGAATAGCTGCAAGAAACCAATGACCCAGCATCGACACACCCCCATCGGAAAGAGTTGAAAATCGGCCAGTCAGTAGTAGTTGAAAAAGTATGGATTTGCCCGCGACGTCTAAGGGCAAAGCTTTGAATGCCAAATCGCAGGCAAAAAAAATCCCAAGCAGCTGATGGAAGCTTGGGATTTAAAAATGCATAAACCGTGGTGGTGAACGCGGGACGGATGTTACTGAAATTCACAACCTGCAACAAGGTCTTTTCGATAACCGGCTGGTTAAATAATTCTGTAACCCATTCATTATCCGCACAATTTTTATGGACGAACGGTCACTGAGCTAAAATCTGCTTCCGCTGATCTCGGCGGCCGATTGGGCGCCTCAGGATAAAGAGCTGGGAAAGCTTTAAAAATCCAACACAACAAAAAAGGGCCCACCTTTCGGTGAGCCCTTCTAGACCGCCCAGCAGAGCGGATTTTGTTTGGTAGGCGCGATTGGACTCGAACCAACGACCCCCACCATGTCAAGGTCTGCTAGGAGCAAGCTCCAAGCCCTGCTGCTCTTGGATTTCTCAGAACGCCCATTCACATCATGAGGCGTCAAAAATGGCAAATTTCCGCTTACTCCCATCCGGCAACTGGAATGCTCAGGTACGGGTTAAGGGCAAACCACCCCAGTCGAAAACCTTCAGCACGAAGGCCGAAGCAGAATCATGGGCGAGACAGGTCGAGGCCGTAACGGTAGATCGAAAGCATCACACTATATATACGCTGGGCATGACCTACTGCGAAACCATGCTCAAGGGGAAAGGCAGCTACGACCATGCACTGAAAATTGTGGAGCATCTGGGTAGACACTTCACACAGCCCATCCACGAAATCACCCCACAGATGATCAACGATTTCAAAATTATGCGATTGAAGAAGGTAAAGCCGTCCACGTGCAGGACGCAGCTTGCTTTCATGTCCCGCTTCTACAGGTTCGCCAAACGGGGCCTATTAATCGACATCCACAACCCTGTCAGTGATATCGCACTGCCAAAGCCTGACCGTTCTTCTGACAAAGTGATTCGAGCAAGCGAGCTTGAGCGGCTACTGGCGAAGCTGTCGCCCGTGATGAAACTTATAGTCGAACTGGCATATGAAACCGCCATGCGTCGATCAGAAATTCTGAGGCTGACAAAAGACTGCCTGCATTTGAAAGACCGCATTGTCGATGTGATTGATGGGAAAAGCGGAACACGATCAGTTCCTCTAACTCACCGAGCTGTGGAAATTCTCCAACTTGCCCAACTGTGGGCCACTGTGGGGCGCCACCCGAACGGCCAAGTGTTTTCGGTTACACCGCACGCAGTGACTCAAGCGGTACGCTTGGCACGCGTGAAGGCTGGCTTGGATAGTAGCGTTCGACTTCACCAACTCAGGCACACTAGGATCACAAACGTTGCCAAGAAGGGATTCAACAACGCTCAAATCATGATCGTCTCGGGCCACCGGGATACTCGATCCGTCGCTCGATACTCACATCTTAATGTCAGGGACGTTCTACACCTGATCGACTAACCCCCACGCCTTTTCCACAGCCAAGGCGCTATCGCTTTGGCTGTTTTCCGTACTACACCAACGGCAACGGCAGCACGCAGTTTTCCGAGTACAAGTTGACAATTCACGACTTCGAAAAGATCCGGCACCGATTGACTGACAAGGAGCTGAAGGGTGTACGCCGATACTTCGGCGTGAAACCAACTGTTGAAGTAGTAGTTGCAGAATCTGCAACAGCTCCCCCAGCCTTGGTGAAGGAGCTGTTCGAGGTAATCACTGTGCAGGGTGACACTCTGACGATGAGCAGTAAGGAGATTGCTGAGCTGACAGAGAAGCGTCACGACAATGTGATGGTAGACATTCGGGCGATGCTGGAGGGGCTAAATTTGTCAGCCCTGAGTTTTCAGGGCTGCTACAAAGGTGGAAATGGGAAAGAGCTGCCATGCTTCAACCTGACACGTGACCTGACTGAGACACTGATTTTGGGGTACAGCATCCCACTACGTCACGCTGTCGTTGTTCGTCTACGTGAACTGGAGGCCCAAGTAGCCAAACCAGTTGTACCGGCACTTCCAGACTTCTCTAACCCTGCTGAGGCCGCTCGTGCTTGGGCGTCAGAGTTTGAAGGTCGAACCTTGGCACTCGAAGTTCTGAAGGTGAAAGAAGTGAAGATTACCGAGGACGCACCAAAGGTTGAGTTCTACGACGATGTTGCTGTAGCTGAAGGTTCACACACCGTTAAGCAAATAGCTGACATGTTGAAGACTGGTCGCAACGAACTGTACCGCTTCCTACGGAGGCACAAAGTTTTGATCGAACATGGCAAAGATCACAACTTGCCGTACCAGGTGCAGAAGACCGCAGGTCGATTCACTGTTCTGGAAGAGCCATATAAGCACCCGCACACCGGCAAGATCACGCTCGGTACTCGCACGATGGTGACTGGTAAAGGTTTGATCTTTATTCGGGAACTTATCGAAGAACATAATCGAGTAGAGCTAGACAGAGTGGAATAACACCTATGCACCCAGATACCGTTGAATACAGGGCCGCACTCGCTTGCTCCGGGGAGTAAAGCTCTGCTTAGTTGACATTTCGACCACAATGTAGCCATGATTTTTATCTTGACGTCAAAAGCCAAGGCACTATCATCTGCACCCAGCCAACGACGCTGGCACCGCAACACCTCCCCTGCTGATAAACCATTATCTCGTTTGTTCAAGCCATTAGGCCGCTGAGCAGAGCGGGTTTCGTGCTGTCTGCTGCTAGGAACAACAGTTCCACCTGATTGCTTTCGGAACATGAAGAGGGTTTGCACATGAACTAACAACATATAGGTAACACTACAACTATGAAACGGACCACCATTAACAGCAACTTCGATGAACTGCTGTCCGCAGCAGTACTCAATGAGTTGGACACACGCATTGGCGCCAACGCAAGCAAGTGGCTGAAGGACAACGCACCAGTTGCGAAATCCAAGAAGCTCCGGCAGGCAAAAGGCGCTGTAGGCCGGAAGCCGACTAGGATCCAGAATCCGTTCTACTGGTTTATAGGCGCCAAGACGGAATGGGAACGTTATCCAGCGTTTGCACTAGACATCATAGAAGGCGTTGCACGGCTTGACTGGCATGATCGACCAGCTGGCCAGGGTGGTAAGTCGATGCCCCTTTCTGTCCGCAACTTGGCAGTCATCCTTGAATCTCTTCCAATTGTAACCACGGATACCGTGCAAGATCTGTTGCAACTTGAAGAGCGGCACGCGAGGCGTTACGTGAAAGCAATTGAGCTGATCATTCCGTGGATGCTGAAGAGTCGCCCTCGCTCGCTGTTCAACGAGATGGAAAGCATCGAGCCGGATCGGCAGCCTTGCAAGTGGCAAGATTGGGACGTGGCGAACACCCCCAGCCCTAAAGAGCTAGCCCAGCTCTACTATGATTTACGGACGCTTACCCAGTTCAAGACCGCCGATGAGTACGACGAGGAACTGTTGTACAACGCCCCCATGGCAAACGTTGTTGCCTTCCCGCCTCGCCAGCAGCACCCCAAGAAGCCATTGGTGTTGCAGATGCTGGTTGATGGCGCCGGGACGAACGCCATCGAGAGAGAAACCGGTGTATCTCCGAAGACGATCAGAAAGTGGCGGGACGATATGCTCGCTGCACAGAGGATGCTGCACGCTGCCTGATCCGCCCTGCAAGAGAGGGGGACTAATTCGGCCGCATGTATCAAAGGCAAGTGCCAACTTCCGCCAGAGGACGGAATGGGGCACGGATCGCCAAAGCGTAGCTTTGAGATTAACTACCTCTATTAAGGATCAAACCTGTGAAGTTTAAATAGCAGAGGATAACTTGTGCCTAGGGCACGGATATCAACGCTGTAGACTAAAAAGAAGAGATGGGGCAGACAGCCCTTCCGCTCTTGCTTCTAACCTTGCTTAGAAACTTGTGGCTCCAGCCACGATTATCAGTGCAAGTTATAATGGTGACTTAGTCACGATTGATAGAATGTGCCTATGTGCACAAATTACCCTGCACAATTAACATCAAGAACAGGTGGTGGTTCACCCACCAACCTTCCTTCTCTAATCTCTAGAGTTATCAACCTTGAGAAGAGCTGATTAGATGATTGCCACGTGACGTGTACGTCACAGCATATATGCGCGGGGGCTTTCTTGCCCCTGCCCCCTGATTGCCCATCGGCCGTGAGGCAAGATATCAAATCTTTAAGCTAGGACGAGGTGGTGCAGTACGACCATCTTCTAGTGCTCTAACCTTCAAATTGACATAACGTGACGATACGTCGCAGCTTACATCTTGGGATGGGGATCAAAGACTTATGGGGCTTACCCCTCCCCCACTTCGTCACTGAAGAAGATTAACCGATTGATAACTGTTACATGCCAAGATGCAGTAAGCACCCTGCCGGATGCGTTATAATCCGGCGCCAACTTAACGGTGGCAACATAAGACAACAGCTAACTAAATTACACTCACATATCGCAAAATAGTGCAACTTTTATTGTATGTATGCATTGACAACTAGAGATATTGCTGTATACTACATAGAGTAAAAGTAGCAACCTTAACTCCCTCCCCGCAAAACCTTCACATACCCCCCAGCTTGCACCGCCCAGTTCAACTAACTGGATGCACAGGCCCGTTAACGATCCGGGGCAAGATGATCGTTTCCATTGGAAAGTAAGCTGCACCGAACAGGTTGATGCGAGCCTTCACGGTAATGCCCAGGTCAGGGGATGCAGCGAAAACTGACCACTAATCAACCAACTTACTTCACAACGAAGTGATCCCGCACTTGCTCATAACAAGTACGCACGCAACCCCAACCCGCGCCTCGTCCTGAGAGCGGGCTTTCTATTCCTTCGGGAACTTACACATACATTCATTCAATAGGTAACCCGCTATGGCACAGCGCCGATTACGGCTACACACCTGCACATCTTGCGGCAGGAAGTTTTATAGCCGCTCCTCTTTATCCAGATTTGACTCAGTTCAATGTCAAGTTCGTGAATGGAGGGCACGCAATAAGCTGACTCAGAAGCAACTTGAAGAGCAGTACATCGCACAAGAGCTTGACAACAACAACCAACCACAACCGGAAGCAACGCAATGACTGACAACATCTGGCTCGAAGTAGACAAGAGCAATGGGGCGATCATGTCCTACTACCTACACTTGCCCACAACCTCATCCAGCAAGTTCGACTACATCGAGGCCACCCAAGATGAATTGACCTACTTGAACGCTCTTGAGGAGGCAGTATTTCCCCAAGGAACTATAGCAACAATCAGTGACCTATCAGAGCACCGGGTAAGGGTACGAACGGCAAAAGCTAACGCCGCCAAGATACCAGTCAAGGCAGCCTACAAGCCTTCAAAGAAGCCCCAGAAGCCCGCTGACAAGGCAAAAGACACCAACGCACCAGCGAGCAAATTTAACGCAAAGGAACGCTTTATAGCGGCCCTGAAACAGCATCGCTCACGTTAGTAATCGAGAACAAACATGACAACACAGTATAACTACGGCATCGACACCGTTGAGTTCTTCAAACACACCGAGCAAGAACTTCAGAAACTAACCAAAGACAAGGAGACGGCCTACTTCCGGCACTGCACTTCACTGGCCTACCCGCAACTAGGCGTAAACGTAGCCTGGGTAAGTGAGAAGCCTCTAACCGCAGCTCTGAACGAGCTGGCAGGATGGATGATCGCCGGTTACACCGTTGTAACTTCCGTAAGCCAGCCGTTGTATCTCAGCGTCAATCTACGAAAGCCACAGAAAATGATCGAGGATGACCTTCTTATCGTTGCAGATGAGGCCAAGGCTGAATACGCAGCCAGCCGCTATGCCCGCAACGTTGCAGAGACGCGTCGCCAGATGGAAATCACCATCACACGACGTGCGAGGGAAGCAGCAGTGGAAGCAGCCAAGGTTGCAGCGGCTCACCAAGTGTCCGAGGAAGAGTTTGCCCTTGCCGACCTGTTGAAGGCCTACGGCAAACCGCCTAAGACCAAGGCTACCAAGTCCGATGAGGTGGCAGCGTGAAGCCAGAACAATTCAAGACTCACATCGAGTCAGACTCAAGGAAGACCTAATGCCAGCAGCAATGGTTGCGGATGTAACAGGCTTGTAACAGTGGCGTCCATCGCAGTCCACGCCCGCATTGGAACGGTCAGTCAGCAGCGATCCCCTTAGGCAAGTGATCACCGAAGATTTCTTCCGGTATTGTGCCGCCCATGTCCCTCATGATCCTCAAGAAACTGTCGACGGCGACCAACCAAGCGTCGTGCGTCCAGACGGGTGCAATCAGGTTCGAGTTCAGATTGCCAATTGGATTGAGTAGCAGCCTCGGGCTCTTCCATGAAGCTGCGAACAACGACAGCTTGCCATCGACAATCGAAAACTTTGGTAACGGCTTCAACTCGCCTTTGCGTGGACCGTGCGGCTCTTTGGGCTCGTGGCTATGCCAACTTACCCTGATGGCATCATTGAATCTATCAACCAGCACCTGCGGTTCCGACGCCAGCAGCTTTGACGTTAATTCGTTTAAGGCACCGAACGCTATTTGAGCTTTCGTTATCTGGACAGCTTGAATCTGACGCTTGCGATTGTACTCAGCAAGCTCCTGGCGATCTCGCTCAGCTAGTTGATTCGCGCGTTGGCGCTTTGCCTCACGAACGGCATCCCGGCGTTGCTGAGCTTCTGCAGTCAGGGCTGGCTTGGCAATCGTTCCGGACTGAGCGGTAATCTCTAGAACGAGTGGATGATGACGCTCATCCACGATAGTCAGCAAATCCCCGTCTGTATCGTAAGGGGTTAGATACAAGTTGGCTCCGTAAAACTTCGCACCCGGCTGGAGGGACTCCAGCACCTTCACCGCCTCGTCCAAGGCCTTTGCCAACTGCTCTTGAGTAATTTCACCTTTGATCTTCAGTCTCACGCTGCGATTCCTTAGCGTTCATTCGCCTATGCGGCTTGCCGAGCCCCCACCAGACTGACAATTCGCTATGCAAGCGGCGCCTACGGGCAATGGGCAGACCGACTGATCGGCCCCGAATGTCACGATTAGTGTGTTCACGATTACAGCACATGGACCCAGCATTGGGGAATGCCTGCACCACTACCCTCCCCAGCGCTTCAACACCAGTTCGGCACCCGTATAAGGGAGCTGCGTGTCGCCATGAACATGAGTCAGGAAGCGTTCGCTGACAAGTGCGGCTTCGCAAGGACGTATATGTCCCGCATTGAAACTGGTGGTGCCAACCCTTCTATCAATGCCATCAAGGTGCTCGCGGATGCTCTGGGCGTCAGCATCTCGGATCTGTTTGAAGGAATGTAAGACAGGGCAGCTCCCGAGGAGCCTTACAAGTAACTGATCAGAACTAACCAACACCTAATCCCTCGCTGGCGTCCGTCCGAGCCCCAGCACCACTCCCCCCCTGCCAAAGTCCCTATTTCAAAGGCCCAAGCTACATTCGGGTCAAGCGAAGTCTCCTCGACACGCATTTTCCCGCCGTATACGGCAGATTTACTTACACCAGTCTGATTACAGCACCAGCAATCGCCGGACCTGCACTACAGCGGGGCGGCATCGCCGGATCATCCTGCACTACACACCCAACGCCCTGCACGGCACTTGCGAAGTAGTTGCACACCATGACGACACCGCTACGGTCAGGATAAGGGGCACCTCCACGGCCAAGGCGGCGGAGGACAACGAAAAACCCACACCACAAACGGACTTACGTGTCTGCTCAGGTGCAGCCGCAGCAACGATCTAATTAACAGAATGGTATTGTGTAAATTAGCCAGCCCGCGAAAAAACTGGACTTCACCTGAAGGGACATGTTCTAATTAACACAACAGCGAATAAAACGACGGAGTGTTAATTAGAGATGAACATCGTAGAAGCGGTGAAAACAGAGGGTGACGCCGAAATCATCTCTCGCAAGCTGACCAGGAACGCCAGGGGCAACTCCCTGTACGCGGACATCTGGCGGTTTGGGGTCAACACCGCCCTTCGCATCAGCGATCTACTTAGCCTGACCTTCGACGATGTGAAAGGTAACGAGCTGGTGATCAAGGAAGCCAAGACCAGCAAGACGCGCAGCATTGACCTCAACACCAGCGCCAAGGCCATCATAGGGCGCCGTAGGGCTGCACACCCCACCCACACGTACCTGTTCGAAGTAGACAGCAACCGGGCCAAGGGCAAGGCGGTAAGCCGCATCGCCGTAGCGAACGCCTTCAAGGCCGTAGGTGATGAGATGAGTCTGCAACTTGGCACTCACTCGATGCGGAAAACACGCGGCTGGCTGATGTACAACGGCGGGGCGTCAATCGAACTGATTTGCAAGGTACTGAACCACTCAAGCCCCGCTGTAACGATGGCGTATATCGGTATTACCAAGGCTGAAGTTGACGCCACTTACCACCAGTTCGTGTTTTAAGCGTCTGCGAGCTCCATGACACTACAGCGAGACTATTAGCCGCCTCCGGGCGGCATTCTTATGCCCGTGATATTTTAATTTTGTAGCCGCTGACGGCGAGATGGCACGGGAATGGCTCTTAACACCGCCCCCCCGCTGACAATAATAATATCTAAACTACCTTATTCATATCTTCTAATACCTTGAAAATTTCAGAGGAGCAGACGAACTCGTTTGTGCCCAGTGGGTCGCCCGCAGCTCCCCGACGAACAATGCCAACAACATGCTGATTAAGATTAAGCACCGGCCCGCCGCTATTGCCTGCGTACATAACTTTGTCAATGCTCGCACACTGAATCATCGAGCGAACATAGCGATCATTTACATCAGCCCAAAAACGACACACATCAGTGGAGCCGGGCTTTTGGTTTGGAAATCCGAAAACAGATACTCTATCACCAACCTCGACTTGTATATTCTCTTCCAATCTAAAGAACTCAAACCTCCGGTCAGCGTCTACAATAGAAATTATAGCTACGTCCCTATGTCTATCCATATATAAAACTTTAGCCGCGTACTTCTTCGAACGTTCATTTGCCCTATACGCCACGCACTCTTCAAACCAAACCTCAGTTACATTGTGTTCGAACATGTAATCGGCATCAGAGTCGTTATCTTCATTCAACTTATAGTTGAATGCATGTGCACAGGTTACCATGATGTTGTTTTCAAGCATAAAGCCGGTAGCCTGAGTCCCCCAATCTTCATTCTCAAGCACCCAGCATTTGCGTATGTTCAGTTGGTTATGCTTCAGGCCTGCATCACCACTAAACTCCTCCAGCTTGGCCAGTGGTACTTTATAAGGGGCATCTAACTGGTTAAATTTCATCGCGAGACGTCTATAGACTGACGAATCCACTCCTTTCACTTGCTTTATGAATAGAAGCTTACCGAACACATGACCCTCTAATGTAGTGTTTGCATCTGGATCGTTCGCCTTATGAATTGCGTTTGCCGCATCCAAACCAATACACATCATAGAGTGTATCTGCGCAGCAACCTTCCGAATATAACGTCGTTCAACGTTAACTTTCTTATTGACCAACAAGCCGGTAACAACTTGCTTTTCGTCCTGCCGCTGAAGTCTGACTTTCGAGAAATTCACCTGAAAGCCTTTTCCTGAAATAATCTTCAAAAGTTCAGGTCCGACTGTAGCTAAATGGTGGGAAGTTAGTGTTCCGGCATTTACGATGACGATGTCAGCAGGAAGATATTCCATCGGCGTGTAGAAAGAGAAGGTGATGTCATCGGCGTATCTCGTATAGTTTGCACGATGTTTTATAGCAAGAGCGCGCAGCTCTCGATCCAATGACGAGCACATCATATTGGAAATTACGGGAGAGCAGGGAGCACCTTGTGGAAGGTTACCATTAATAGTTGCTAGATGAGCTATAACAGAGGCAGTTTCGGGCTTAAGGCAGTAAGGCTTCGATATCAGCAGGCCGCGAACACGAGCGAACGATATCGTAGGAAAAAAATCTTTCAGATCAAGATTGAATACAAACTTCTTACGTATATGAGCATTAGCATTGCTAACTATTGATGTGTCTTTCAAAAAAGCTTTCGCGCAGGGGCTTGGCAAATATAAATTAGAAAGCTGGACTTTCAGCCTAGCTTGTAAAACTTTAAGGCGATTGCTCGGTGCAAAAATAGTACGAACGCCGCCACTCTTCTTCGGAATACTGAAGGATCTATAGTAGGCAGACATCGGTTGATCGTAATAAAAATACTTAATCTTCCGATAGCTGGTCCCAAGTATTCTAGCTAGCTCCTCAGGATCAGTGTCGCTTGTTAGTTTTTCAGGCGTTAGTGAAGAAATGCCCCCGTCCATATTTCACCCTATTCACTTACAGTTAACCACTTGGCGTCAATGTAGCGTAACGCTGAGGCAGTTGCTTGTAACATTGTTCCTTACGGTCGCATTTAAAACAACCAATTTTAATCCCTGGACGGGGACAACAACACTATAGCAGTGCTAGTCATCCTCAGCAAGAACCTTCAATGTACGAACAAATAACTGTTAACTCGAATGATCTGAAACTGGTCACCAAACTCTATCTTCACCGCAAACCATCGAACAATGCTCGAGCAGTGGATGGGACGCGATCTATCTGGCCCGCCTCTAACACCCTAACGATCGAATGCTCTTCATTTCCCTCGACTGCGCCGTAGAAAAGGTAATAGCGATCCTTCTCGAAAGTCTTCCAACCACGAGCCTCAAAAATATCCAATTCACAGTGACCACTGAGATCGTGCTCTGGAGACTTATAGTTGAAGAACACCCTGCTATATTTACCCCTAACTATAGACGTCGGCTGACCAAAGAAAAGAAAGCTTTTACCCAGATACGCTCTTATATTTCGCTGGGCCTTTTCGATAGAGACAATCAGATCCCGCAACAGAACTGCATCTTCGTTTTCGAATTGTATAGCGATGTTCAGGCTGATCTGAGCCAACTGCACCAGTCTTCCAACAGTACGGAAGCGCCCTGGGTTGAGCAGATTTCCATCTGCGTCGAAGATATTCTCAAACCCGCCCCTGCCAGTTATTGATGAACCATTCTGAACCTCTTTCCGTCGAGGCTTGACAAATTCCAGATCATCCTCTTCCTCCTCGTCATCGCTTGCTAAGCTCTTCCAACCAGCAAAGGTCACAAGGCTAATGGCCCGTTTTTCTTTCGAGCCCTCATTCCCACCACCTTTCCCCCCTTTCTTCCTATGCGGACATTCGACCGTATCGAAGCCCGAAAGATGAAAGTAGAAAGCATCAACCCCATCCTTTCTCTTCGGGGTTTTGCGAGGTCGCCTGCTGCACATTACACCGCAGTCCGGGCAGTAAATTCGCCCATGATGCTCATCATCAATGTAGAGCTCGGGAGGGAGATGAGAGGCCTCAGCGAGATCCAGAGGAGATACAGAGTCTGGCTGTGGCTCCAGCGGATGATAAGCGACGTAAGGGATAGAAATCTGCGACATACATTCCTTTGCTTTAGTGGAGACTGTGTTAGCTAGGTAAACACCATTTTCCTAACCACGTGCGACTGAGAGGCCAACCGAAACGATGCGTTTGCACTCAGTTCGTCAGTTCAATTGCCTACTAGGCAACGAAGCAGGTGATAGCTTATTGCCACATAAAATATTATGAGTCAATGCACAGTCAAGAGCGCACTCCGAAACTGAAAAGTATAGTTACCTGCGGAGATTCAAGGCCGGCTTCCGCTTGCTGAAATCGCAGTACACACGGCCCACCCACGACGTTTTCCTTATCACTCCTAGCTGCACTCCTCACTCAACATCCACTTCAACCGCTTTAGCCAAAGATTCGGAGATTGCTTGCTGATACCGTTCAAGCAACGGGATTTGGCATGACCGTTTAGCCACATTCAAGCGCGCCTTCAATGCCTCCCCATCTGGATGACCGCACGCCAGAAGCCTCCCTACCCGCCCCATCGCACGATGATACTTCGGTTCAAGGACAGTCCAGTCGGATGTCGACTCGCTCATTACCTCTAACTCCCTGACCGCTGAACGGATACGCTTGCGTTCCAACTTGGTGAGGCCTGGAGAGCTGTTAAAGACGCTCAACCCCGTCACCGTGATCGGCTGAAACGTGGCGTCATCGGCTTCAATACCCTGCCCACGGACGCGAATGTGGAGCTTTGTCCGCTTCTGATGACATCCTTTGGCAGCAAGCATTCCAGTTATTGTCGAGATAATATTAGTAAGTTCATCCGATGACGGCTCATGACCACAAGAGATCGTGATGTCGTCAGCAAATCGAGAGTATTGGAAGCCTCGGCCCAGAAGATCGTTCACGACCTTCGGCTCCACATCCCAGAAAACCAAGTTGGCGATGTAGCCGCTCGTACTAGCCCCTTGGGGCGTGCTCCCTTCACGAGTGCATATGGATGACAACAAGACCGAAACACCCGCTCCGAATCCAAATAGACCGCGAAACAACGCGTCTACATGTCTTTTCGATATGGACGGGTAGAAGTTCTTGATGTCTTGGAGGATGACGAATCTTGCCCCTGCGTGTATGGCCGCATTGCTATGAATGCTTCGTGGAGACTTACGGTCTCTGATGCCACCGTGCAGATATTGGGGAAAAGTCGCATTGCACAGTATCCTGTCAACGATTTTTCGCTGAACCCGCTTGAGCGGTTCGTGAGCATCGTAAGTGTCTCGCGTCTCGGGAGGTTTTCCCGGCTTGACCTTCTTCTCTTGAGGTACATGGCGGTACATTCGATCGGCGCGGACTGCAAGCCTTTCGAGCAATTGCTCACTTTCGCCAAGCGCTAGAGCCAATGCCCGCAAACTATGGATTGGCTTGAAGGGGTAAGTTGGAGCATCCATATCCCAGTCCCTGAAACGAAGAAGGGCCGATACATAGATCGACCCTTCAGAATTCGAATGATGTGATTTGTTGCGTCATGAGCCAAATGCCTCAAGGATTTTGTTCACAGCCTCGCAAACATAGTCCCAGTATTCCTGTCTGTTCTTCCAAGCCTCAATAAGCAATTGACGAATCAAGAAGCTCCGCAAATCACTAAGCAGCGCTTTTCTTCTTTCGCCCTTACCCTTCTTATCTTGGGAGGACTGACTATCTACTGTAACGCGGGTGTCTCGGTTATCGTGCTTTTGCAGCATAGTCCGAGGACGAGCCGCTTTCTTAAAACGCAACATGGTTGTAGCTCCTGGCCGGCGAAATTGCCGCCGCCAAAGCATTCCGGGCCGAATGGAACTACCAAGACACCACTACAAACCACAGTTCTGCTTATTGATATTGATTTATCAATATCGATAAGCCGTCGCCGCCGCAAACTTCGTCACCGAGGAATTCATCCGTCAACACATGCCGATAGCGCTAACCGTAAAGCTTTACGCAAACGAGGAACACTACGCTAACGCATAAGGCAAGCGCTAACGCGGAACGTCTCGATTACGCGCGGCCCAGCACAGGACACACACATAGGACGACCTAGGGGACTGAGTTGTTGCGAAGAGGTAGCTTTGAAGAACACCAAAGCTGATCGGTTACCCGATCACCAACTGCAAGCCCAGAGAATTTGACCATGTTTAAAGAGCACCTGGACGGTACGCCCAGCGAATTCTTTATACCCCTGAAAAAGTCGGCTGGCAATCAATTATGTCGATGTGCCATTAAGGCCTTATGAAAGCACGGGAGCCCCAGCTTGAAAGACACAGCATCAATCAAATCATCTTCCGACACGTCGACACTTAACACTGTACAAATATACAGATAACTTTCAGATCATTCGTTCGAACGGGGTATAGATGAAGGTAAAGATTTCACCCAATAACTGATGTTCACAGCGTTCACATTGCCCAGTGTGAACGAACCCTATATTTTGTGAACGTTCTGAGGACAACAAAAAAGGGCCCACCTTTCGGTGAGCCCTTCTAGACCGCCCAGCAGAGCGGATTTTGTTTGGTAGGCGCGATTGGACTCGAACCAACGACCCCCACCATGTCAAGGTGGTGCTCTAACCAACTGAGCTACGTGCCTGCTGTGAGGCGGCATTCTACGGAATTCCGGAGGGGTGTCAACACCTTTTTTTCACCTAACCCTATGAATATGCAAAATATTTAATTTCGGGCCTGCGACGGAGAATTTCCGGCGGCTGGCGGAGGTTTTTCAAGTCGGGTAGGATCGACGCACTCGTAAAATATATTAAACAGAGGCTGCAGGATGGCAAACACCACTTACCCAGAGTCCTATTACGCCGCGTCGGCGAATGCCGTACCGCCCCGCCCTGCCTTGCAGGATGATGTGGAGACGGACGTCTGCGTGATTGGTGCCGGGTATACCGGATTGTCCTCGGCTCTATTTCTGTTGGAACACGGCTTTCGCGTGACGGTGCTCGAAGCCGCCAAAGTCGGTTTCGGCGCTTCGGGGCGCAATGGCGGGCAGATCGTTAACAGCTATAGCCGCGACATTGACGTGATCGAACGCAGCGTCGGGCCCAAGCAGGCGCAACTGCTCGGGCAGATGGCGTTCGAAGGCGGCCGGATCATTCGTGAGCGCGTGGCAAAGTACAACATCCAGTGCGATCTGAAGGATGGCGGGGTATTTGCCGCTTTGACCGCCAAGCAGATGGGGCATCTGGAATCGCAGAAGCGTTTGTGGGAGCGCTTCGGCAACACCCAGCTCGAACTGCTCGATCAACGTCGCATCCGCGAAGTCGTGGCTTGCGATCAGTACGTCGGCGGCATGCTCGACATGAGCGGCGGACACATTCATCCGTTGAACCTGGCGCTCGGCGAAGCGGCTGCTGTCGAATCACTCGGCGGCACGATCTATGAGCAATCGCCCGCCGTGCGTATCGAACGCGGCGCCAATCCGGTGGTGCACACGCCACAAGGCAAGGTCAGGGCCAAGTTCATTATCGTCGCCGGCAACGCTTACCTCGGCAATCTGGTTCCGGAACTTGCAGCCAAATCGATGCCGTGCGGCACGCAAGTGATCACCACCGAGCCGCTGGGCGATGAATTGGCGAAAGCGTTGCTCCCTCAGGATTACTGCGTCGAAGACTGCAATTACCTGCTCGACTACTACCGCCTGACCGGCGACAAACGCCTGATCTTCGGCGGCGGCGTTGTTTATGGCGCGCGGGATCCGGCGAACATCGAGGCGATCATCCGCCCGAAGATGCTCAAGGCATTTCCGCAACTCAAGGATGTGAAGATTGATTACGCGTGGACAGGAAACTTCCTGCTGACCTTGTCGCGTTTGCCACAGGTTGGCCGGCTGGGTGACAACATCTATTACTCGCAGGGTTGCAGTGGCCATGGCGTGACGTACACGCATTTGGCGGGCAAGGTGCTGGCTGAGGCGTTACGCGGGCAGGCTGAGCGCTTTGATGCGTTTGCCGATTTGCCCCACTACCCGTTCCCCGGCGGCCAATTGCTGCGAACACCGTTTGCAGCGTTGGGCGCTTGGTATTACGGCTTGCGCGACAAATTCGGGATGTAAAAAAGGGCCGCTGATAGCGGCCCTTTTTATTTAACACAACACTCAGAGCTGATCCCGAGCAATCCCGCTGCGAATCCGCAGGATATCCGCCAGCACCGCCAGAGCAATTTCCGCCGGCGTCTTGCTACCCAGGTTGAGCCCGATCGGGGCATGAATCCGCGCCAACTCACACTCGCCCAGCCCACCGATCCGACGCAGTCGCTCAAAGCGTTTCTGCGACGTCTGCAGCGACCCCATCACGCCAATGTAGAACGCTTCGGTGCGCACGGCTTCCATCATCGCCAGATCGTCGATGCGCGGATCGTGGGTCAACGCGACAACCGCGGTATCGCGATGGCAGCCGCCATCGGCAATAAACACCGAAGGCAATTGCCGGCGAATCTCCACGCCGTTGAGCACCACACCTTCAAGCACTTCCTCGCGTGGATCGCAGAGAATCACTTCAAACCCGAGACCCACGGCAAACTCGGCGCACGCCTGCGCCACGCTGGAATAACCGGCGAGCAACAAGCGCTGCGCTGCGCCGACACGAATCCGCACCCGATCAATCTCACGCTCGATCCGCGCACCCTGCTCGCGATCTGCGAACAGGCTGCGCGCACCGCTGGCCAGATCGACCTCGCGAATCAAGCGACGCTGACCGAGCAGCGCCGATTCCAATTCACGCAAGTGCGCCTGCACGTCACAGTCGGCGTCAAATTTCTCTACCAGCACATCGAGGATGCCGCCACAGGGCAGGCTGACCCGCGAACGCGGATCGTCGCCCTCGCCGTAACGCACAACGTTGACCGCATCGAGGAACGCACCTTCCGCGACGCGCTCGAGAAAGTCTTCCTCTACGCAGCCACCCGACAGCGACCCGATCCACTGCCCGCCTTCGTTCACCGCCAGCAGCGAACCCGGCGCACGTGGTGCCGAGCCGTAGGTGGTCAGCACGGTGCAGAGCCAGATGCGCTGCCCCGCCACCGACCACTGCAACGCGCGGCGCACCACTTGTAGATCGAGATGCTGCATGTCAGTGGGCCTTGTGCTCGATGGACGGTGCGTCTGCTTGCAGCTTCTGCACCTCGCTCACTGCCAGCTCAGCAGACTGCCCACCCCACCCTTGACGCAGGTAGTTGAGCAGATCGGTAAGCTGTTCAGGACTGAGCTTGTCGGCGAAACCCGGCATCGGTTGCATGTGCTCGAAACCGGAGAACTTCTGCTCGCCGATACCATCTTCGATCACGCGCAACAGGTTGCGTGGGTCTTCCAGGCGCAACGTGGTGTTGCCGCGCATGGCCACCGCGATGTGCGGTTTGCCTTCGCCACCGACCGCATGGCAACCGGCGCAGACGTTCAGGTATTGCTGCTGGCCGCGCTGGGCGCTCGGACTGAGTTTTTCCACCGGCACTTCGACAAGCGTTTTGGCTGCCGGCGGTTTGTCGCCGAGCAGGAACGTCGCCATTGCCGCCAGATCAGGATCGCTCAGGCCCTGAGTGCTGTTGTGGAACACCGGGAACATCTCGTTGAACATCGTCCCCTGCGCGCTCATGCCGTGCTTGAGGAACGTGCTCAGATCCTGCTCGTTCCAGCCGCGAGCAGCCAGATCAGTGGCCAGCAGGCTCGGCGCCAGATAACCATTAAGGATGCCGCCGGTGAGGCGTTTATCCAGCTGCATCGCACCCGGCAGGCCGCGCGGCGTGTGGCATTCGCCGCAGTGACCGAGCACTTCGACCATATATTGGCCGCGCTTCCAAGCTTCGCTTTTGCCTTCGGCCGACTCCAGTTTCAGGTCCTTGCCATACATCATGTTCCAGCCGATCAGACCAGGACGCACGTTGAACGGAAAGCTCAGGCTGGTGACCGGCGCTGCACGCTCGATCGGCTCGATGGTTTTCAGGTACGCATGGATCGCATCCGAATCCGCGCGCGGCATCAAGTGATACGAGGTGTACGGCATCGCTGGATACAGGTTAGCGCCGTCACGACGCTTGCCTTCAGTCAGCGCCGCGAAGAATTCCTCATCGTTGTACAAACCGATGCCGTGCTCTTTGCTCGGGGTGATGTTGGTGCCGTAGATCGTGCCGAACGGCGAGACGATCGGCAGACCGCCGGCAAATGGCGCGCCGCCCGGTGCCGTGTGGCAAGCCATGCAGTCAGCGGCGCGGGCAAGATACTCGCCGCGCTTGACCTGATCATCGGCGTGGGCAAACAACACCGGCGCAGCCAGGCCGGCCGCCAAGGTCAAGCGGGTCAGAAAAAGCTTCATGCTTAACCCTCCTTGACCAGGCCGAGATCGGTCAGCACGTTGCGAGTGGCGTTGTAGTAACGCACGTACCCAGTGCAACGGCAGACGTGATGGCCGAGGCTGTCCTCGATGACTTGTTCCAGTTTGCTTTTGACAATCGGCTGACGTTGCAGCTTCTCGACCAACACGGTCGCGGCGTTGACGAAGCCCGGTGCGCAGTAGCTGCACTGGAAGGCGAATTCGTCGACGAAGCGCTGCTGGATCGGGTTCAGCTCAGTCACCTGACCGTTTTCGTCACGCTTGGCGTGACTTTCGATGGTGCGGACTTTCTTGCCTTCGAAGTAATGCGCGCCAGTGATGCAGGTGCGCACTTCTTCGCTGGTGCCGTCCGGGTTGTCGACGATCACCACGCAGGCGTGGCAGATGCCCTGGCCACAGCCCAGACGCGAACCGGTGAGGTTTTTGTATTCGTGCAGGTAGTCGATCATCGGCAGGTCATCAGGGATGTCCACCGGGCCGACGGATTGACCATTGAGGGTCAGTTGAAGCGGACGGTTAGCCATTGAGGGCCTCCTTGATGCGCGCTGGAGTGATAGGCAGATCGCGAACACGTTTGCCGATGGCATGCGCCACGGCGTTACCGATGGCCCCGACAACCGGGATCATCACCACCTCGGCGATACCTTTGGACGGATCGCTCGGCGACAGTGCCGGGAGAATCTCCGACGTCTGTTTCCACACGGCAACGTGACGCGCCATCGGCAGACGGTAACGGTTGAAGTTCCAGTCACCCTCCCCCGGCCCGCCTTCGTACAGCGGCATCTCTTCCATCAGTGCGTGACCGATGCCCATGGCGATACCGCCTTCGAGCTGGCCCTTGACCAATTCTTCAACCAACACACGACCGCACTCGACCCACGAATGGTGGTTGAGCACTTCAACATCCAGCGAGCCTTTGTTGACCTTCAGCTCGACCAGCGTGGCGACCGGGCTGTAGTAAGTCACGGCAGCGTTGTTCAACTGAACAACCGGGTAGTTGATGTTCTGGCGATCCAGCAGATGGAAACCAGACGTGGTCATCAACGCTTTCTTGGCTTTCGGCGCACCATCACCGTATTTCACCGCCAGACCGTCGAGCGGCAGACGCTCGCGCACGCCGTCGATGCTGTATTCGGCCTCGGCCCAGCTCCAGCGGTTGAACGCATGAACAGTGGCGCCGGTGACCAGACCACGCTCGTGAGCGTGCTTGGCCAGCTCTTCGAAGGTCAGCGGCTGCATGCCGTTGGCAGTCAGCTTGCCATCCACCCAGTGCGCATCTTCGCGACGCACAACGTATGGGTTGGCTTGGCCGCCGTAAGGGCCCTGACGCCAGATTTCCATGGCCGCCGGCCACAAACCGTTGTTGAACAGCACGCGGGCTGCTTCACGGGTGGCATGACTGAAGTAGTAAGCCGAGTTGGTCGCGGACGAAGCCGAGGCCAATTTGCCGACCCAACGCGGGTTGCGCAGCAAGTTGTCCTGTTCGGTCTGGCTCATGATGTAAGGGTTGCCGCTGGTGATCAGCTGCATTTCCTTCCATTCGGTTTCGCCAGTCTTCACTTCGTGCGCCGGGCTGCCGAGGAAATCGGCCACGACCAGCGCTTGCGAGGTGGACATGCCGGTGCCGATTTCGATACCGATGTGGCGCAGGGTGATGCGACCGTCAGCGGTGAATTCGATGCTGGCCATCGGCGCTTCGGAACCGGTGCCGAAGTCTTTCTGGCAAATGGCGAAACCGACGCCATACCAGTTGTCCGGGTCTGCGGCTTCGCGTTGTTGCTTGATCGCGTCGCGGTTCTTCCAGACTTCGTGCACCGAAGCCTTGTCGAGAATCTCGTGCAGACGCAAGGCACCGGCCGGGATCGCGCCCTGGGTGTTTTTCATGCCCGAACGCAGCGCGTTCTTGCGCCGCAGGTCGATAGCATCGACACCGAGGCGATCGGCAATTTCGTCGACCATCATTTCGGTCGACGCCATGCTTTGCAGAGTGCCGTAACCGCGCATCGAACCGGCCTCAACACCACGCGAGTGGTAGGCGGTGACTTGCAGGTCGTTCTGCGGCATGTAGTAGATCGACTGCGCTGCCGTGGCACCCACTGCCGCCACCGACGGGCTGTAGTTGACCCGGCCGCCGCCGTCGACGCTCATTTCAGCGCGGAAAATCTTGAAACTGTAGTCGTTCTTGTCCACCGCAAGTTGGTAGCGGATGTCGAACGGGTGACGCTTGATCCCGCTCTGGAACTGCTCGTAGCGGTCGTTGGCCAAGCGCACTGGCACACCGGCGCCGTACAGCGCAGCGAGGGCTGCGTAGTAGACGAAAATGTTGTGGTCTTTGGAACCGTAACCCACGGTGTAACCCGGGTGCATGTTCAGGTTGGCCAGGCCGAAGCGCGACGGAGAGATCATTTTCGCGGTCTCGGTCGCTGCCTCCAGCGGGCACTGGGTCGCTACTACGAAGTGCAGGGTTTTGGTTTTCGGGTCGTACCAGCCGTTGCCGTTGTCCGGTTCCATTGCTGCCGGCTCAATCGACGGGGTTTTGTAACGCTCATCGAAGACCAGCCAGTTATCTGGCGGGGTATCGATCTCTTTCTTCATGCGGTCGGCGTAGAACAGGCCACGCTCAGTGAGGTTGCCGTGCAGATTTGGCTGGGAATTCCACACCGGACGGCGGTTTTTCAGCATCGGGAACAGGATCGAATCCTTGAGGCTGGCGAATTCGTCTTCGTCTGCCGAGGTCGCGCCACCCACACGCACGTAGCGGAAGCTGCCGTACGGGTCACCTTCGTAGAACGGCACTTTGGCGCCGTAACGAATCGCTTTGTCATTGAATTTGAGTTTGTTCTTGGCCTGACGGAAACGCTCGAAATCGTTCCAGATCAGTATGGCCACCGGGTGACCGATGAACATCGGCACTTTGCCTTCAGGCAGCAACGGATCCGGGGCGTGCTCTTCCGGAAAGACGATGCCATCCTTGTCCAGGTCAGCAGCGGTGACGATGCGGTCCGGCTGCAAATCAGCGCCGAGCCACGACAGGTCGTAACCGTCGTAGATGCGATCAGCCTTGATGGTTTTCAGCAGCATGGCGTGGCCTTGCTGCTCGGGCCAGCCCGGCATGTCCTTGGAGCGGATGTCGCGCGCGAAGACTTTGCTGCCGCAGACCTTGGACAGTGCATCGTTACGCTGACGTGCCTTGCCGTTGTTGCCGAGCCATTTCTCGGACGGCACGGTAACGCTGTTTTCCATCAAGGCAGCCAGCGCCTGGGTGCTGAGCGGCGTGAGCGTGACGCTCACACCCGCCACCAGCCCACCCTGGAGGAACGAGCGCCGGGATATATCACGGTTGGACATGGATCATCCTCTGGGCGGTTATACGTCCGCCCTTCTGGTTATCTACTGGGGAATCTCGAGTCTTGCAGAAGCCCTTCTTGGCTAAACGAAAGGCGTGATGACAGTGCAAAGCTGACCGAAAGGTTAACTTTAAAGGTTTCTGGGCTCGCAGCAAACAACCAGTTACAAATATTTGACTGAAGAATCAAAAAATCAATGCGACGTGGCACCGCAGCAGGCAGGTAGACACTTGTAGGAGTGAGCCTGCTCGCGATGGCTGAGTGCCAGTCACCACCAGATTGGCTGAACTGACGCCATCGCGAGCAGGCTCACTCCCACAGGGATTTGTGTTGGATTTAGTATTGGGGCAGGAGGAAGAAGAGAGGAAAAGCCAAATTTCAGACACAAAAAACCCCGGTCTTTCGACCAGGGTCTTTGCTATCGATTCCGAAACAACCAAAGGTTGCTTTCGGTGCTTCAAGGCGTTCAGTGGTCCTTGAAGCAGATATGGCGCAGCGGACGGGACTCGAACCCGCGACCCCCGGCGTGACAGGCCGGTATTCTAACCGACTGAACTACCGCTGCGTATCGCTTTGAGCTTGCGCTCAAGTAACTCGTTTTGACTGCAAGCTTCGGTGCTTGGCAATCGCGAACCAGACAATGTCTGACTCGTTAAATATGGCGCAGCGGACGGGACTCGAACCCGCGACCCCCGGCGTGACAGGCCGGTATTCTAACCGACTGAACTACCGCTGCGCGTCGGTGCAGGCACTTTCAGCCTACCCTCTTGCTTACGCAAGTTTCTCGGGGAGTGGTGGGTGATGACGGGATCGAACCGCCGACATTCTGCTTGTAAGGCAGACGCTCTCCCAGCTGAGCTAATCACCCGTTTGCATCTCCGAGGCCGCGAAATTTACGCAGGTAGCGAACCTAAGTCAATAGCAGGATTGAAGTTTTTCTAAAAAAGACGAAATTGTTTCCATCCTGTAAGACCGCCTTCGCGAGCAAGCTCGCTCCCACGGGGTATTGC
>NZ_RWIM01000088.1 GCF_009764645.1 Pseudomonas sp. PB106
AGAGGCGATCTTTTGATCTTGAAAAACAAAGTCAAAAGATCGCAGCGTGCCGCAGCTCAGGTTATGTGGTGGCGATGCGGGCCGGTTGCACCGCGGTCTTGCGCCCGAGCATGACGGTCGCAATCACGCCGCACGCAAACACCCAGGTAATCGGCTCGACATGCTCACCAAAGAACAACGCCGAAAACGCGATGGTGAAGAAAATCTGCAACAACTGGACCTGACTGACCCGGGAAATCCCGCCCATGGCCAGCCCCGCGTACCACGCGAAGAAACCAAGAAACTGCGAGAACAGCGCCACATAACCAAACGCCCACCAGGTCTTGGCGGACACCGCGCCGTGATGTTGCAGCGCCAGATACAGCACCGGTCCGATCAACAGTGGTGTCGACAGCACCAGCGCCCAGCAGATCACCTGCCAGCCGCCCATTTCCTTGGCCAACCGGCCACCTTCGGCGTAACCCAGCCCACCGACCGCAATCGCGCCAAGCATCAACAGATCACCCGCCTGAATACTGCCGGCCCCGGTGTACAGCGCATAACCGAGCACCAACGCACTGCCCAATGCCGCGCAGGCCCAGAAGGCTTTCGACGGGCGTTCATGGGACAGCCACGCCGCATACAGCGCCACGCACAGCGGCTGCAAACCGTTGACCAGCGCGCCGTGGGACGCCGGCAAGGTTTGCATGGCCCACGCCGACAGTACCGGGAAACCGAGAATCACCCCGGCGATCACCATGCTCAGGCCTTTGACTTGCCGCCACGTCGGCCATTTCTCGCGACGCCACAACAACAGCACCGCCGCCGGAATCGCCGCGAACAACGCACGACCCAACCCGTTGAGCAGCGGATGCAGTTCCTGCACCACGATGCGGGTGAAGGGCAGGGTAAGGCTGAAAATCACCACACCGAGCAGACCGAGGGCCATGCCGGTGTTTTCGCGCGAGGACATGAGGGGAGACCAGAATTGTAGGTGGCTGGGAATGACCTTCATCAAGCCATAAACGGTGGGGTTGTGGCTGTTACAGCTAGGCACTTACTTATCCGTACAGTTTGAGATCGCATCGCTGGCAAGCCAGCTCCCACAGTGTCCGAGTTGAACACAGCATCGGTGATCGCTTCAGAACCTGTGGGAGCTGGCTTGCCAGCGATGAATTCAACTCGGTAGTAGCCCGTTGTTACCCGTCACTGTCGAATAGGTCTACCTTCAATACTCCCAAGCATTCTCCAGAGGAGTCCTCCCCATGGCCGCGAAAAAGATCCTGATGCTGGTCGGCGATTACGTCGAAGATTACGAAGTGATGGTGCCGTTCCAGGCCTTGCAGATGGTCGGTCACACCGTCCACGCGGTCTGCCCGGACAAGGCTGCCGGCCAGACCGTGCGCACCGCGATCCATGATTTCGAAGGCGACCAGACTTACAGCGAAAAACCCGGTCACCTGTTCGCCCTCAATTTCGACTTCGCCAAAGTCAGCGAAGCCGACTACGACGCGCTGTTGATCCCCGGCGGTCGGGCGCCGGAATACCTGCGCCTCAACGAAAAAGTTCTCGATCTGGTGCGCGCCTTTGACAAGGCCGGCAAGCCGATTGCGGCGGTCTGCCACGGCGCACAACTGCTGGCGGCGGCGGGTGTGCTTGAGGGGCGTGAATGCAGCGCCTATCCGGCCTGCGCCCCGGAAGTGCGACTGGCGGGCGGTACGTACATCGACATTCCGGTGACGGACGGCCACGTTCAAGGCAATCTGGCTACCGCCCCGGCGTGGCCGGCGCATCCGAACTGGCTGGCCGGTTTCCTCGGTTTGCTCGGCACCAAAATCACCCTGTAACGAGGAATCGCCGATGTGCGAGCTCTACGTCAAGGCTGACCCGATTCTCTACGAATCGCGCTCGCGTTCGCTGCGCATCTGCGGCGTGGTGACGACGTTGCGCCTGGAGAATCAGTTCTGGGACATCCTCAGCGAAATCGCCGAGGTCGACGGCATGACCACGAACCAACTGATCGCCAAGCTGTATGAAGAGGTGATGGATTATCGTGGTGAGGTGGTGAATTTTGCCTCGTTTCTGCGGGTGAGTTGTATGCGCTATTTGAGTCAGCGACGGGTAAGTGCACCGGAACTTTCGGTGGTGCGGGCGGTGGTGAAATAGCCGAGACCGGGTTGACCCTTTCGCTGGCAAGCCAGCTCCCACAGTTATTGTGATGCGGCACAGGTATAGGGCACACAACAGACCACTGTGGGAGCTGGCTTGCCAGCGATAGGGCCAGTGCAGGCGACAGATAACCCGGACTGGTCTTTACTCTGAAGCGCGAAATCTCTCAATCGCCAAGGAGAAACCAGCATGTCCGGATGGTACGAAGTGAGTAAAAGCAGTAACGGCCAGTTCAAATTTGTGTTGAAAGCAGCGAATGCCGAAACCATTTTGACCAGCGAGCTGTACACCACCCGCGCAGCCGCCGATGGCGGTATTGCGTCGGTACAGACCAACAGTCCGCTGGATGAACGCTACGAGAAAAAGACCACCAAGGACGGCCACCCGTACTTCAACCTCAAGGCTGCCAATCACCAGATCATCGGCAGCAGTGAGTCGTATTCGTCGGCCGCCGCGTGCGACAAAGGCATTGCCAGCGTCAAGACGAATGGGCCGAGCAAAGTGATCAAGGACAAGACGTTGCCGGTGCTCTGAGCTCACTTTCAATTCCGACAAGATCCCAGTGGGAGCGAGCTTGCTCGCGAAAGCGGTCACTCGTTCAACATCGATGTTGACTGAACTGACGCCTTCACGAGCAAGCTCGCTCCCACAGGTAAAATGCATTCCAAATACCGGAGTGAGCCTGCTCGCAAAAGCGTCAGTCAGGCCGGCATCAAACCTCGACAGGCACCGACAATTTCGGACTGCCGAGTGCATGGCTCTTCGCATCAAAAAACCGCAACTCAACACCGGTCCCTTCAAACACCTTCACGTAATGCCGCTTCTGATGTTGAACAAACGCCGCACTGCGCGGATAAATCGAGATCGCCACGGTCTTCGGTTTCGCCAAGCGCAGCGCGCGAACGATGTGCGCATCCTGCTCGCCCAGCGCATGACCGAAGATGCACAGACTGTCGCGATGCCCGAGCAATTGCTGATAACAGAACGACAGATAATCCGAACTGCGAATGGTCTTGAGCTTGTCCGCGCTCGGCCCTTCGGTGACGAACAGCGGCACGTCGTCCAGGGTCTTGATCGTATTGTTGATCGCGAAGCTAGCGAGCAACGTGCCCTCGGTCGAGGTCAACTTGCGCGCGGTGCCCTCCTGATTGCGCACCAGATGTAGACCACCGTGCAGGTACAGCAAACGCGGTTTGTCGGTGGCGCTTTCGCTCAGATCGAAACTGGCACTCGGGCCGTTGAACAGGTCGTCGATGGCGTCGCTCTGGTGTTGCAGTGCCCAGTAATTGAGCAAGTCGTAATTGGTGGTGAACACCGTGCGATAGCGCGCCAGTTCTTCATTCAGCGTCGCCAAAGTTGAAGCTTTCACCAGTCGCCACGGAATGTGCACCGCGTGCACACTGTTGATCAGCGCTTCCTTGATCGCGTAGTAGCGATTGCGCGGCGCCGCGGAGCTGACGGCCAGCGCCTTGTTGACCCGACTGGTGGTTTTCAGTGCCCCGAGCACCTGTTCGAAGCTGCGTGTCTGCATGGCGTCGAACACCGCCAGTTCCGACGGGCTCAGCGGTTTTTCTTCGACGGTGCGGGCGTTTTCGAACAGCGAGTCGTAGCCGAAGTCGTCCCACACGGCGCGGCTGGCGCCATTGCCCACCAGCAGACCGTTGAACTCGGTCGCGGCGCGCAGGGTGTTCCAGTCTTCGAGGGTGGCGTCGACATCCAGAAAATCGGTCATTGCGCAGGTGTCTCAAAACAAAGGGGCTGATGGGCGGCGACTTTATCACGAGCGGGCATTGAGCCAGATCAACATCGTCCGTGACCGATCGGTCGATGCTGTGCCTGTCCGCCGGATCGCAGCCGTCGATTTGGCCCCAGTCAGGAGACGCACGATGAGCAGCACCTTTTTTATTCCGGCGGTCAACATCATGGGCAATGGCTGCCTCGACGAAGCCATGGTCGCGATCCGCAACTACGGTTTTCGCAAGGCGCTGATCGTCACCGACGCCGGACTGGCCAAGGCGGGCGTGGCCACGATGATTGCTGAGAAACTGGCGATGCAGGACATCGACTCGGTGATCTTCGACGGCGCCAAACCCAACCCGAGCATCGCCAACGTCGAGTCCGGGCTGGGCTTGCTCAAGGAAACCCACTGCGATTTTGTCGTGTCCCTCGGCGGCGGCTCGCCCCACGACTGCGCCAAAGGCATTGCTCTGTGTGCGACCAATGGCGGGCAAATTGGCGACTACGAAGGCGTTGATCAGTCGAGCAAACCGCAACTGCCGCTGATTGCCATCAACACCACCGCCGGCACCGCCAGCGAGATGACCCGCTTCTGCATCATCACCGACGAATCGCGCCACGTGAAAATGGCCATCGTCGACCGTAACGTCACGCCGCTGCTGTCGGTCAACGACCCGGAACTGATGGTCGGCATGCCCAAAGGCCTGACCGCTGCCACCGGTATGGACGCACTGACTCACGCCATCGAAGCCTATGTGTCGACGGCGGCCAACCCGATTACCGACGCCTGCGCGCTCAAGGCTATGACCCTGATCAGCAACAACCTGCGTCTGGCCGTGCGCGACGGCAGCGACCTCGCCGCACGGGAGAACATGGCGTACGCGCAGTTCCTCGCCGGCATGGCCTTCAACAATGCCTCCCTCGGTTATGTGCATGCGATGGCGCATCAGTTAGGCGGTTTCTATGATTTGCCCCACGGCGTGTGCAATGCCGTGCTGTTGCCCCATGTGCAGACTTTCAATGCGCTGGTGTGTGCCGAACGTCTGACCGATGTGGCTCACGCGATGGGCGCTGACATCCGTGGTTTCAGCCTGGAAGAGGGCGCGCAAGCGGCGATCAGCGCAATCCGTTGCCTGGCCAGCGATGTCGAGATTCCCGGCGGCCTGCGTGAGCTGGGCGCCAAGCTGTCGGACATTCCGATTCTGGCGACTAATGCCCTGAAAGACGCTTGCGGCCTGACCAACCCACGCGCGGCAGATCAGCGGCAGATTGAGGAGATTTTCCGCAACGCGTTTTGAGATTTTCGGTGTCTGCAATGACGCTTTCGCCAGCCTGCTCGCTCCCACAGGGGATCGCATTTCTTCATCTGAAATACGATCAAAATGTGGGAGCGAGCTTGCTCGCGAAGACGGACTTCCAGACGCTGAATCATTAGCAGGCTTATCCAGCGGTTACGAGATTCCTCTCAAACACCCCACCAAACTGAATCAACACCACCCCGCCAATCAATAACACCGCACCCAACACCCGCGACACCGTCAGCTGTTTCTCCACCAACCCAAACAACCCAAAGTGATCCAGCACCATCGAAGCAATCACCTGCCCGGCCAACGCCAGCGCCACGAATCCCGAAGCCCCGAGCCTGGGCAGCAACACCACCGCCAGCGCCACAAAACACACGCCAAACGCGCCACCCGCCCACATCCACAACGGCGCCTTGCTGATAAACGCCAGCGAGGGCAGCGGTAAACGCAACGCCAGAATCACCGGCAACAACACCAACACGCTCACCAGCAACGACGCCAGGGTCGCCCACAACGGATGCCCCAAACCACGCGCCAGATTGCTGTTGATCGCGCTCTGGAACGGCACCACCGCGCCAGCAATCGCGGCCAATATCAACAGGCCGGTCCAATGCAAGGTACTCATGTTCTAACTCCAACAGGTTTTGCTGGACTCTAGAGTATTCGTCGCGCAGATTTAAATTCCGTTTTCTCATCCAGAACATGCACCAGATGAATGATCTGCGCCGTATCGACCTCAACCTGTTGGTGATCCTCGACGCCTTGCTCAGCGAGCAACACGTCACCCGCGCCGCCGAGCGTCTGCATCTCAGTCAACCGGCGGTCAGCCATGCGCTGGCGCGGTTGCGCGATCTGCTCGGCGATCCGCTGCTGGTGCGCGCCGGCGCGACACTGGTGCCGACGGCGCGGGCGCTGGAACTGGTCGCGCCGCTGGCCGAAGCGTTGGCTCAGGTGCAATCGCTGCTGGCGCCAAACACCTTCGATCCGGCCAGTGCGCGTCGGACCTTTCGTGTGGCGATGTCGGATTACGGTGCGGCGATCATTCTGCCGGGGTTGATCCGCACCTTGCGCCGGGAAGCACCGGGGATCGACCTGCAAATCAGCCACGCCAGTCGCGAAGGCATGCTCGAAGGCGTGCTCAATGGCGATATCGACGTCGCCGCCGGCGTCTTCCCGGAAATGCCCAACGAACTGCGCAGCTCGGTGCTATTCGAAGAGCGCTACGTCTGCCTGCTGGATCGCCAGACGCTGCCGGCCAACGGTGTACTGGATTTGCCAACCTACCTGTCGCGGCCTCACGTATTGCTGGAAATGCGCGGCAGCGGCACACCCGAAATCGAACGGGCACTGACGTCACTGCGCGAACGCCGCCGCGTGGCGATCAGCCTGCCGCACTGGAACGTTGCGCCACAGTTCATCAGTGGCACGGATCTGATTCTGACGGTGTCTTCGCGCAGCGTGCGCGAGATTGATCAGCAGGATTTGATCGTGGTGCCGCCGCCGTTCGAAATACCGCCGTTCACGTTTGTACTGGCGTGGCATAAGCGGCGGGGTGGGGATCAGGCGTTGAATTGGTTGAATCGGAGGATTGAGGAGGGGATAGAGCGAGCTTAGGTTGGCTTGATGCTCAAGGGGGTAGCTTGCTCAGGTGTGTGGGCATTCCATTTTTCGGCAATCTTCCGAATCTCGTCATCTGAAGCGAAATCTTCAGTGTCAGCCTCGTTCAATGCTTGTCGGATTTGCTCAGCTATCCAAACTTCGCGAGTGAGGTATTCGCTTAATGCGGCTATCACCAAGCATGACTCGTTGCGGCCTGTCGCGTTGGCAAGGGAGGCGAGAGAGTGAGCAATTTCATCTGGAAGCTGTAAAGAAATAATCGGCATTTTTCTCCCTCTGCTGTCTTTTTGGATTTTGACGCTACAGCGTTATGCCAGGCGTGACCAGTCGGACTATGCAACGCGTTAGCTATTGCCTTTGTTGAAACGGCCGATAGAGCAGGGGATAGTGCGCGGCTCTGTTTTGACGACATTGCGTTATGACGGAAAGTCTTATGTTTTACCGCACGGCTTCAAAGGCCTGTAACCGGCCTGCACAACACGACATTTATCAAGGAAGAACCATGCTCACTGCAACCAGACTCCTGATTTCCCTTGGTTTGCTGGCCCTCACCAGCCAAGCCCAAGCCGCCTGCACCACCCAGGGTTTTGACGGCAAATCCATGTCGCGCTGCAATGTCTGGCCGGCGTTCCCGAGTCAGGCGATTTCGGTCAAGTCCACCTTCCTGGCCGATGCCGGCGGGGACGATGCCGGAGCGTTCGATCTGGATCTGGCGATCCTCAATGCCAGCGACGCCAGGCCCATCGCCACTTACCGCAAGCCGGGCGCCTACAACTCCGATGCCGTGCGTCTGGAGGATGTGCGCATTGATACGGCTCGCTACCGGCTGACGCCGGACGTCCGGGCGTTTGGTCTGCGCTCAAAGTTCGCCCACAGTTCTCGCGCCAATCCCTACGAAAAAACCGACCTGGCGCTGTATGTCCGCGAAGGCGCGGAATTGCGTCCGGTGCTGGAGGGATTGGTCGTCGCCAAAAGCAACGGTGAATTCACCAACGACTGCGAAGGCTATGTGAAGAAAATCCGCCGGACTGTCGAAATAAGCGCGACCAGTCATCATGGCTTGGCCGATCTGCTCATCACCACCAACGGCACGAAAGTGACCAACACCCAGTCGGGCAAAGAGTGTCTTTCCAAAACCGCGTATCTGAAGCAGAAACAAGTGACCCTGATCTACGATGGTCAGCAATACGTCGTCCCCGAAGACCTCAGAGGTTACTGACCCGATGCTCACCGGCCTTAATCACCTGACCCTCGCGGTCAGCGATTTGCAACGCAGCCTGGCGTTCTACCGCGATGTGCTGCAGTTGCGCGTCGAGGCGACGTGGGATGCCGGTGCCTATTTGTCGTTGCCTGGTTTGTGGTTGTGCCTGTCGCTGGATCCGCTGCGAAAAGCCGAAGCGTGCACCGATTACACGCATTACGCTTTCAGCCTCAATGCAGCCGATTTCTCCACGTTCGTAGCAAAGTTAAAAGCGGCGAACGTGCGGGAATGGCGCGACAACCGCAGCGAAGGCGCGTCGTTCTACTTCCTCGATCCCGACGGCCACAAACTCGAAGTGCATGTCGGCGATCTGGCTTCCCGGCTGGCAGCGTGTCGGCAAAAACCGTACGCCGGCATGCGTTTTTACGACGAGCCGTGATCAGGCGCAATCCGCTGATATAGACTGACCGCCACGTGTTCTGGCGCTGACAGGTTTTCCATGACTCCATCGTTGCTAATGGCCGTGCTGGCCTCAGGTTTCATCTACGGCATTACGCCAGGGCCGGGTGTGCTGGCGGTGTTCGGCATTGGCGCGGCTCACGGGCGGCGGGCCGGAGCCGGGTTTCTCTGCGGGCATCTGCTCGGCGACGTGGTCTGGTGCAGCACAGCGTTGATCGCGATTGTCGGCGCACGGGAAATCGGCAGCACCGCGTTTGATGTACTCGGCGTGCTCAGCGGCCTGTACCTGTTCTGGCTTGGCTGGCGTGCGGTGCGGGCCAAGCGGCGCAGCGGCGACGAACCGCAGGGTGCGGCGCGTAAGCCGTTCTGGCACGGCATTCTGTTCGGTTTGACCAATCCCAAGGCCTACCCGGTGGCCGTTGCAACGTTTACCGCGCTGCTGTCGAGCCGTGCCGAGCTGCTCAACTGGTCGATGTTGCCGATGCTGATTGCCCTGAGTTTCCTTGGCGGATTGCTGGCCTACGCTATTCTCATCGGCGTGGTCGGCGCGCAGCGGGTGCGCACGATGTATCAACGGCATGAGCTGCTGATCACCCGGCTGTGCGGCGTGATGTTTATCGGTTTCGCCATCAATGCACTGGCGCATGCGCTGCCGGGATTGATGCCCAACAAGGCTTGAGTGTGCGTGCAGGGATGCGCAATCAAGATGTCACGGATGGTCGATCAGTGCTGCATTACCCGGACACCCACGCTGAACCATGGAAAGCCGAAATTCCGCGCCGTTGGCGAGTTACATCGACCTGTTGCTGGACGCCGTTTGCGCGGTCGACAAGCAGGGTCGCTTCGTTTTTGTCAGCGCCGCCTGCGAGCGGATTTTCGGCTATACGCCTGAAGAGTTGATCGGTCGGCCGATGATCGAGCTGGTGCACCCGGCGGATCGTCAGCGCACCCTCGCGGCCGCCGGCGAAATCATGGGCGGCGAGCCCAAACACAATTTCGAAAACCGCTATGTGCGCAAGGACGGCAGCGTCGCGCACATTCTATGGTCGGCGCGCTGGTCGGAAGTCGATCAGCTGCGCATCGCCGTGGCGCGCGACATCACTGAACGCAAGCAGGCTGAATCGCGGCAGGCTGCGCTGTATGCGATCTCTGAAGCGGCCCATGTCGCCGAGGATCTGCTGGCGCTGTTCAAACGTATTCACCTGATCATTGGCGAGTGGTTGCCGGCGCTGAATTTCTCCGTGGCGCTGTATGACGAACATTGCGCACAGCTGAATTTTCCCTATCACGTCGACGATCACGAATCGCAGCCCGAACAACCGGGCACCGTCACCGGGCGCCTCTGTGCGGAAGTTATCCGAAGCGGCCAGCCGATTCTTCTGACACCGGACAGTCCGGATTCCTCGCCAGATTTTGCTGCGCTGGTCGCCGGACAAAACTCACCGTGCTGGCTGGGTGTGCCGCTGAATTCGAAGAACGGCACCATCGGCGCGCTGATCGTCAAAAGCCTGCCCGGCGGCGAGCGCTATACGGAACAGGACAAGGAACTGCTGCAATACGTCTGCGCCCAAGTCGCCACGGCCATCGAGCGTCAGCAACTGCATGCGCGGCTGCGGCGGATGGCGCAATACGATCAACTGACCCAATTGCCCAATCGCGAACTGCTGCGCGAGCGCATGAAAGCCGCTTTGGCCGGCGCTCGCGAGCAGGCCGGGTACATGGCGTTGCTGTATGTCGATCTGGACCGCTTCAAACAGGTCAATGACACCTTCGGCCATCCGGTGGGCGATATGTTGTTGCAAACCGTGGCCAATCGCCTCAAGGGTTGTGTCCGCGAAACCGACACCGTCGCACGGATCGGTGGCGATGAATTCGTCGTGCTGTTGCACAGCGTGCACGCCGCAGAAGATGCCGACAGCGTGGCGGAAAAAATCCGACAGGTGCTGCTGCAACCCATGCGTCTGGATGGCCACAATCTGCAGATCGAACCGAGCATCGGCGTGGCTCGCTACCCAGAGCACGGCAGTGAGGAACAGCAACTGTTTCGCCATGCCGATCAGGCGATGTATGCGGCCAAACGCTTGAACCAACTCGTGCTTGATCGTTGATTCGGCGCCGCCGTTCGTCGCGCAGTCCGCAACTTTTCTAAACCTTTGCCGGCCAGAAAATTCTCAATCTAGGCGGGCACCTGCTCGCCACGATCATTACCAAGAGGTAGAGAATCATGCCTAATTCAAGAAACTCGAACTCGGGAAACTTCGCCAACGATCGAACGAAGGCCTCTGAAGCTGGTCGCAAAGGTGGGAAAACCACCACAACGACTGTCGACAAAGAGCCAAAACCTGACATGGGCCGCAAGCCCGCTCAGAAATCGAAGTAGTCGGTGAAGGTTGTTTTGATTGAGAGGCGGGGGCGTAAGCTCCCGCTTGAATTTCGCAAGTAAGGAGGGCGCGACCATGAGCCGGATGGCCACCCGTATACGCAACATCAGTTTTGCATCCCTGTTGGGCCTGTGCGCCAGTAGCGCGTTCGCCCAGTCGCCCGCCGATTTCATCAACGATGCCTCCGCCAAAGGCATGGCCGACATCGAAGCCAGTCGTCTGGCCCACAGCAAGGCCGAATCCAAAGAGGTCAAGGACTACACCATTGTCGTCATCAACGACCGCACCACGGCCAACCAGCATCTGGCGAAAATCGCCAAAAAGCTCGATCTGCCCGTCGCGCCCCGTGAAGAACTGGCCGGCAAGGCAAAAGAATTGATGCCGCAAGTGACCGAGGGCGCCTCTTTTGATCAGGCGTACGCGGCGAGTCAGGTCAAAGCCACTGAAGAAGCCATCGAGCAGATTCAGCAGGAAGCGCAGACCACCGACGTGCCAGAGATCAAGGCTTTCGCCGATGAGACGCTGCCGAAGCTGCAAAGTCATCTGGAGAGGGCTCGCGCGCTTCAGGCTAGCCGTTAATCAACAGTAAAAGATCGCAGCCTTCGGCAGCTCCTACACCAAACGTTGTAGGCGCTGCCGAAGGCTGCGATCTTTTGAT
>NZ_RWIM01000089.1 GCF_009764645.1 Pseudomonas sp. PB106
GTAGGAGCTGCCGAAGGCTGCGATCTTTTGATCTGCTTTGGCTTTGGCTTTGGCTTTGGCTTTGGCTTTGGCTTTGGCTTTGGCTTTGGCTTTGGCTTTGGCTTTGGCTTTTGATGTGGCTTTTGATGTGGCTTTTGATGTGGCTTTTGATGTGGCTTTTGATGTGGCTTTTGATGTGGCTTTTGATGTGGCTTTTGATCTTTTGCCCCTTCGGCAGGCCGAGCGGAGGTGTTCATCAGGGGGTGGGAGCGCAGCGACCGTGCGGCGCAGCCGCATACATCGAGAGGAGGTGCAGCGAAGCAAACCGTAGGCGATGCCCCCGGATGGACATCGTAGCGAGGGAACACTGAGCCTCAGCGAAGTGCCGTACGCCGGGGGAAGCCTTTTTGGTTACTTTTTTCTGGGCCGGCATTCCGGGCGTTTGGAAAAAGTGACCCGCCGTAAGGGCGGAACCCTAAGAAGCCGTTACCGCAGCAACGGATCTGCCCCCCCAAACCCAACTCCAACTCCAAACAAAAAAAAGGCGCCATCCTCACGAATCGCGCCTTTCTCAATTCAGCTATCTATCAACTACCCAAAGCCTTCGAAGCCAGCCAGAACAACCCAGCCGACAGCGCAACAGTCGCCGGCAGGGTCAACACCCACGCCAACAGAATCGTACGAACCGTGCCACCCTGCAGGCCGCTCTTGTTGGCGACCATGGTGCCCGCCACGCCCGAAGACAGCACGTGAGTGGTCGACACCGGCAGGCTGAAGATGTTGGCCAGGCCAATCAAACTGGCAGTGGTGATCTGCGCCGACATGCCTTGGGAATAGGTCATGCCTTGCTTGCCGATCTTCTCGCCGATGGTCAGCACCACACGCTTCCAGCCAACCATGGTGCCGAGGCCCAAGGCCAGGGCAACCGCCAGAATCACCCAGAACGGGGCGTATTCAGTGGTGGTGGTCAGGTCCTTGCGCAGCTTGTCGAGGTCAGCCTTTTCACGCGGTTCCAGGCCAGGCAGCTTGCCAACCTTCTTCGCGGTGTCATCCAGGCACAGCAGGTAGCGACGCACTTCGATGCGGCTATCGGACGACAGCGAGTGGTAGTCCGCTACACCTTTAAGGGTGTGTAGCAGGGCGGAAATGGTCGGTTCGGTCTGCTGCGGGTTGCAGCGGAATTTCTCCGGCAGGTCGCCTTCTACGCTTTTGCCCAGGGCCAGGAATTCACCCAGCGAATCGGCATTGCGCTGGTAGAACTGGCTCAGGTGCAGGGTCGCGTCGCGGGTGCGTTCGATCTGGTAGGTCGTACTGTTCAGGTCGAGAACGAACTGTGCCGGGACGATACCGATCAGCACCAGCATGATCAGGCCGATGCCTTTCTGACCATCGTTGGAGCCGTGCACGAAGCTCACGGCCATGGCCGAGATGACCAGGACCAGACGGTTCCAGAACGGTGGATGCTTCTTGTCGTCAAGCTTGCGGCGCTGTTCCGGCGTCTTGTGCATTTTCGACAGTGGGCGCCACCATTTCAGACCGATCAGGATCAGCGCGGCGATCAGAAAACCGGCCATTGGCGAGAACACCAACGAGGCACCGATATCGATCGCTTTCTGCCAGTTCACGCCATCTGCCAACGGAATGTCGTTGATCAGGGCGTTGGCCAGGCCGACACCGAGGATCGAACCGATCAGCGTGTGCGAGCTGGACGCCGGGATACCGAAGTACCAGGTGCCAAGGTTCCAGGCGATTGCCGCGGCGAGCAACGAGAACACCATCGCCAGGCCATGGCCGGTGTTCACATTGATCAGCAGCTCAACCGGCAGCAAGTGGACAATGGCATACGCCACGCCAACGCCGCCCAGCAGCACGCCGAGGAAATTGAACACACCGGAGAAAAACACCGCCAGGTGAGGCGGCATGGCTTTGGTGTAGATAACAGTGGCTACCGCGTTAGCGGTGTCATGAAATCCATTGATGAACTCGAAGGCGAGGACAAACGTCAGGGCGAGCAAGAGGCTCACAAGCACCCAAGCATCCAATCCGCTGAATAAATCGATCATGAAGGTTTTCTGACCCGGTCGTAAGGGGGCGCGATTATGCCAGAAAAGACTGGAAATCGATGCCCTCCCTGCTCATCGGTAACACTCTTATTTCATTTAATTTGTTGCAGCGCGTTAAAACCCAGTGTCGTGCAGGGTTTTTCAACTCATTGATTTTGTTGGGAAAGTACATTTTTGACAGGCGTTTTTTCAGGCGCGTGTAAGGCTCAAACACTTGTCTGAAATATCTGTGAAACCTGTAGGAAGCACCTCTTCGCCCTGTAGGACGAGGAGATAGCCGCTGCCCGCGGGTAGCGGGCGCGCAAGGCATGGGCGTCACATCGCGTTTGTCCGCAATGCGCACATTGACCCTGAAAACCGATCAAAACCGGGCTTATGGCTCTTCGGCTTTGAGTTCCTTCTCGATCTTTTCGATTTCCTGCTTGAAAACCTGATCCTGAACAGTAGGGCGCTTGCGCCATGCCTTGCGTTCCGGTTCTGGCTGAGCGGCGTAGGTGGTGACTTCCCCGCCGTAAACTTCCTTGTAACGTTGTTCCTGGCGCTCAAGTTCCGCGCGCAGTTCGTCTTTCGTCACAGTGCTACCTGTTTGAGTTGAGTTAAATGTCTGGTGACACGCTCTGCAACGAATCGATTGAACGAACCCGATCAAAGCGCAACGCCTTAACAGGCATCGAGCGCATCGGTGGGCGATCAAGACTTCCGTGTTACAGGCGGCTGCAGCACCAGATTAAAACTGACGCAGCTTCAGTGTCCTGTTTCAGCAAGCGCTGGCGTTACATGGATGATGAGTGTCAGGCGCTGGCCGGGGCTGTCGGCGATGGACATCGCGTCAGCAGGTGGCGACCACGGCGATTAACAACGCGGCCCCACTGAACGCATTATAGCGGTCGATTCAGGAATGACTATCTTTGCCAAGTTAAAAACGGTTCGGGATGTGTGATTGTTTTGTTACTCGCAACTTTCCTGAGTAGTTCAAGTGCAGGCAAACGTTTACTTGCCCGTGCTTTGTTTTTGGCGCCATTTAGTCGATCAACTAAATCTTGGTCAAGATTGCCGAAAAGTTGCACAAACGTCTCAAATGGCAGAGTGAGGCAGGGCAGTGCGATTGCGATTATCGGGCGACGGTTCGATAATCGCCCAATGTTGGTGGCCCGCTGCTTGTGCATCGGCCTGCGAGCCGTTTGTATAGCCATTGATCCGTGCCGGATATAAGGACAAGAAATGAACGATCAAATGCGCAACTCCTTCACCTCCGTGGCGCCGCCGATCGTCGCCTCGCCAGCCAAGCGGATTCAGGCGCTGACCGGCGACCCTGATTTCATGACCTCGCTGGCCCGTGGCCTGGCCGTGGTGCAGGCTTTTCAGGAGCGCAAACGCCATCTGACCATCGCGCAGATCAGCCACCGCACGGAAATTCCCCGCGCTGCCGTGCGCCGTTGCCTGCACACCTTGATCAAACTCGGCTACGCCACCACCGATGGCCGCACCTATTCATTGCTGCCAAAAGTGCTGACCCTGGGCCACGCCTATTTATCTTCAACGCCTTTGGCCGTGTCCGCGCAGCCCTACCTCGACCGCATGAGCGAGCAATTGCACGAAGCCTGCAACATGGCCACGCTCGAGGGCGACGACATTCTCTACATCGCGCGATCGGCCACCACGCAGCGGCTGATTTCGGTCGATCTGTCCGTGGGTGGACGTTTGCCGGCGTATTGCACCTCCATGGGGCGGATTCTGCTCGCAGCACTGGACGACACGTCGCTGCGCGAATACCTCGATCACGCCGAACTGGTCGCCAAGACCAGTCGCACGATCCATACCCCCGATGCGTTGCTCGAGTGCCTGCAGGAAGTGCGGCAGCAGGGCTGGTGCATCGTCGATCAGGAACTGGAGCAAGGTCTGCGCTCGATCGCCGTGCCGGTTTACGACGCCTCGGGCCAAGTGGTCGCAGCGCTCAACGTCAGCACCCACGCCGGTCGCGTCAGCCGTACCGAGCTGGAGCAACGCTTTCTGCCGGGCCTGCTCAGCGCCAGTCGCGACCTCAGCGCGCAGTTGTTCGCCTGAGGAAGCTGTTCGATAAACGCACAGTGTTGCGTTTATCGAATTGACGCTAAAACCCTCGGATCATTAATGTCGCGGCAGCGTCATCCGGCGCTGTTGTGAATGAGCCTGCCGGATTGTCGACTCCCATAATAATGACAAGAGGCAACTCACCATGCGCACGCTCCCCGACTGTCTCCGCTTTCACCGCTGTTGCCGGGTTCACCGCAACGCCTGATTCCAACCTTCTATTCTTGTAGCTGTGCCGCCCTCTGGCCGGCCGCCGTTCGACTGCGTTTTTTGCGTGGAATAAAAATAATGAACCAGCCTCAGTCCGCTGTGGGTAACTGCCTCGACGTGCAGACCTTCATCAATGCCCAACCGATCTCGCGCTATCAATGGCGGGTGGTGATTCTGTGTTTCCTGATTGTGTTCCTCGATGGCCTCGACACCGCCGCGATGGGCTTCATTGCCCCGGCGCTGTCGCAGGACTGGGGCATCGACCGCGCCAGCCTCGGCCCGGTGATGAGCGCCGCGTTGATCGGCATGGTCTTTGGCGCACTCGGTTCCGGCCCTTTGGCTGACCGCTTTGGGCGAAAAGTCGTACTCGTCGGTGCCGTGGTTCTGTTCGGTGCTTTCAGCCTCGCGTCGGCGTATAGCTCCAACGTTGAACAACTGCTGGTGCTGCGCTTCCTCACCGGCCTGGGTCTGGGCGCGGGGATGCCGAACGCCACCACGCTGCTCTCGGAATACACCCCGGAGCGCAAGAAGTCGCTGCTGGTGACCAGCATGTTCTGCGGCTTCAACCTCGGCATGGCTGGCGGCGGGTTCATTTCCGCCAAGCTGATCCCGGCATTCGGCTGGCACAGTCTGCTGATGATCGGCGGGATTCTGCCGCTGATCCTCGCCGTGGTGCTGCTGTTCTGGCTACCGGAATCGGCGCGCTACCTCGTCGTGCGTAACCGTGGCGCAGACAAAGTGCGCAAGACCCTGGCGCCGATCGATCCGGTCACCGTCGCCCAAGCCTCGAGCTTCAGCGTGCCGGAACAGAAAACCGTCAAGGCGCGCAACGTCTTTGCGGTGATCTTCTCCGGCACTTACAGCACGGGCACTTTGCTGCTGTGGCTGACCTATTTCATGGGCCTGGTGATTGTTTACCTGCTGACCAGTTGGCTGCCGACGCTGATGCGTGACAGCGGCGCGAGCATGGAGCAAGCCGCGTTTATCGGCGCATTGTTCCAGTTCGGCGGGGTTTTGAGCGCGGTGGCTGTGGGATGGGCGATGGATCGCTTCAATCCGCACAAGGTCATCGGCATTTTCTACCTGCTGGCCGGGGTGTTTGCCTACGCGGTGGGGCAGAGCCTGGGCAATATCACCTTGCTGGCGACCTTGGTGCTGGTGGCCGGGATGTGTGTGAACGGTGCGCAATCGGCGATGCCGTCGCTGGCGGCGCGGTTCTATCCGACCCAAGGGCGGGCGACTGGCGTGTCGTGGATGCTCGGGATTGGCCGCTTTGGTGCGATTCTCGGCGCGTGGATGGGCGCGACGTTGTTGGGCCTGGGCTGGAATTTCGAGCAGGTGCTGACGGCGTTGGTGATTCCGGCGGGGTTGGCGACGGCGGCGGTGTTGATCAAAGGCATGGTCAGCCATGCGGATGCGACCTGAGTTTCGTGCGCATGATCGTTCCCACGCTCTGCGTGGGAACGCCTCATTGGACGCGGAGCGTCCGCCTTTGGGACGCGGAGCGTCCCGGACTGCATTCCCACGCGGAGCGTGGGAACGATCATTGTTAGGCAAACAACAATCTGTTCGATAAACGAACACTCAGTCGATTATCGGATTGTTTGGCGATTTTCCCAGGCTTAATCTGCAGTGACTCCGGCGCTGAACCTCGCGCCTTTTTATCACTGGCGATTCATTACAAAAACAGGAGCCCGCTCCATGGCTGAGATCCTTTCGCTGCACGACGCGGTGAAGCAATTCGTCAACGACGGCGACACCGTCGCACTCGAAGGCTTCACTCACTTGATTCCGACAGCTGCGGGTCATGAAATCATTCGTCAGGGCAAGAAAGATCTGACACTGGTGCGGATGACGCCTGACCTGATCTACGACCAACTGATCGGCGCCGGTTGCGCCCGCAAACTGATTTTCTCCTGGGGCGGCAACCCAGGCGTGGGTTCGCTGCACCGTCTGCGCGACGCTGTCGAGAAGCAATGGCCGCACCCGCTGGAAATCGAAGAACACAGCCACGCCGACCTGGCGAATGCCTACGTCGCCGGCGCCTCCGGCCTACCGTTTGCAGTGTTGCGTGCCTACGCCGGTTCCGATCTGCCGAAGGTCAATCCGCTGATCAAAACCGTGACCTGCCCGTTCACCGGTGAAGTGCTGGCCGCTGTGCCGTCGGTGCGTCCCGATGTGACCGTGATCCACGCGCAGAAAGCCGACCGCAAGGGCAACGTTTTGCTGTGGGGCATTCTCGGCGTGCAGAAAGAAGCGGCTCTCGCGGCCAAACGCTGCATCGTCACTGTTGAAGAAATCGTCGACGATCTCAACGCGCCGATGAACTCTTGTGTATTGCCGACCTGGGCCTTGAGCGCGGTCTGCCATGTGCCCGGTGGCGCACATCCGTCCTACGCCCACGGTTACAACGAGCGTGACAATCGTTTCTATCAGGCGTGGGATCCGATCGCCCGCGACCGTGAGACGTTTACCGCATGGATCAACGAATACATCCATGGCTGCGCTGACTTCAGCGAGTTTCAGGCCAAGTTGGCCGCTGCTTCGGAGGCCAAGTAATGACTTACACCACCAATGAAATGATGACCGTCGCGGCGGCCCGTCGCCTGAAGAACGGCTCGGTGTGCTTCGTCGGCATCGGCCTGCCGTCGAAAGCCGCCAACCTCGCGCGACTGACTTCTTCGCCTGACGTGGTACTGATCTACGAATCGGGCCCGATTGGCGCCAAGCCGAGCGTATTGCCGCTGTCCATCGGTGACGGAGAGCTGGCGGAAACCGCCGACACCGTCGTACCGACCGGTGAGATTTTTCGCTATTGGTTGCAGGGCGGACGCATCGACGTCGGTTTTCTCGGTGCTGCGCAGGTCGACCGTTTCGGCAACATCAACACCACCGTGGTCGGCGATTACTTCTCGCCGAAAGTCCGTCTGCCGGGTGCCGGTGGCGCGCCGGAAATTGCCGGTTCGGCGAAAAGCGTGTTGATCATCCTTAAACAGTCGGCGCGTTCGTTTGTCGACAAGCTCGATTTCATCACCTCGGTCGGTCACGGCGAGGGTGGCGATTCACGCAAACGTCTGGGCCTGCCGGGCGCCGGACCGGTCGGCATCATCACCGACCTGTGCATCATGGAACCGGAAGAGGGCACCCACGAATTCGTGGTCACCGCACTGCACCCGGGCGTAACCCGCGAGCAAGTGGTTGCGGCCACCGGTTGGGCGATTCGTTTTGCTGACAGCGTCGAAACCACCGCTGAGCCGACTGAAGTCGAGCTGACTGCGTTGCGCGATCTCGAAGCGCGCACCGCCGCCGCCCACGGCCAGGCACCGGGAGAAGCATGATGCGTGACGTTTATATCTGCGACGCGATACGCACGCCGATCGGCCGTTTCGGCGGCGGATTGTCCGCGGTCCGCGCCGATGACCTGGCCGCTGTGCCCATCAAAGCCCTGATGGAGCGCAATCCCTCGGTGGACTGGAACGCCATCGATGAAGTTTTCCTCGGCTGCGCTAACCAGGCCGGCGAGGACAACCGTAACGTTGCGCGCATGGCGCTGCTGCTGGCGGGCCTGCCGGAAACCGTACCGGGCGTGACCCTCAATCGTCTCTGCGCTTCGGGCATGGACGCGATCGGCACCGCATTTCGCGCCATCGCCAGCGGCGAGATGGAGCTGGCGATTGCCGGTGGCGTCGAGTCGATGTCCCGCGCACCGTTCGTGATGGGCAAGGCTGACGCAGCGTTCTCGCGCAACATGAAGCTCGAAGACACCACCATCGGCTGGCGTTTCATCAACCCGCTGATGAAGGCGCAATACGGCGTCGACGCCATGCCGCAGACCGCCGACAACGTCGCCGACGACTATAAAGTGTCGCGCGCCGATCAGGACGCTTTCGCCCTGCGCAGTCAGCAACGTACCGCCGCCGCGCAGGCTGCCGGCTACTTCGCTGAAGAAATCGTCGAAGTGCGGATCGCCCACAAGAAGGGCGAAACCGTGGTCAGCCAGGACGAACATCCGCGTGCCGATACCACGATTGAAGCGTTGACCAAGTTGAAACCGGTCAACGGTCCGGATAAAACCGTTACTGCCGGCAATGCTTCCGGCGTCAACGACGGTGCCGCCGCGCTGATTCTCGCTTCCGCCGAAGCGGTGAAAAAACATGGCCTGACCGCCCGCGCCAAAGTGCTCGGCATGGCCAGCGCCGGTGTGGCCCCGCGAGTGATGGGCATCGGCCCAGTGCCGGCGGTGCGCAAGTTGATCGAGCGTCTCGGCGTCGCGGTCAGCGATTTCGACGTGATCGAACTCAACGAAGCGTTTGCCAGCCAAGGCTTGGCGGTGCTGCGAGAACTGGGTCTGGCGGATGACGCCGCACAGGTCAACCCGAACGGCGGGGCGATTGCTCTCGGCCACCCGTTGGGCATGAGCGGTGCGCGTCTGGTGCTGACCGCGCTGCATCAGCTGGAAAAGACCGGCGGCAAGAAAGGTCTGGCGACCATGTGTGTCGGTGTCGGCCAAGGTCTGGCCCTGGCCATCGAACGCGTCTGACGCAAGCCGTGAAGAAAAAGAACAGAGGAAAGCGACATGTCTGACAAGCCTGGTTACCGTCGTCCGCAGGAAGGCACTCAGCCTGAGTACCTGCACCCGACGTATCAATCCACCAACCTGCGTTCGCCGTCGAAGCCGTTGGTGTTTCTGCCGCACTCGCTGTCGGAAATCACCGGGCCGACCATCGGCGCCGAGCGTGTAGGCGATACCGATAACGACCTGACCGCTCAGCATGAAGGCGAGCCGCAAGGCGAACGCATCATCGTTCACGGTCGTGTACTGGACGAAAACGGTCTGCCGGTGCCGGGGATTCTGGTGGAGATCTGGCAGGCCAACGCCGCCGGCCGCTACAACCACAAGCGCGACCTGCACGACGCGCCGCTGGACCCCAACTTCACCGGCACCGGCCGCACCGTCACCGATGCTGACGGCTGGTATCAGTTCCAGACCATCAAGCCCGGCGCCTATCCGTGGGGCAACCACCACAACGCCTGGCGTCCGGCGCACATCCACTTTTCGCTGTTCGGGCCGAGCATCCTGACGCGACTGGTCACGCAAATGTATTTCCCGGGCGACCCGCTGCTGGCCTACGACCCGATCTACAACTGTGTGCCGGACACCTCGGCCAAGGAACGCCTGATCGCCAGTTTCGATCTGGAAAAAACCATTCCGTCCTACGCCCTCGGTTATCGTTGGGACATCGTGCTGCGCGGGCGTGAAGCCACGCCGATGGAGAAATAAGATGACGCTGACTGCGACCACGTCCCACACCGTCGGGCCGTATTACCACATCGGCCTGACCTGGCTGAACCGCGAAGACCTCACCGTCGAACAAACCCTCGGCGAGCGCGTGGCGATCACCGGGCAAGTGGTGGATGGCAATGGCGATGTCGTCAACGACGCCATGCTCGAAGTCTGGCAGGCCAACGCCGCCGGCAAATACGACCACCCGGAAGACGAGCAGGACAAACCGCTCGATCCGAATTTCGAAGGCTTTGGCCGGGTGCCGGTGGACGCTGAAGGGCGTTTCCGTTTCACCACGATCAAACCAGGCACCGTAGAGGGCCTCAAAGGCTCGACCCAGGCGCCGCACTTGGTGGTGCTGGTGTTTGCCCGTGGTTTGGTCAAGCACCTGCTGACGCGGATTTATTTTGAAGGCGAGCCGGCGAACGTTGATGATCCGTTGCTGGAATGTGTGCCAGCCGAGCGTCGCAGTACGTTGCTGGCGAAGAAGGATGCGTCGGGTGTTTATCAGTGGGATGTGATTCTGCAGGGCACCGATGCCGAGACGGTGTTCTTCGATTATTGAGATCAAAAGATCGCAGCCTGCGGCAGCTCCTACATGATCATTCCCACGCTCTGCGTGGGAATGCCGCCATGGACGCTCCGCGTCCACTGTGACGCGGAGCGTCACCGGATGCGTTACCACGCAGAGCGTGGGAACGATCAGCAGGGGAATGCAGACCCATGTAGGAGCTGCCGAAGGCTGCGATCTTTGGATGTTTCGCCTTGTGGAACGGGACTGTTGCAAAGTATGTCTAGACTCTCACTGTCCCTATCGAGTGAAAAACAATGACAACCACCACCTCCCATTACACCGGTGAAGAGCGCAGCAAGCGCATCTTTGCCATTGTCGGCGCCTCGTCCGGCAACCTCGTCGAATGGTTCGACTTCTACGTCTATGCGTTTTGCGCGATCTATTTTGCCCCGGCGTTTTTCCCCTCCGACAACCCCACCGTGCAACTGGTCAACACCGCCGGCGTGTTCGCTGCCGGTTTCCTGATGCGCCCGATTGGCGGCTGGATTTTCGGTCGGGTCGCCGACAAGCACGGGCGCAAGAACTCGATGCTCATCTCGATTCTGATGATGTGCTTCGGCTCGTTGTTGATCGCCTGCTTGCCGACCTATAAAGATATCGGCGTCTGGGCGCCGGTCCTGTTGTTGTTCGCGCGTCTGCTGCAAGGCCTGTCGGTTGGCGGCGAGTACGGCACCACTGCCACCTACATGAGCGAAGTCGCGCTCAAGGGCCAGCGCGGATTTTTCGCCTCGTTCCAGTACGTGACCCTGATCGGCGGGCAACTGCTGGCGGTGTCGCTGGTGGTGATCCTGCAGCAATTCCTCACCGAAGAAGACCTGCGCGCCTACGGCTGGCGGATTCCGTTTGTGGTCGGTGCGGTGGCGGCGCTGATCTCGCTGTTCCTGCGTCGCAGCTTGAAAGAAACCACCAACAAGGAAACCCGCGCGCACAAAGACGCCGGTAGCATCAGCGCGCTGTTCCGCGATCACAAAGCCGCGTTCATCACCGTGCTCGGTTACACCGCCGGTGGCTCGTTGATTTTCTACACCTTCACCACGTACATGCAGAAATATCTGGTCAACACCGCCGGCATGCACGCCAAGACCGCCAGCTACATCATGACCGGCGCGCTGTTCCTTTATATGTGTATGCAGCCGCTGTTCGGCATGCTCGCCGACAAGATCGGCCGACGTAATTCGATGTTGTGGTTTGGCGCGCTGGGTACGCTGTTCACCGTGCCGATTCTGTTGAGCCTGAAAAGCGTCAGCAGCCCGTTCCTCGCATTTGTGCTGATCACCGTGGCGCTGGCGATCGTCAGTTTCTACACCTCGATCAGCGGCCTGGTGAAAGCTGAAATGTTCCCGCCGGAAGTCCGCGCCCTCGGCGTTGGTCTGGCCTACGCGGTGGCGAATGCGATCTTCGGTGGTTCGGCGGAATTCGTCGCCCTGAGCCTGAAGAACATCGGCATGGAAAATTCCTTCTACTGGTACGTGACGGCGATGATGGCAATCGCGTTCCTGTTCAGCCTGCGCTTGCCGAAACAAGCGGCGTACTTGCACCACGATCTCTAACCCGATGCGCGCGGGCCGTGATGGCCCGCGCCGGCAAGGATTTTTATGACTCAGCGACCGGGCAATCAATTGTTCGATGCCTACTTCACTGCCCGCGATATGCGCGAAGTGTTCTGCGATCAGGGCCGTGTGCAGGCGATGCTCGACTTCGAAGCCGCGTTGGCCCGGGCCGAGGCGCGGGTCGGGTTGATTCCGGCTTCGGCGGTGGCGCCGATTGCGGCGGCTTGCAGCGCTGATCTGTATGACTTCGCAGCGCTGGGCGAGGCGATTGCCACGGCTGGGAATTCGGCGATTCCGCTGGTCAAGGCGTTGGGCAAGCAGATTGCCGCCACCGATGCCGAAGCCGAGCGTTATGTGCATTTGGGCGCAACCAGTCAGGACGTGATGGATTCCGGGCTGGTGCTGCAATTGCGTCAGGCGCTGGAATTGATTGAAAGCGATCTGGCGCAACTGGCCGAATCCCTCGCGACCCAGGCGCAACGTCATGCCGCCACGCCGCTGGCCGGACGCACTTGGCTGCAACACGCGACGCCGGTGACTCTGGGCATGAAAATCGCCGGGTGGTTGGGGGCTGTCACGCGCAGCCGTCAGCGTCTGCGCGAACTCAAGCCGCGTTTGCTTGTGCTGCAATTTGGCGGCGCATCGGGAACGCTCGCGGCACTTGGCGAACAGGCCCTGCCGATTGCCGAAGCACTGGCTGAAGAACTGCAACTGACTTTGCCGGAACAGCCGTGGCACACCCAGCGTGATCGCGTGGTGGAGTTCGGCGCGGTGCTCGGTCTGATCGCCGGTAGCCTCGGCAAATTTGGCCGCGACATCAGTCTGTTGATGCAGACCGAAGCGGCGGAGGTTTTTGAGCCATCGGCGCCGGGCAAGGGTGGCTCGTCGACCATGCCGCACAAACGCAATCCGGTGGGTGCGGCGGTGTTGATCGGCGCGGCGACGCGGGTGCCAGGGCTGGTCTCGACGCTGTTCAGCGTGATGCCGCAGGAGCACGAACGTAGCCTCGGCTTGTGGCATGCCGAATGGGAAACCCTGCCGGAGATTTGCTGCCTGGTGTCGGGTTCGCTGCAACAGGCTCGCTTGTTGGCCGATGGACTCGAAGTGGACGCCGCACGCATGGCGCGCAACCTCGAATTGACCCAAGGGCTGGTGCTCGCCGAAGCGGTGAGCATCGTCCTCGCGCAACGGGTTGGCCGCGACACTGCGCATCACCTGCTGGAGCAATGCTGCAAACGTGCAGTGGCAGAGCAGCGTCATTTACGCGCTGTGCTTGGTGACGAACCGCGAGTCACCGCTGAACTGAGCAGCGCTGAACTGGATCATCTTTTGAACCCCGCCCATTACCTCGGTCAGGCGAAAACCTGGGTCGAGCGTGCGGTGGCCGAACACAATGCATTGTCTGTCTGAAAGGAGAGGGCTGTGGCTTTCGTTCAACTCGCCGATGGCGAACTGCACTATCAAATCGAGGGCCCGGTCGATGCACCGGTGCTGGTGCTGTCCAACTCGCTGGGCACCGATCTGCACATGTGGGACGCGCAGATGCCGGCGTTCACCGAGCATTTTCGCGTGTTGCGTTTCGACACCCGTGGCCATGGTCAATCGCTGGTGACGCCGGGGCCGTATAGCATCGAACAACTCGGTCACGACGTCCTTGGTCTGCTGGATGCATTGCACATCGAGCAAGCGCATTTCTGCGGATTGTCGATGGGTGGCTTGATCGGCCAATGGCTGGGGATCAACGCCGGGCATCGTCTGCACAAGCTGATCGTCTGCAACACGGCGGCAAAAATCGGCGATCCGTCGGTGTGGAATCCCCGCATCGAAACCGTGCTGCGCGATGGTGCGGCAGCGATGGTTGCGCTGCGTGATGCGTCGATTGCCCGTTGGTTTACCCCTGACTTTTCCGCTGCCCATCCGGCGGCGGCCAAGCAGATTACCGACATGCTCGCGGCCACTTCACCTGAAGGTTACGCGGCCAATTGCGCGGCGGTGCGTGATGCCGATTTCCGTGAACAACTGGCCTCGATCAATGTGCCGTTGCTGGTGATTGCCGGCACCGAAGATGCGGTGACGCCGCCGTCCGGTGGGCATTTCATTCAAGAGCACGTGCGTGGCGCGGAATACGCCGAGTTCTATGCGGCGCACCTGTCCAACGTGCAGGCTGGCGCGGATTTCAGTGATCGTGTGTTGGCGTTTCTGAACGCCTGATAAGGGGATTTTCGTGGACGAGAAACAACGTTACGACGACGGTATGCAAGTGCGCCGCGCGGTGCTCGGCGATGCGCATGTCGATCGCAGCCTGACCACGCTGACCGAGTTCAACTCGGAGTTTCAGGAAATGATCACCCGGCACGCCTGGGGCGATATCTGGACGCGTCCGGGCTTGCCTCGGCACACCCGCAGTTTGATCACCATCGCCATGCTGATCGGCATGAACCGCGAAGGTGAGCTGAAACTGCATTTGCGCGCGGCGGCGAATAATGGGGTGAGCCGGGGCGAGATCAAGGAAGTGATCATGCAGAGCGCGATTTACTGCGGGATACCGGCGGCGAATGCGACGTTTCATTTGGCTGAGTCGGTTTGGGATGAGTTGGGTGTTGAATCCCGCGAGTGACGTTGCCTGAGCTGACGCCATCGCTGGCAAGCCAGCTCCCACAGGGTTTTTCAGCGAACACATATTTTGTGCACACCTGAAAAACCTGTGGGAGCTGGCTTGCCAGCGATAGCGGTAGTGGCCGCGACAAATCAGACGCTGGCCACAATAAATATCCGCTTGAACGCAAACAACGTATGCCCATCTGCCTCCTGCGGATAATGCGCATGCACGCGCATCAGGTAGTGATAGATAAACCGCGCCTGCTGCGCTGAATCCAGCGCCTGCATCACCGGCCGCAGCGCCGAGACTTTCACCCAGTCGTACACCGGCGATTTGCCGTCGATCACCTGCAACTGCTCGGTTTCCCAGATATCCAGCGACGTGGTCATCGGCGCGAGCAACCGGTAGTAATCCTCCAGCGCCATTAACGGTCGCGCCGCCATGCGCTGACGCAGTTCTGCTGTGCCCAATGGCGTACCGTTGGGGCCGCCGTCTTCGAGGGTGTCGAGCATCAGCCGATACCACAAGGCATCGCGCCAGTCTGGCATGTGCGCGGCCAGACAGCCGCCCGGATTGAGCTGGCCCAGCAGGTGCGGCAACAGCGTTTCATGGCCATCGATGAAGTGCAGCACGGCGGCGGCGAACAGCAGATCCGCGGGTTGTTCCGGTTGCCAGTCGAGCACATCGCAGTGTCGCCACAACGCCTTGATTGGCAGGCACCGTGCCCGGTCCAGCATCTGCGCGGAACTGTCGATGCCCTGCAACTGCGCGCGTGGCCAGCGCTCGGCCAACAATTGCGTGGCGATGCCGGTGCCGCAGCCGAGGTCGATGATGCTTTGGGGGTTTTGCAGGTCGATGCGGTCGAGCAATTCGTTGACCGGCCGTTGCCTGAGACGGGAAAACTGCTGGTACGCCTTGGCGTCCCAGTCGGGTGCTGGTTTGACACGGGTGATCATGAGGTCGTCCTCCGGTGATCGGCGGTGTCTTCCGATGACAACCTGGCGCACAACTTGAGGACCGACAACGACGACGGAAGCGGGAAGGGTGAAGCGCCTGAGTCTTTCAGGTTTTGTCACTCTACCCGCGGCCCGACAAAGCGCCACTTCTCCTGACCAATGGCACAAAACCCCTGTAGGCGCTGCCGAAGCCTGCGATCTTTTGATTTTGTTTTTAAGATCAAAGTCAAAAGATCGCAGGCTTCGGCAGCGCCTACAGGGGGGGGTTAAAGGAGGCTGATCGGGTAGCTGACGATCAAGCGGTTTTCGTCGAACTCGTTGTTGCTGAAATCACGACGCATGGTCGAGTTGCGCCATCTGACGTTCAGATCCTTGAGCGTGCCGCTCTGTACCGTGTAGCCCAGTTCCGACTCGCGGCCCCATTCCTTGCCGTCGGTGATGGTGCCGGTGTGCACGTTGTCGCCGCTGATGTAGCGGTTCATCAGGGTCAGACCAGGGACGCCGAGCGCGGCGAAGTTGTAGTCATGACGCAGTTGCCAGGAACGTTCCTGTGCGTTGTCGTAACTGGCGTTATAGCTGTCGTTGGCCAAGGTGCCGCCACTGGTGCCGTTGACGCGCATCCACGCGCTGTCGCCGGTGAGTTTCTGCAGGCCGACGTAGAAAGTGTTACCGCCGTATTTGGCCGAGAACATGCCCGACCAGGTCTTGTTGTCCAGATCGCCGGCGCGGGCGCTGCCGTCGTCCTTGCCATAAAAAAAGCCAAGGTTGGCGCCCAGCGTCCAGTCGCCCAACGGCTGGCTGTGGATCAGGTTGATGTATTGCTGGCTGTAGATGTCCTTGAGTTCAGCGTTCCACAGGCCGATCTGCGTGCGCTTTTCGTTGAACACGTATTCGCCGCCCTGAAAGTTGAAGCGATCAGAGGTGAACGCGGGTTTTCCGGTCATCGACATGTCAGTCATGCTGCTGTCGTCGCGCGGGCTGTTGGCGCGGAATTGGCCGCCGTAGAGGGTCAGGCCATCGATTTCCTTCGAGGTGATCTGGCCGCCACGGAAGGTTTGCGGCAACGAGCGGCCATCGTCCGAACGCAGGATCGGCAGCACCGGCATCCACTCGCCGACCTTCACTTCGGTCTGGGAAAGCTTGGCCTTGAAGGCGACATTGGTGCGACCGAAGTTGTCTGCCGGGCGGCCATCGTGATCCAGCGGCAGCAGCTGCGTACCGCCGGTGCCTTTACCGCCATCGAGTTTCACCGAGTACAAACCCAGCACGTCCATGCCGAAACCGACGGTGCCTTGGGTGAAGCCGGATTTGGCGTCGAGGATGAAGTTCTGCGTCCACTCTTCTGCCTTGCCCTGGGCCTTGGTCGGGTTGGTGAAGTTGCGGTTGATGTAGAAGTTGCGCAGGTTGAGGTTGACCTTGGCACCTTCGACGAAGCCGGCTTCTTCAGCGGCAACGGGCAGCGCCGCGCCGGCCAGGGCCAAAGCGATCAGGCCGGGAAATGCATAAGGCGCAGGGGAGGTGGTCATGGCTCGGGTCTCTCTTGTTTTTTTAGGGCGAACGGGGGGGCTGCGGCCGTTTTTTACGGTGCAGATGTGAGCGGTCTTCAGGGGATGAAACGAAAGTAGTCAGCCGGATCGGGCAGGGCGCGGAAGCATGGTGTCGAACCTGATGTTATTGGTTTTGTTGATCGAATGGTGCGGGGGGCGGAGGTTTGGATTCAATTGGGTGGAGCGGGTTTTGGGCGATTATCGAACGCAAGATTCAGCAGGATTTTGCGATAGATCTCAGGGCCTCATCGCTGGCAAGCCAGCTCCCACAGGTTTTTGCGTCGTTCCCAATTGTGGGTACACCACAGAACATTGTGGGAGCTGGCTTGCCAGCGATGGGGCCAGTGCAGACACCTGCATTTTTCCGCAGGCAACAAAAAGCCCACCAATCGGTGGGCTCCTTGTTTTCACTCGATGATGATCAGAACAACTTCATCTTCGGTGCTTCTTCTTTCAGCGGTTCGTTCTGCGCGGTCTGTGCATTCCAGCCGCCGCCCAAGGCCTTGTACAGATTGACCGCACTGGTCAGCTGCGCGAGGCGGTCGGTGATCAGCGCTTGTTGCGCGCTGAACAACTGACGCTGGGCATCGAGGAAGGTCAGGTTGCTGTCGACGCCGATGCGATAGCGACGTTCGGCCAGACGGTAGTAATCCTGGTTGGCCTGAACGAAGTCACGCTGCGCTTGCAACTGCTCGGTGTAGGTCTGGCGGGCGGCCAGGCCGTCGGCGACTTCCTGGAAGGCCGTTTGAATGGACTTCTCGTAGTTCGCCACGCCGATGTCCTTCTGGATCTCGGCGGCATCGAGGCTGGCGCGCAGGCTGCCAGCGTTGAAGATCGGCAGGTTGATCTGCGGCGCGAACAGCCATGTCCCCGATCCACCCTTGAACAGGCCGGACAGGTCCGGGCTCAGGCTGCCCGCGTTGGCGGTCAGGCTGATGCTCGGGAAGAACGCGGCACGGGCCGCGCCGATGTTGGCGTTGGCCGCTTTCAGGTTGTACTCGGCTTGCAGAATGTCCGGACGACGTTGCAGCAGGTCCGAAGGCAGCCCCGGTGGTACGTCGCTGAGCAGGTCATCCGACAGCGGTTTGGCCGCTTGCAGATTGGCCGGGATACCGGTGCCGAGCAGCAGGGTCAGGCTGTTTTCGTCCTGCGCCACCTGGCGGGTGTAACGCGCCAGTTGGGCCCGGGCATTTTCCACGGAAGTGCGCGACTGCGCCAGGTCCAGCGCCGAAGCCACACCGACTTCGTTGCTGCGGCTGGTCAGCTTGTAGCTTTCTTCGAAGGCACCGAGGGTGTCTTGGGTCAGCTTGAGCAGTTCCTTGTCGGCCTGCCAGGTCAGGTAAGCGTTGGCGACACTGGCGACCAGACTGATCTGGGTGCTGCGACGCGCTTCTTCAGTGGCGAAGTATTGTTGCAACGCTTGCTCGCTCAGGCTGCGAACGCGACCGAACAGGTCGAGCTCGTAGGCGCTGATGCCGACGGTGGCGGAATACGAACTGCTGATCATCGATTCGCCGGTTTGCGAGGCACGCTCCGGCAGACGCTGGCGGCTGCCGGCAGCGTTAGCCGACACCGCCGGGAACAGGTCGGCGCGCTGGATGCGGTATTGAGCCGCATAGGCGTCGATGTTCAGCGCCGCGACACGCAGGTCGCGGTTATTTTCCAGGGAGACCTGGATCAGCTGTTGCAGCGCAGGGTCATGGAAAAACTGCTTCCAGCCCTGCTCGGCAGCGGCCTGCGCCGGTGCCTGGGCCGGCGAATACGCCGGCCCCTGCGGGTACTGACCTGCGACCGGAGCCTCAGGCTGCTGATAATCAGGTATCAGCGAGCAACCGCTCAGCACGAAGGCCGCGACTGCGATGGAGAGTAGCGACTTGCTCATTGGCCAGCCTCTTTAGGAGTTTCAGTCGTCTCATCCTCGTCAGCGACTTTACGCTGGCCGATGGACGAAACCGTAACGAAGAACAGTGGGACCCAGAAGATCGCCAGGATCGTGGCCGTGAGCATACCGCCAATCACGCCGGTACCGATCGCATGTTGACTGCCTGAACCTGCGCCAGTGGAAATCGCCAACGGTACAACACCGAGGACGAAGGCCAGCGAGGTCATGATGATCGGGCGCAGACGCATGCGGCAGGCTTCGATCGCCGCGTCACGCAGGCTGCGTCCCTGTTCATGCAGTTCCTTGGCGAACTCGACGATCAGAATGGCGTTTTTAGCCGCCAGACCGATGGTCGTCAACAGCCCCACCTGGAAGTACACGTCGTTGGACAGACCGCGCAGGCTGGTCGCCATGAGTGCACCGATGATCCCCAGCGGCACCACGAGCATTACCGCGATCGGAATTGACCAGCTCTCGTACAGCGCCGCCAGACACAGGAACACCATCAGCAGCGACAGGGCGTACAGCGCTGGCGCTTGCGAGCCGGACAGACGCTCCTCGTATGACAGACCGGTCCAGGAGATACCGACACCCGCTGGCAGCTTCTTGGCAATCGCTTCGACTTCGGCCATTGCTTCACCGGTGGAATAACCCGGCGCTGGCGAACCGAGCACCTCCATCGCTTCCACGCCGTTGTAACGGGCCAGCTTCGGCGAACCGTAGATCCACTCGCCTTTGGCGAACGCGGAGAACGGCACCATGGTCCCGGCGTTGTTGCGCACGTACCATTTCTTCAAGTCTTCAGGGCTCATGCGAGCACCGGCCTGACCTTGCACGTAAACCTTCTTCACCCGACCACGGTCGATGAAGTCGTTGACGTAGCTACTACCGAAGGAGATCGACAGCGTGCTGTTGATGTCGGTGAGGCTCAAACCGAGGGCTTGGGCTTTCTCGTCATCGATTTCCAAGTGGTATTGCGGTTCATCGTTCAAGCCGTTCGGACGCACCTGATAGAGCACTTTGCTCTGCGCAGCGAGGCCGAGGAACTGGTTACGCGCCTCCATCAGCTTGTCGTGACCGATACCGGCACGGTCCTGCAGGAACACGTCGAAACCGGTGGCGTTACCCAGCTCCAGTACTGCGGGCGGGGCGAAAGCGAACACCATCGCGTCGCGGAAACTGAAGAAGTGTTGCTGGGCACGCTGAGCCAGGGCAAACACGCTGTTGTCCGCGTTACGCTCGTCCCACGGCTTGAGCATGATGAACGCCAGGCCAGAGCTTTGACCGCGACCGGCGAAGTTGAAGCCGTTCACGGTAAACACCGAGGACACTGCGCCTGCTTCTTTATCCAGCAGGTAGCTACGCATTTCGTCGATAACCACTTGAGTACGCTCGGCACTCGAACCAGCCGGGGTCTGCACCTGGGCGAACAGTACGCCTTGGTCTTCTTCCGGCAGGAACGCGGTTGGAATGCGGGTGAACAGCCAGATCATGCCGACCACGATCAGCAAGTAGGCCAGCAGGTACGGCGCTTTGCGCGACAGCATGTTGCCGACACCGCGCTCGTAGCTCTGCACACCACGGTCGAAATTGCGGTTGAACCAGCCAAAGAAACCCTTCTTCGGCGTGCCATGCTCACCTTTCGGAATCGCCTTGAGCATGGTGGCGCACAGCGCCGGGGTGAAGATCAGCGCAACCAAAACCGACAGGGCCATGGCCGAAACGATGGTGATCGAGAACTGCTTGTAGATCACACCGGTGGAACCGCTGAAGAACGCCATCGGCAGCAGTACCGCCGACAGAACCAATGCAATACCGACCAGTGCGCCCTGGATCTGGCCCATGGATTTCTTGGTCGCTTCCTTCGGTGACAAGCCTTCTTCGCTCATCACCCGCTCGACGTTTTCCACCACAACGATGGCGTCGTCCACCAGCAAACCGATGGCCAGCACCATACCGAACATGGTCAGGGTGTTGATGCTGAAGCCGAACGCCGCGAGGATGCCGAACGTACCCAGCAATACCACCGGCACGGTCATCGTGGTGATGACGGTGGCGCGGAAGTTTTGCAGGAACAGGAACATCACCAGGAACACCAGCACGATCGCTTCGACCAAGGTTTCAACCACACCTTTGATCGACTCGGTCACCACCGGGGTGGTGTCGTACGGGAACACCACTTCCATGCCTTGCGGGAAGAACGGCTTGAGGTCGTCAATCGTCTTGCGCAGCGCTTTCGCGGTGTCGAGGGCGTTGGCACCGTTGGCCAGTTTTACCGCCAGACCCGAAGCCGGGCTGCCGTTGAACTGTGCAGAAATACTCGAGTTTTCACCGCCCAGACCGACGTCAGCGACGTCGCCGACACGCACTTGCGAGCCGTCCTGGTTGACCTTCAGCAGAATCGCCTTGAACTGCTCGGCCGTCTGCAGACGGGTCTTGCCGATGATCGTGGCGTTCAGTTGCTGGCCAGGCAGAGCCGGCAAACCGCCGAGCTGACCGGAAGACACCTGGACGTTCTGCGCCGAGATCGCGGTGCTGACATCGCCCGGGGTCAGGTTGTACTTGTTCAACTTGGCCGGGTCGAGCCAGATGCGCATCGCGTACTGGGCACCGAAGACCTGGAAGTCACCGACACCGGCGGTCCGCGAAATCGGATCCTGCATGTTCGACACGATGTAGTTGGACAGGTCGTCCTTGGTCATGCTGCCGTCACGCGATACCACGCCGATGACCAAGAGGAAGTTTTTCACTGCCTTGGTCACGCGGATACCCTGTTGCTGCACTTCCTGCGGCAACAGCGGGGTGGCGAGGTTCAGCTTGTTCTGAACCTGCACCTGCGCGGTGTCGGAGTTGGTGCCTTGCTCGAAGGTCGCGGTGATGGTCATGCTGCCGTCGGAGTTACTTTCCGAGGACACATAACGCAGGTTGTCGATACCGTTGAGCTGCTGCTCGATCACCTGGACCACGGTGTCCTGCACGGTTTGCGCCGAAGCGCCCGGGTAGGTCACGGAGATCGCAATGGCCGGTGGCGCAATGCTCGGGTATTGGTTGATCGGCAATTTCAGGATCGAAAGTGCCCCGACCAGCATGATCACCAGGGCGATTACCCAGGCGAAAATCGGACGGTCGATGAAGAATTTTGACATGAGTTACTCCCCTTTGCCGCCAGCGGCTTTGTCAGCTGCCTGAGCGGGGGCCGGGTTCTTTTTGCCTACGTTGGTGGCTTCGGTCGGGTTCACCTCAACACCAGGGCGCACGTATTGCAGCCCTTCGGTGATCAGACGGTCGCCCGCCTTCAAGCCGTCTTCGATCAGCCACTGGCTGCCGACGGTGCGGCTGGCCTTGAGCTGACGCAGTTCGACCTTGTTGTCGGCGCCGACGACCAGTGCGGTCGGGGTACCTTTGAGGTCGCGGGTCACGCCTTGCTGCGGCGCCAGAATGGCGGCGGCGTTGACGCCGGCCTGCAACTGGGCGCGGACGAACATGCCCGGCAGCAGGGTGTGATCCGGGTTCGGGAACACCGCACGCAGAGTCACCGAACCGGTAGTCGGGTCGACCGTGACTTCGGAGAATTCCAGCTTACCGTCGAGCTTGTACTGGCTGCCGTCTTCCAGGGTCAGTTTGACCGCTGCCGAGTTTTCGCCGGACTTCTGCAGACGACCGCTTTCCAGCTCGCGGCGCAATTCCAGCAGTTCAACCGAGGACTGGGTGACGTCGACGTAGATCGGGTCCAGTTGTTGAATGGTCGCCATCGCGTCGGCCTGACCATTGCTGACCAGTGCACCTTCGGTCACCGAAGAACGGCCAATGCGACCGGAAATCGGCGCGTAGACCTTGGTGTAGCGCACGTTGATCTGCGCGGTCTGCAACGACGCTTCCGATTCCATGCGGTTGGACACGGCGGTGTCGTATTCCTGGCGGCTGACAGCCTGCTCATCGACCAGTTGCTTGTAGCGGTCGGAGATCGACTTGGTCGAACGCAGGTTGGCTTCGGCGCTTTTCAGGGTCGCTTCATAGACCGACGGATCGATCTGATACAGCTGCTGGCCGGCTTTGACATCGCCGCCTTCCTTGAACAGACGTTTGAGAATGATGCCGTTGACCTGTGGACGCACTTCAGCGATGCGGAACGCACTGGTGCGACCCGGCAGCTCGGAGGTAAGGGTAAATGCTTGTGGTTGCAGGGTGACGACGCCGACCTGAGGGGGCGGAGCGGCCGGTGCCGCTTCTTCCTTTTTACATCCGCTGAGCAGCGATGCCAGGGCGACGGCAGTGACCAGAGCGGTAACAGCTGGCTTGAATTGCATGAAGATCCTCGGGTCAGGCGCGCAAATAGCGCACAAGAAATGTGTAAGGGTAAAAAATGGGTGCCGGGTGGATAAGTAGCTTGCTAAGGAATATACTTACGTTCATGGTTGTTTGTAAACACCTTGGTGTCGTACCCACCCTGTTACAAAACGCGTCACAAGGTTTGAAATTGTAGGCCGGGGAGCCGATTCACGAGAGATCGCCCCCACTTTATTCAGCGGATATTCAGCCATCCCTGAAACATCCTGTTTGAGGTTTTACTGCCATGGTCCGTCGTACCAAAGAGGAAGCTCAAGAAACCCGCAGCCAGATTCTGGAAGCGGCGGAGAAAGCCTTTTATGAAAGGGGCGTCGCCCGGACGACCCTGGCGGACATAGCGACCCTGGCCGGCGTAACGCGCGGTGCCATCTATTGGCACTTCAGCAACAAGGCTGACCTGTTGCAGGCCATGCTCGATACGCTGCATGAGACCCTGGATGAATTGGCCAAGGCCAGCGAAAGCGAGGACGAACTCGATCCGCTGGGCTGCATGCGCCAATTGCTGATTCATTTGTTTCATCAAGTTGCGCTGGACCCGAAAACCCGGCGCATCAACGAAATTCTGTTTCATAAGTGCGAGTTCACCGATGAAATGTGCGATTTGCGCCAGCAGCGCCGGGTGGCCAGTCTCGATTGCAATGAGCGCATCGGGCTGACCCTGCGTAATGCGGTAAATCGCGGCCAGTTGCCGGAAGATCTCGACACTGCCCGTGCGGCCATCAGCATTCACGCTTACATCGATGGCCTTCTGTATGGATGGCTTCTGGCGCCGGACAGCTTTGAGCTGCATGCCGAGGCTGAGCGTTGGGTCGATACAGGGTTGGATATGCTGCGCCTGAGCCCTAGCCTGCGCAAATGAAACAAAATGCGTAATTGACACAGCTTATGTCAATTGGCCTGCTTTTATATACGTTGGCGGGGGCGGAGTTTATACGTAGCGAGCTACGCATTTTGTAGGGAAATTGTGTCGTCAGTGTGAACAAGTGTTGGCCGCTGGCCCTGAGCGCCGCCCAACAAAAAGCCCCCGACTCTCACGAGTCGGGGGCTTTCGTGTTTCTGCAGTAAGCGTTACAGCGTCGGGTAGTCGATATAGCCGACCGGGCCTTTCGCGTAGAACAGCTCTGGACGTGCATCATTCAATGGTGCATCAGCCTGCAAACGCGCCGGCAGATCCGGGTTGGCAATGAACGGCACACCGAACGCCACGGCATCAGCCTTACCGCTGGCCAGCCATTGGTTGGCGCTGTCTTTGGTGAATTTTTCGTTGGCGATGTACGGGCCGCCGAACGCTTCTTTGAGTTGCGGGCCGAGGCTGTCGGCGCCTTCTTTCTCACGGGAACAGATGAACGCGATGCCGCGTTTGCCCAGTTCACGCGCGACGTAGGTGAAGGTTTCTGCCAGGTTGTCGTCACCCATGTCGTGGGAGTCAGCGCGCGGTGCCAAGTGCACACCAACACGGCCAGCGCCCCAGACTTCGATAGCGGCGTCAGTCACTTCCAGCAGCAGACGCGCACGGTTTTCCAGGGAGCCGCCGTAGTTGTCGGTACGCTGGTTGGTGCTGCTTTGCAGGAACTGGTCGAGCAGGTAACCGTTGGCGCCGTGGATTTCCACGCCGTCGAAACCGGCAGCCTTGGCGTTCTCGGCACCGGTGCGGTAGGCGTCGACAATGTCGGCGATTTCAGCGGTTTCCAGTGCCCGCGGAGTCGGGTAGTCGGCCATCGGGCGAACCAGGCTGACGTGGCCTTTTGGTTGAATGGCGCTCGGTGCAACCGGCGCTTCACCGTTGAGGTACGACGGGTGAGAAACCCGGCCGACGTGCCACAGTTGCAGGAAGATCTTGCCGCCCGCGCCGTGAATGGCTTTGGTGACATTGGCCCAGCCGCGCACCTGATCGTTGGACCAGATGCCCGGGGTGTCCGGGTAACCCACGCCCATTGGCGTCACCGAAGTGGCTTCGCTGAGGATCAGGCCGGCGGAAGCGCGCTGTACGTAATATTCAGCCATCAGCGCGTTTGGCACGCGGCCTTCGTCGGCGCGGCAGCGGGTCAGTGGGGCCATGATGATGCGGTTGGCCAGTTCGACGTCGCCGAGTTTGATTGGATCGAAAATAGTTGCCATGTCTGCAAACCTCGTAAGTGAAAGTTGATCAGTTGGTTGCCGGGGCCAGATCGGCATTGCCGTTCTGACGGAAAGTAATCAGGGTCACCAGCAGCGCGAGCACGGCCAGCGCGGCGGCTGCGAGCGGTACGCTGGTCAGGCCGAAACCGTGGGCGATGACGCTGCCGCCAACCCAGGCGCCAAGGGCGTTGCCGACGTTGAACGCGCCAATGTTCAGGGTCGAGACCAGGTTGGGTGCAGCCTTGCCGAAGGTCACCACGTTGACTTGCAGCGCCGGTACAGCGGCGAAACACGCGGTGGCCCAGAGGAACAGAGTGATTTCAGTCGGGATCAGCGCGACGCTGGTCCAGGTCAGCACGGTGGAGATCACGGCCATGGCGATGAACACGCCGATCAGCGTGGCAGCCATGCCTTTGTCAGCCAGTTTGCCGCCGATGATGTTGCCGACGGTCAGGCCCAGGCCGATCAGCATCAGCGTCCAGGTCACGCCACGCGGCGACACGCCGGTGACTTCGCCGAGCAGCGGCGCGACGTAGGTGAACAGGGTGAAGACGGAAGCAGCGAACAGCGCGGTCATGCTCAGCGACAGCCAGATCCCGGCACCTTTGAGGGCGGCGAGTTCGGCGCGCATGTCGAGTTTTTCTTCGTCACGCTTGGCCGGCAGGAAACGGATCAGGCCGATCAGCGCGATCACACCGATGACGGTCACGGCCCAGAAGGTCGAGCGCCAGCCGTATTGCTGACCCAGTGCGGTGCCCAGCGGCACGCCGAGGACGTTGGCCAGGGTCAGACCGGTGAACATCAAGGCCACCGCCGAAGCACGTTTGTTGGCCGGCACCAGATTGGCGGCAACGACCGAACCGATACCGAAGAAGGCACCGTGACACAGCGCGGTGATCACGCGGGCAAACATCAGCACGTTGTAATCACTGGCGATGGCACACAGCAGGTTGCCGACGATAAAAATGCCCATCAACGCGACCAGTGCTGCTTTACGCGGCAACTTGGCGGTGGCCATTGCCATGAACGGCGCACCGATGGCCACGCCGAGGGCGTAGCCGGTTACCAGCCAGCCGGCACCGGGAATCGACACACCGAGGTCGGCCGCCACGTTGGGCAGCAGACCCATGATGACGAATTCCGTGGTGCCGATGGCGAAGGCGCTCAAGGCGAGGATGAGTAGCGAAAGGGGCATGCGGGTTTCCTTGTCGGCTAACTGACGTTAAGGGTCAGAGCTCTTTACTGAGGGTGCTGAGGAACGCCTGGATCACGTCCTCGTTGCGTTTGAAAAAGTGCCACTGCCCGGCCTTCTGGCTGCTGATCAGTCCGGCGCGTTGCAACGTTGCGAGGTGTGCAGAAACGGTCGACTGCGACAGGCCACAACGCTGATCGATCTGCCCGGCACAGATGCCGTACTCGTGGTTGTGCAACTGTTCCGGAAATTCGCCTTTCGGGTCTTTCAGCCAGTTGAGGATGTCTCGCCGTACTGGGTGCGCCAGGGCTTTTATTATTTCGTCGAGGTCAAGGTTCATGGCGGGGGGCTCGGTTGTGTAAAACGCTATATCGCGATGGAGCGAACTTTAAATCGGTACTTCGCGATATACCAATATGATTTTGCTCTGATGACCGCTTAAATCGGTATATCGGGTTATAACGATACGTGGGGTGTTGATTGCAGAGCGCGGTGCTAAGCTGCGCCCATGAACTATCTCGCGCATTTACACCTCGGTGGCCAACGCCCCGGACAATTACTCGGCAGTCTGTATGGCGACTTCGTTAAAGGTCGGCTGCAAGGGCAGTTTGCGCCGGAGGTGGAAGCGGCGATTCAACTGCATCGACGGATTGATGTGTTCACCGATCGCCATCCGCTGGTAGACATCGCGCTGGGGCGGTTTACCCAGACGCGGCGGCGTTATGCCGGGATCGTCCTCGATGTGTTTTTCGATCACTGTCTGGCGCGGGACTGGCGGTTGTATGCCGATCAGCCGTTGGAGGTGTTTACCGCTGATGTGTATCGGGTGCTGACCCATGAACAGCAGTTGCCCGAGCGGCTGGCGAAGATCGCGCCGCACATGGTTGCCAATGACTGGTTGGGTTCGTATCAGGAATTTGAAGTGCTGGAGCAGGTGTTGCGCGGGATCTCGCGGCGCTTGAGCCGGCCCGAAGAACTGGCGGGGGCGATGCAGGAATTGCGGCGGTTGTATGAGCCGTTGAGTGAAGACTTCGCCTTGTTTTACCCGCAGCTCCAGGACTTCGCCCAGTCCCCACCATCACCGTGAATCCCTGTGGGAGCTGGCTTGCCAGCGATGGCGTCAGCACATCCAGCCAAGATGTCGGCTGGTCTACCGCTATCGCTGGCAAGCCAGCTCCCACAGGGTCTTAGGGTGATTTCAGAGTTTGTATTTCAGGCAGCGATTGCCGGGCGCATTGGCGATTGTCGGGTTTCCGGGATCGATCCAAACAGCGCCTTCTGCACCGCCTGCTGCGCCTCGAACGCCAGCGCCGCACGCTCACGACCCTGACAGGCAATCGGCTTGAGCAGGTGCACTTCGACATCGCCGCAGTCATTGCTGAACAAACGCATCAAGTGCGAGAGCAAATCGTCGTCGCCAATGAACGGCGCCAGCCCATCGATTTCGCCGTCACGCAGATAACGGATCGCCACCGGTTGCAGCATCACCTCGGAATCAATCGCCGCCGCCAGCAAGCGACCATGAAACGTGCGCAGCGAACGGCCATCGGTGGTGGTGCCTTCGGGGAACATCAGCAAGGCGTGGTCGGTTTGCAAGTGACGGGTCATCTGCTTGCGGATCAACTGGCTGTCGCCCGAACCGCGGCGGATGAACAGGCTGCCAGCCTTGGCCGCCAGCCAACCGGCCACCGGCCAGGTGCGCACTTCGGCTTTGGACAAAAACGACAGTGGCGTCAGCATGCCGAGCAGCGGAATGTCGGTCCACGACACATGATTGCTGACCCACAGCATCGGCTGTTTCGGCAGCTCACCGTGCACGCTCACGCGAAAGGGCAGGGCATTGCTCAGACGCGCCATGAAGAAGCGCGACCAACGCTGGCGCCGCTCCATCGAATGCGCCAGACCAATGCGTTCAAACACCCCGAAGACGCTGGCCATGGTCAACCCCAGCGAGACCACCAGCAGCACCCGCGCGATCCGCGCGTACACCCGCAGCCGGCTCATCACACAGCCGCCTTGAAGTGCTTGGCGTAGCGCGGGCAGAGTTCGTCGCGCTTGAGCAGGATGAACACGTCGGCGACCTGGAAATCTTCGTCCCAGCACGGCTCGCCGCAGATCTTCGCGCCCAGACGCATATAGGCCTTGAGCAGCGGCGGCATTTCGGCGATTACGTTCGATGGGATATCCAGCGTCGGCAGCGGATTTTTCGGCTCGGCGCGCAAGTGTTCGGTGCACAGATAGCGTTCGCGCAGACGCTGCATGATCGCGTGCGCCTGAATGCCGCCGTCCTGCATCGGGATGCTCGCGCAACCCATCAAGTAGCTGTAGCCGCCCTGATTCAACACTTCAGCCAACTCGCCCCACAACACCGCGATGGTGCCGCCATTACGGTACGCCGGGTCGACGCAGGTGCGGCCGATTTCCAGAATCGGGCCTTGCAGATGCGCGAGGCCGTGCAGGCTGAATTCTTCTTCGCTGTAGAACTTGCCGAGGCTGCTGGCGGCGGTGTGATCGAGCAAACGCGTGGTCGCCACCAGACGCCCGGTGTTCAAGTCACGTACGCCAATGTGGCTGCAGTGAACATCATAGTCATCCATGTCCAGACCCAGTTCTGCGCCTTTCAGCTTGGCGTTGAACTCGCCGCTGAAGACGTTGAAACGCAAGGCCTGGGCTTGCTGCAAGGCCTCGGTGCCGATCAGGCGTTCGGCTTGCAGGCGGCGTTCATTGCCGGTGTCGCTGATGCGGGCGATCTGAGTCATGTGAATCTCCGTACGGGCCTTTAACCCGTCGTGGGTTGCAGCCGATCGACTTTCTTTATGCAGCCGTGTTGTGCAAAGTCAGGCTATGTAGCCCCGGTGTCATCGCCATGAACGTTCGGTGATGCTTATATGACAGCCCACAAGGAGCCTCTTATGCCCTGGCCAGATCTGCTGCACAGCCGTGAACGATTGCCCGCCGTTGCTGACCTGGCCGAGGGTTTTGCGACGTTGTTGCAGCAGTTGGGCACCGTCACACCGTTCGAATTGGCGGTCGCGGGCGGACGGCGGATGGCGACGCCGGGGCTGGCGTTTCTGGTCGGTTATCAGGCGGCTTTGCGCATGTTGTGGCCGAGTGCGCCGCTGAGCCTCGGCGCTTTGTGTGCGACCGAACAGCGCAGTTTGCGGCCAGCGGACATGCAGACGCGGCTGAGCGATTTGCGCCTGAGCGGACGCAAGGATTTCGTCACCGCCGGCGATGCGGCGGACTGGCTGTTGATCGCCGCGCGCAGTGAAGAACCTGGCGAAACCCCACGCCTGAGTCTGGCGGTGGTGTACCCCGGCGAACCCGGCGTGACCGTGGAAAAACTGCCAGCGTTGCCGTTGATGCCGGACATCAGCCATGGTCGGCTGCAACTGGATGGCGCGTTGTGCGAATTGTTGGCGGGCGATGGTTGGGATGCTTACGTCAAACCGTTTCGCACGCTGGAAGACGTCTATGTGCTGAGCGCGATGACCGCGTGGGTGTACGGCGTCGGTCAGGACAGCGACTGGCCGCAGGCACTGCAATTGCGTTTGCTGGCGCTGTTGGCCGGGTGTGCGGAGGCGAGCCGGCAGGCGCCGAATAATCCGGCGGGGCATGTGTTGTTGGCGGGGTTGTTTGCGCAGTTTGATGCGCTCAAGGTTGAGGTTGATCTGGCGCTGGCTGATTCGGAGTGGGCGCAGATGTGGCAGCGCGATCAGGGGGTGATGCAATTGGCGGCGGGGGCTCGGGCCAAGCGGTTGGCCAAGGCTTTGGCGGCGGGCTGAAGGGCCTCATCGCTGGCAAGCCAGCTCCCACAAGGTTCTTTGGTGGATACAAGTGTTGTGAACACCTGTGAAACCTGTGGGAGCTGGCTTGCCAGCGATGGCGACTTCATGGAAAAGCAAAATCTCAAATTTGTCATGAGTCCCGACTAATCTCAGCAGGTTCTCTCCACGAGCCCTCACCATGTTCAAAGGCTTGCCGCTGTTCCTGCTGCTGATCAGCTTCACCGTCCACGCCGAACAATGGCCGGGCGAAGAATGGCCAACCGGCCCGGCAATTACCAACGTCGAAGCACTGGAGACGTACGCCTTCCCACCCCGCGACGATGCGACCCGCCAAGGCATCCGCACCGATGCGCTGCTGATCATCCGCGACGGTCAGATCCTCTACGAACGCTACGCCGGCCCGACCACGGAACACACTCCGCATCTGACCTGGTCGATCAGCAAAAGCCTGATGGCCACGGTGCTCGGCGTGGCCTACGGCGAAGGCCTGTTCAAACTCGACGATCCCGCCGCGAAGTTCTACCCGCCACTGACCCAACACCCCGCCATTAAAATTGCCGACCTGCTGCACTGGGCCTCTGGTATCGACTGGCAGGAAGACTACGAATACGCCCCGCTGAAATCCTCAGTGGTGGCAATGCTTTACACCCGTGGTCACCGCGACATGGCCGCGTTCACCGCTGACCACGACACCTATGCCGAACCGGGGCAGGCCTTCCGCTATTCCAGCGGTGACAGCAACCTGCTCGCGGCGGCGTTGAAAAGCATCGTCGGTTCGCAACGTTATCCTGATTATCCGTGGACGGCGTTGTTCGAGCCGTTGGGCATCCATCACGCCGTGTGGGAAACCGATGCCAGCGGCACGTTCGTCGCCTCGTCTTACGCTTACCTGACCGCCCGGGATTTGGCGCGCGTCGGTCTGTTGATGGCCCGCGACGGGCGCTGGAATGATCGGCCATTGCTGCCCAAGGATTGGCTCGCGTTCAACCTGAAACCGTTCGCCGGTTACAAGGCGCATCAGGATGAGGCCGTGCCCGGCGGTCAGTGGTGGCTCAATCGTCCGGCGGATGGCGCTGCCTCTGCGTGGCCTGATGCACCGCCGGACACCTTCGCCGCCCTTGGTCACTGGGGCCAGGCGTTGTACGTGATTCCCAGCGAAAAACTGTTGATCGTGCGCTATGCCGATGATCGCGACGGCAGTTATCGCCACAACGAATTGCTCAAGCGCGTGTTGAAGGCGGTGCGGCCATGAAGCGTTTTTTGCTGTTGCTGCTGGTCCTGCTGCTCGGTTGGGTCGTTTACGAGCGCGAGAATCTGTGGGCCTTCCCGGACATCATCAGCGCCTACACCGCCAAGGAATATTGTTCGTGCCGTTACGTGATGAACAACGACGCCAAGTATTGCCGTGGCTATGTGAAGCAGTGGTTGCCGACCAGCCAATTCACCGAAGACAGCGCCAGCAAAACCATCACCGTCAGTGGCATGGGCCGCAGCAACAGCGCGCAATGGCAGAGCGAACGGCAGGGTTGTCACCTGAACCCCTGAAAACCCGCAATCCCGCAATCCCCCTATGAATAGAGGCCCCTGTGGGAGCTGGCGTGCCAGCGATTGCGCCGACACAGGCAATATTTGTGTGACTGATACATCGCCATCGCTGGCAAGCCAGCTCCCACAAGGATCTTTACCCATCGATAGATTTGCGGTGACCGAGTTTGCAATAACGGCGTGGGCGGTTAAGGTTCGTGCAGGTTTATCGACCCCACGAGTGTTCAATGTTCAACCGCTCCCTCTATAAAGCCTTCGCCAGTCTGCTATTGGCCGCCGTCACGCTGCCGGCGCAAGCCAATTGGTATCTGGACGGCGAGTCGTCGCGGCTGTCGTTCGTCAGTACGAAAAACGCCCATATTTCCGAAGTGCAGCGCTTTCTGGTGTTGCACGGCAAGGTCGATCCTAACGGTCGCGCCGAAGTCGAAGTCGAGCTGGACTCGATCAACAGCGGCATCCCGCTGCGCGATGAGCGCATGCGCAAGGAGCTGTTCCAGATCGAGCAATTCCCCGAAGCAACCATCACCACCCAGATCGACCTGCGTCCGATCAACGATCTGGCCCCCGGCGCGCAACTGGAACTGCGCCTGCCGCTGACCGTCAACCTGCACGGCAAGCAGCATGAATACCCGGCCGAGTTGCTGGCGACGCGTCTCGATGACCGGCGCTTTCAAGTGGTGACCCTGGAACCGCTGGTGATCAACGCCGAGGATTTCGATCTCGTGCCGGGGCTGGAAAGTCTGCGCAAACTCGCCGATCTGTCGGCCATCAGTCTGTCGGTGCCGGTGGGTGCGGTGCTGATCTTCACGGCGCGCTGACATGCGCGGCGCGGTGTTCCCGTGGCGCGACGGCAACCGTTTCGAGTTGTTGATCGACGGCCCGCAATTCTTCCCGCGCATGCTTGAGCAAATTGCCGGCGCTCAGGAGCAGATCGAACTCGAGCTGTATCTGGTCGAGGCCGGCGCCTGTGCCGAAACCATCGTCCAGGCGCTGGTGCTGGCGGCCGAGCGCGGCGTGCGCGTGCGCTGCTTGTTCGATGATTACGGCAGTCTGGCGTTTACCCTCAATCTGCGACAGCGCCTGACGCACGCCGGGGTTGAACTGCGTTTCTACAATCGCCTGAACTGGCGGCGCTGGGTCGGTAATTTCTATCGTGATCACCGCAAGTTGCTGTTGGTCGATCAATGTCTGGCGGTGGTCGGCGGCACCGGTGTCACCGATGAGTTCTGGACGCCGGGCGACGATACCAGCGAGTGGCATGAGGTGATGGTCGAGATCCGTGGACCGTTGGTGATCGACTGGCAATTGCTGTTTGATCGACAGTGGATCGCCAACCGCTATCGCCGCGCCTGGCGCCCGGCTGCGCACTTCGGTCTGCCGCGTTTGCCGCGCGTGCCGGACAAGGGCGAGGGCATGGGCCGCGTGGCGTATGCCGATGCCCGCCAGCACCGCGACATTTTGCAGTCGTTGTTCCGTGCGTTGAACAGCGGGCAAAAACGTATCTGGATGGCCACGCCGTACTTCCTGCCGACCTGGAAAATCCGCCGCTCCCTGCGCAAGGCTGCCGCGCGCGGTGTTGATGTGCGTTTGCTGCTGACCGGGCCGCGCACCGATCACCCGTCAGTGCGCTACGCCGGGCATCGCTACTACCCGCGACTGCTCAAGGCCGGGGTGCAGATCTTCGAATACCAGCCGTGCTTTCTGCATTTGAAAATGGTCTTGGTGGACGATTGGGTGAGCATCGGTTCGTGCAACTTCGATCACTGGAACCTGCGCTTTAATCTGGAGGCGAATCTGGAGGCACTGGATCCGTCGTTGACGGCAGCGGTCGAGGCGAGTTTTGTGAAGGACTTCGGACTGAGTCAGTTGGTGAGTCTGGAAGAGTGGCAGCGCCGGCCGTTGTGGCGGCGGGTGAAGCAGAGGATTTGGGGCTGGGTGGATCGGGTGGTGGTCAATATTCTCGATCGTCGCGGCTAGTCGCTCACCGTTGATCGTTCCCACGCTCTGCGTGGGAATGCAGCCCGTGACGCTCCGCGTCACTGGACGCGGAGCGTCCCTTCAGGCATTCCCACGCGGAGCGTGGGAACGATCAGGGAGGGGACTGCGGCGTTCGTTACAACAACTCAAAGCTCTGCTGCGTCACGTCCTGCGAATCCAGGCCGATCTGCACGTTGAACTTGCCAGGCTCGGCCGCGTATTTGAGCTGGGCGTTGTAGAACTTCAGGTCATCCTCGGTGATGGTGAAGTGCACGACTTTCTGTTCGCCGGCCTTGAGCATGATTTTCTGGAAGTTCTTCAGTTCTTTGACCGGACGGATCATCGAGCCGGTGACGTCCTGGATGTACAGCTGCACCACGGTTTCGCCGTCACGCTTGCCGGTGTTTTTCAGCATGACGCTGGCGTCGAGCTTGCCGGTGGCGTTCAGGGTGGTCGACGACAGCGCCATGTCGCTCAGGGTGAACTGGGTGTAGCTCAGGCCATAACCGAACGGGAACAGGGGACCTGTGGTGTCATCGAAATACTGCGAGGTGTAGTTGCCCGGTTTGCCCGGCGTGAACGGCCGACCAATGCTCAGGTGGTTGTAGTAGGTCGGGATCTGGCCCACGGAACGCGGGAAGGTCACCGGCAGTTTGCCCGACGGGTTGTAGTCGCCGAACAGCACGTCAGCGATGGCGTTGCCGCCCTCGGTGCCGCTGAACCAGGTTTCCAGAATCGCGTCAGCTGACTGGTTCTCTTCGAGAATGGTCAGTGGGCGGCCGTTCATCAGCACCAAGACCAGCGGTTTGCCGGTGGCTTTCAACGCGCGGATCAGCTCGCGCTGGGTTTCCGGGATGTTCAAGTCGGTGCGGCTGGACGATTCGTGGGACATGCCACGGGATTCGCCCACGGCGGCGACGATCACGTCAGCGTCCTTGGCGGCTTTCACTGCTTCGTCGATCAATACGTTGGCCGGGCGCGGGTCATCGACCACTTCCGGCGCATCGAAGTTGAGGAAGTTCAGGTAGTCGAGGCTTCTCTTGTCGCTGGTGATGTTGGCGCCGCGGGCGTAGATCAGGTTCGCCTTGTCGCCGATCACCGAGCTCATGCCATCGAACAGGGTCACCGATTGCGCCGGTTTACCGGCTGCTGCCCAACTGCCCATCATGTCGATCGGTGCTTTGGCCAATGGGCCGACCAGCATGACTTTCGCGTCTTTCTTCAGCGGCAGGGTTTCGTTCTGGTTCTTCAGCAACACCAGGCTGCGGCGCGCAACTTCACGGGCCTCGGCGCGGTGCAGACGGCTCTCGGCGTAGGTGTCAGCCGGATCATCTTCAGCCTTGCCGATGCGCAGGTACGGGTCCTTGAACAGACCCATGTCGTACTTGGCCGCGAGCACTTCGCGCACCGCATTGTCGATGTCTTTCTGTTCGATCTCGCCGGCCTTGAGCAGCCCCGGCAGCTCTTTGCCGTACAGAGTGTCGTTCATGCTCATGTCGATACCGGCCTTGATCGCCAGTTTCGCTGCTTCACGACCGTCGCGGGCAACGCCGTGTTTGATTAGTTCGAAGATCGCGCCGTGGTCGCTGACCGCCAGGCCCTTGAAGCCCCAGTCCTTGCGCAGCAGATCGTTCATCAACCAAGTGTTGGCCGTGGCCGGAATACCGTTGATCGAGTTCAACGCGACCATCACACCGCCAGCGCCGGCATCAATCGCGGCGCGGTACGGCGGCAGGTAATCCTGGTACATCTTCACCGGACTCATGTCGACGGTGTTGTAGTCGCGACCACCCTCGACGGCGCCGTACAGGGCGAAGTGCTTGACGCTGGCCATGATGCTGTCGGCCGCACTGGGAGTGGCACCCTGATAGGCGCGGACCATGACGCCGGCGATGCGCGAGGTCAGGTAGGTGTCTTCACCGAAACCTTCGGAGCTGCGGCCCCAGCGCGGGTCGCGGGAGATGTCGACCATCGGCGCGAAGGTGATGTCGAGGCTGTCCGCGGCGGCTTCTTTGGCGGCGACGCGGCCGGATTGGCCGATGGCGTCCATGTCCCAGCTCGACGCCAGCGCCAGCGGGATCGGGAAAATCGTACGGTGACCGTGGATCACGTCGTACGCGAAAAACATCGGAATCTTCAGGCGACTGCGCATCGCCGCGTCCTGCATCGGCCGGTTTTCCGGGCGGGTGATCGAGTTGAACGTGCCGCCGATATTGCCGGCAGCGATCTCTTTGCGGATCAGCTCGCGGGGCATTTCCGGGCCGATGCTGATCAGGCGCAACTGGCCGATCTTTTCATCAAGGGTCATTTGGCTCATCAGATGGGTGATGAACGCGTCCTTGTTTTCCAGGGGTAACGGGGTCGTGGCGGCCAATACTTGATGACTGGCCAGGCTGACGAACAGACCCAGCAAACACAGCTTCTTCATGAATATTTTTCTCAAGGGCACAAACGGCAATGCAATGCCGGCCAGCCAAAATTTAGGGAGCGACTATTGTTGTTCGGGTGCAGGCTCAAAAAGATCGAACCAAACACGACCGCCGAGCATCGACAGCGTGATCGCGCAGGGCACTTTTTAGCCCATTAGCCCGCAGCAATCCAGTGGCGCGGCCGATTATGCCCGAAGAGCCGGCCCCGAATGTTTCGCCGCCGGTTTTTAAATGAAAAGTGCCAGGGAGCATCACTCCGATGAATGTCAGTCCAACCTACCGCTCGCGTTTGCAGGTCGCCACATTGTTGGTATTCGCCACATTGCTGACGGCGTGCGGTATCAACAATATCCCGACCCTCGACGAGCAGGCCAAAGCCGCGTGGGGCCAAGTGCAGAACCAGTATCAGCGCCGCGCCGACCTGATCCCCAATCTGGTGGAGACGGTGAAGGGCTACGCCAAACATGAGGAAGAAACCCTGACAGCGGTGATTGAGGCGCGGGCGAAAGCCACGTCGATCCAGGTCGATGCCAGCACCCTCGACAACCCCGAGAAGCTCAAGCAGTTCCAGCAGGCGCAGGATCAACTGACCGGTGCGTTGAGCCGCTTGATGGTGGTCTCCGAGCGTTATCCGGATCTGAAGGCCAACCAGAACTTCCTCGCCCTGCAATCGCAACTCGAGGGCACGGAAAACCGCATTGCCGTGGCGCGCCGGGATTTCATTCTGGCGGTGCAGAAGTACAACACCGAAATTCGCACCTTTCCCGGCCGTCTCTGGCACAGCGTGATGTACAGCGACCTGCCGATCCGCGAAACCTTCGAAGCCACCACGCCGGATGCCGATAAGGCGCCCCAGGTTAAATTCTGAAAACACCCCTGTGTAGGAGCTGCCGAAGGCTGCGATCTTTTGCCGTTGGTTTGTAAAAAACGAGATCAAAAGATCGCAGCCTGCGGCAGCTCCTACAGGGGACGGTGGGGGTAATAGATGCGTGTGTTGAAGATGGGCCTGGTGTTGGTGTTGTGGGTATTCGCTTTCAGCGCCCGGGCCGAGTTGACGTTCCCGGCGCTGAGCGGGCGAGTGGTGGACGAAGCGCAGATGATCGAGCCGTCGGTGCGCGCGCAACTGAGCCAGCAGCTGCAGGCCCACGAGCAGGCGACCGGCGAGCAATTGGTCGTGGTCACCGTGCCGGATTTGCAGGGCACCACCATTGAGGATTACGGCGTGCAACTCGGGCGCCACTGGGGCATTGGTCAGAAGGACAAGAACAACGGCGCGCTGCTGATCGTCGCCCGTGACGAGCGCAAACTGCGCATCGAAGTGGGTTATGGCCTGGAAGATCGGCTGACCGATGCGCAGAGTTCGGTGATCATCCATCAAGTCATCACGCCCGCGTTCAAGACCGGCAACTTCAGCAAAGGCATCAGCGACGGCGTTGCCGCGATGCTGGTGGTGCTGGGCGGCAATCCGCTGGATGAGCCGTCGAAGGTGTATGAATCGAGCGGTGATCCGTCCGATGATTTCATCTCGCGGCATCCGGGATTGTTCGTGTTTTTGGTGATGTTGTTCATCTTGACGGTGTTTGTCTGCCAGATGCTCGGTATCCTGCCCGCCGGCCGTGGCGGCTCCGGTGGCGGTGGCGGCTTCGGCGGTGGCGGCGGGTTTGGTGGCGGCGGTGGTGGAGGCGGGGGCTTCAGCGGCGGCGGGGGCAGTTTCGGCGGCGGTGGTTCATCCGGCGGCTGGTGACCTTAAAAGAATAATGAGCAGGCACTTTTCAACATGGCATTACTGACTGAACACGAACAACGCAAAGTCGCCGAGGCGATTGCCCGGGTCGAGCGCGACACCGACGCCGAGCTGGTCACGGTGCTGGCCGCCCGCGCCGACGACTACGCGTACATCCCGCTGCTCTGGGCCAGCCTGTTGGCGCTGGTGGTGCCGGGCGTCGTCCACTACCTGACCGGCTGGCTGACCCTGCACAGTCTGCTGCTGGTGCAGTGGGGCGCGTTTATCGTGCTGTGCCTGCTGTTTCGTCTGCCGAAAATCACCACCCATCTGGTTCCGCGCCGCGTGCGCCACTGGCGGGCGTCGAACCTGGCGCGGCGCCAGTTTCTCGAGCAGAACCTGCACCACACCGTGGGCAGTACGGGGATGCTGATTTTTGTCTGCGAGGCTGAGCGCTACGTGGAAATTCTGGTGGATGAAGGGATTTCCAAGCGGCTGGATAACAAGAGTTGGGACGCGATTGTCGCGGCGTTCACCGAGCAGGTGAGGCAGGGGCGCACGCTGGAAGGATTTGTCTCGTGCATCGAGGCGTGTGGCGAGTTGCTGAAAGTGCATGTGCCAGTGACGCAGGTGCGCAATGAATTGCCGAACCGGTTGGTGGTGTTGGGATAGATCAAAAGATCGTCCGAACGCGGCCCGAGCCTTCGGACGATCTTTTGATTTTTGCCGTTCGGTAAATAAGAGCGTGTCCCCAACCCGCATCCCCCCTAAAATACCCGCCACTCCCGATTTCGCCCGTCCGAGGCCGCTTTTCCATGTCCGTTACTGCTCCTGCCACCCAGCCCGCGCCCGATCACCACGCCCAGTTCATCGAGCTGCTGCAAACCAGCCTTGAGCAGAACGGCTTTATCAAACTGGTGCTGGCCAAATACGTCGGCGAAGAGGCGGATCTGCAGCGGGTCATCATCAAAGCGGTGACGGTCAAGGCGCAGCCGAATCTGTCCTTCGTCTATCGCTACAAAACTCGCGATATCACCAAGAATCTGCCGTTGAGCGAAGCCGTGGCGACGATTGCCGCGCTGCTGCCGGCTTCGTTCAAAAATGCGCATTTGCTCGCTGTAACCGACGAAGCTCAGCTGGAATACAGCAAAAAGGGCAAGAGTTCGCTGTTCAAGAGCAAACCTCAGCAATTGCGCGAAGCACCTTCTGCCGAACACAACCGGGAGAAAAACCGCTTTCTTGAGCTGAGTCGACCATTCCTCAAGGACCTCGGCGTGACCAACGCGCAGCACGAGCTGATTCCGGCGATGTCACGCAAGTGGAAGCAGATCAACAAATTCATCGAAGTGTTCAGCCATGCCCTGACCTCGTCACCGCTGGCGCTGGACAAACCGGTGCGCGTGGCGGATTTCGGCTCGGGGAAGGGTTATCTAACCTTTGCGATTCACGATTACCTGCGCAACACCTTGAACGCCGAAGGCGAAGTCACCGGCGTCGAGTTGCGCGAAGAGATGGTCAACCTGTGCAACGCCGCAGCGGCGAAGCTCGATCATCCGGGGCTGGTGTTCAAGTGCGGTGACGTGCGCAGCGTGGCGCCGAGCGAGCTGGACGTGATGATCGCTCTGCATGCCTGCGATATCGCCACCGACTATGCGATCCACACCGGGATTCGTTCCGGTGCGTCGATCATCATGTGCTCGCCGTGCTGCCACAAACAGATCCGCCTGCAGATCCAGAGCCCGGCGCTGCTCAAACCGATGCTGCAATACGGTTTGCACCTCGGCCAGCAGGCAGAAATGGTCACCGACAGTTTGCGTGCACTGTTCCTGGAAGCCTGCGGTTACGAGACCAAGGTGTTCGAGTTCATCTCGCTGGATCACACCAACAAGAACAAGATGATTCTTGCGGTTAAACGCGCCGAGCCGGTGGATCCGGCGCAGTTGTTGGTGAAGATTCAGGAGTTGAAGGATTTCTACAACATCAGCGAGCACTGCCTGGAAACGCTATTGCGCGCCGACGGCTTCCTGGCCTGATCCAATCCCTGTAGGAGCTGCGGCACGCTGCGATCTTTTGATCTTGAAAAACAAAGTCAAAAGATCGCAGC
>NZ_RWIM01000090.1 GCF_009764645.1 Pseudomonas sp. PB106
AGCCTGCGGCAGCTCCTACAGTGAACTCGATCTGTGTAGGAGCTGCCGCAGGCTGCGATCTTTTGATCCTTAAATGCGGAAACTGCCCACCAACTGCTTCAACCGCGCCGCCTGCTGCTCCAGATCCGAGCACGCGCGCAATGTCGCCTGCAAGTTCTCCACACCTTCCTGATTCAGTGTGTTGATTTCGTTGATATCGACATTGATCGACTCGACCACAGCGGTCTGCTCTTCGGTCGCAGTCGCCACCGACTGGTTCATCCCGTCGATCTCGCCGATACGCTGAGTCACGCTGCCCAGGCGCTCGCCGGCCTGGTTGGCGATGCCGACGCTGCTTTCGCTCTCGCGCTGGCTCTCGGTCATGATGTTGACCGCCTGACGTGCGCCGACTTGCAGCTCTTCAATCATCTTCTGTACTTGCTGCGCCGAATCCTGAGTGCGGTGCGCCAGATTGCGCACTTCATCGGCAACCACGGCAAAGCCACGACCGGCCTCACCGGCGCGCGCCGCTTCGATCGCGGCGTTGAGCGCGAGCAAATTGGTCTGCTGGGAAATGCTGGTGATCACTTCAAGGATCTGGCCGATGTTCACCGTGTTGCTGTTCAGGGCTTCGATGTTGCCGCACGAATCGCTGATCTTCGCCGACAGCTGTTGCATGGCGTGGATGGTCTTATCCACAACCTGCTGACCGTCGACCGCGAGGCTGCGCGCATCACTGGAATGCTGCGAGGCGAGGGCGGCGTTCTGGGCGATTTCCTGCGCGGCGGCGCCGAGCTGGTTGATCGCGGCGGCCACGCTGTTGGTGCGGGTGGCTTGCTGATCGGAGTTGTACATCGACGAGTTCGACGCCGCTACCACGCGCAGGGCGACTTCGTTGACCTGGCCGGTGGCCGAGGACACTTCGCGAATCGAGGTGTGGATACGCTCGACGAAGCGGTTGAACGAAGTACCCAGCGCGCCGAATTCGTCGTTGCCGTGAATCACCAGACGCTTGGTCAGATCGCCTTCACCTTCGGCGATGTCGTGCATGGCGCGGCCCATGGTCAGCAACGGCTGCATCAACACGCGGATCAGCATGCCGAGCAGGGCGATGATGATCACCACGGCAATGATCATGGCGATCAGTGCCGACGTGCGGAATTCGCTGAGCATCGCGAACGCGGTGTCTTTGTCCAGCACCAGCGCAACGTACCAGTCCGCCGACGGCACGCCGTTGACGTGGGTGAAGGAGATCAGTTGGGTCTTGCCGTCGAACTCGACTTCTTTCAGGCTCGGGCTGACTTTCGGCGCGCCGTTCGGATAAGCCTCAGCGAGGGTCTTGAGCACCAGTTTGCTGTCCGGGTGAATCAGGATCTTGCCGTCGGCGCTGACGATGAACGCGTGGCCGTGGCCGCCGAAATTCAGCGAATTGATGATCGCGCTGACGCTGGTCAGGTCGATGTCGGCACCGGCGACGCCGAGCATCTGGCCCTGACGCTGTACTGGGGTGGCGACGGTGATCACCAGCTTGCCCGAGGACGCGGCAATGTACGGTTCGGTGACGATGGTCTGTTGGGCGCTGTTGGCGGCTTTGTACCAGCCACGGGCACGCGGATCGTAATCCGGCGCACGGTTGCCGGCCGGCACCGAGAACATCACGCCGTCGGCGCCGCCGAAGTAGCTGAGCTGGAAATTGCCGGTGTAGGCGGGCAGGTCGATGATGCGTTTCAGGCTGGCTGGCGCGTTACCGTCGACTGCGACTTGCTGCGACAGCGATTGCAGCAACTGAATGCGACTTTCGAGCCAGGTCTGGATGTTGCTGGTGGTCAGGCTGCCCAGTTCCTGCATTGAGGATTCGGTGCTGGTGCTCAGGGCTTCGCGCTGTCGATAGTCGTTGAACAATATGAAACAGGCGAACGCAACGGCCACCACGAGGGCGGCAGCCAACAAGATCTTGTGGCTGAATTTCATGTTTCTGGTCATCGAATGAGCTACCGCGAAGGGGCTGGTCAAGAAAAGGCGGCAATTTTCCATCGTCGGAGCTTTGCGCTGCTTTTATGTCGACCGCTGCGCGCCAAAGATTAGGCGTCTTTTGCAAAAGACGACGAAATGCCTGATAGCCCTACAAAGTGTCTGATTTATTGGCAAAAGCCAGACGGGCGGGCTAATAAATAGCCGTCCGGCAACGGAACCAGATGAGGGTTTTCTCTTCTAAGCTTCTGGTTGGCACCATGCCATCCCCCCTCGTTCCAGGAGTTACACCATGTCGCTGCGATCTCTCGCCCTGCTGTCGTTTTGCGTGCTGTTGGCCGCATGCAGCAAGGTCAATCAGGAAAACTACGCCAAGCTCTCCGCCGGTATGGCCAAGGCCGAAGTCGAGACCCTGCTCGGCAAACCGACTGATTGCTCGGGCGCGCTCGGCATGTCCAGTTGCACCTGGGGCGACAAGAACAGCTTTATCAGCGTGCAATACGCCGGTGACAAAGTGCTGATGTTTTCCGGCCAAGGCCTGAAGTAAACCGGGGCTTCGCGCCCACGGAGAAGAAAAATGAAGCGGTTATTGCTGATCCTTTTTGCCGGCCTGGTATTGGCCGGCTGCGCCAGTTCCGGCGTCGACCCGTTGGCGCCGAAAACCGTCAACAGCGTCAATCTCAAGCGCTATCAGGGGACCTGGTATGAACTGGCGCGCTTGCCGATGTACTTCCAGCGCAATTGCGCGCAATCCGAAGCCCGTTACACCCTCAAGCCTGACGGCAATGTCGCGGTGCTCAATCGCTGCCTGACGCCTGAATGGCAATGGGAAGAGGCCAAGGGCACGGCTTATCCACAGGTGGCGGGCAAGACCGACAAGCTCTGGGTCGAGTTTGACACCTGGTTCTCGCGTCTGATTCCAGGTGTAGCGAAAGGCGAATACTGGGTGTTGTACGTCAGCGACGATTACAAGACCGCCATCGTCGGCGACCCGAGCCGCAAGTACATGTGGCTGCTGTCACGCACGCCGACCGTCAACGGTGTGGTGCGTGAAGAGCTGCTGAGCAAGGCGCGTCAGCAGGGTTATGACACCACGCGATTGATCTGGCGCGCGTCGGATCGGCAGATGGCCAAGACCTCGAATTAAGAGCGAAAAGATCGCAGCCTTCGGCAGCTCCTACAGGGGAAAGTGTTCACCCTGTAGGAGCT
>NZ_RWIM01000091.1 GCF_009764645.1 Pseudomonas sp. PB106
CTCGCGATAGCGGTGTGTCAGTTAGCAATGATCTGACTGATCCACCGCTATCGCGAGCAGGCTCACTCCTACAAGGGTTATGGGGTATCCGGCTGATTGGCGGGATGGGCCTTGATGAACGCCGGGTGCTCAGCCGCCAATGCAGCAACGCGGCGGATTTTTGGGTACGCCTCCAACGAAACATTAAAGCGCTCAGCCGCATACAACTGCGGAATCAGGTAAACATCAGCCACACACGGCCACTCGCCAAAACAGAAACCCTCGTCGCCAATCAACTGCTCCACCGTCGCCAGCCCCTGGCCGATCCAGTGACTGATCCACTCGACCACCTGCGGTTCATCCTGCCCCGACTGGCGCAGGCGATTGAGCACGCTGACGTTGTGCAGCGGGTGCACATCGCAACCGATCACCGCCGCCACACCTCGCACCTGCGCGCGCGCGACGAGGTGTTCGGGCAATAGCGGCACCTGTGGATAACGTTCCTCCAGGTACTCGATGATCGCCGGCGACTGAATCAGCAATTCGCCGTCATCAGTGCGCAATGCCGGCACCCGGCCCTGTGGGTTGATCGCCAGATACGCCGCCTGCCGATGCTCGCCACCAGGCGGTGCGATCAGGTTGACCGGCAGCGCCTGATAGTCGAGCCCCTTCAACGCCAGCGCGATGCGCACGCGATACGAAGAGGTCGAACGGTAGTAGGTATAGAGATCCATGAACCGCTCCCGTCAGCGCGCCGCCAGCACTTTGCCACGGCATTCGCCGAAGCCGATCGACGCAAAACCGTCACGGGCACAACGTGCGCGCAGGATGATTTCGTCGCCGTCCTCAAGGAATTTACGCACTTCGCCGGAGGCCAGTTCGATCGGCTTTTTGCCGCCCTCGGTGATTTCCAGCAGGCTGCCGAACTGACCGTTTTCCGGGCCGGACAAGGTGCCCGAACCGAACAGATCACCGGCCTGCAACTGGCAGCCGTTGACGCTGTGATGCGCGACCATCTGCGCGACGGTCCAGTACATGTAACGGGTGTTGCTCAGGGTCAGGCGATGGGCTGGAAGGTTCTGCTCGCGCATGGCCTCGGTCAGCAGCAACACTTCCAGTTCGATGTCGAAGGCGCCGCCATCCTGATCACGCTGATCGAACAGATACGGCAGCGGCTGCGGATCGCCTTCAGGACGCTTCGGTTGTGCGCTGCGGAACGGCGCCAGCGCTTCCGCCGTCACTACCCAAGGCGAAACGCTGGTGATGAAACTCTTCGACAAGAACGGCCCCAACGGCTGGTATTCCCACGCCTGGATATCACGCGCCGACCAATCGTTCAGCAGGCAAAAACCGGCGATGTGATCGGCGGCATCACCGATGGCGATCGAATCGCCCATCTCGTTGCCCTGACCGATCCAGATGCCCAGTTCCAGTTCATAGTCCAGGCGTGCGCACGGGCCGAACACAGGCTCAGTCTGACCGGCCGGTAGCGTCTGACCTTTCGGGCGACGCACGTCGGTGCCGGAGGCACGCACGGTGGAGGCGCGACCGTGATAACCGATCGGCACATGCTTGTAGTTCGGCAGCAGCGGGTTATCAGGGCGGAACAGTTTACCGACGTTTTGCGCGTGCTCGATGCCGACGTAGAAGTCGGTGTAATCGCTGATGCGTGCCGGCAGATGCAGCTGGCAATCGGCGGCCAGTGGCAACAGTTTTGCGCCTTGGGCTTCGATGCTGCCGCGGTGCGTGCTGCCTTCGCTGAACAGTTCCAGCAAGCGCTCGCGCAACGCAACACGAGCGTCGCGACCCAATTCGAAGAATGCGTTCAACTGGCCGCCATGCATGGCTTCCACTGCACTGCGCGCGGCGCCGTCAAACAGCCCGGCTTCCAGCGCCACTTGCATATCGAAAATGTGTTCGCCAATTGCCACACCAGCGCGCGGCGCCGAATCGTTGAGGCTGAACACACCCAGCGGCAAATTCTGCAGTGGGAAATCGGAGTGGCCGTTGGCCGAAGCGACCCAACTGCGGGTGATGGAATTCTGCGTCATGGGTTATCTCCGGGTCGGGTCGAACGTGGCGGGCAGCGTGGCCCAGCAGGCGTCGTAAGTGGATTGCAGTTGCGGGCAGTCGAGGGCGAAGCGGCTTGGGCGCAGCACTTGGCTGGTCTCGAACATGAAAGCCATGGTGTTGTCGATCTTCGCCGGTTTGAGTTCGGCGTTGATCGCTTTGGTGCAGGTCTCGCCATCCGGGCCGTGAGCGCTCATGCAGCTGTGCAGCGAGGCGCCGCCGGGCACGAAACCTTCTGCCTTGGCGTCGTATTCGCCCTGGATCAGGCCCATGAATTCGTTCATCAGGTTGCGGTGGAACCACGGCGGACGGAAGGTGTTCTCGGCAACCATCCAGCGCGGCGGGAAGATCACGAAATCGAGGTTGGCCAGACCGTGCACGCTGGTCGGCGAGGTCAGTACGGTAAAGATCGACGGATCCGGGTGATCGAAACTCACCGTGCCGATGGTGTTGAACCGGCGCAGATCATATTTGTACGGCACGTTATTGCCGTGCCAGGCGACCACGTTCAGCGGCGAATGATTGAGCTCGGTGGCCCACAACTGGCCGAGGAATTTCTGCACCAGCGTGGTCGGTTGTTGCAGGTTTTCGTATGCAGCGACCGGAGTCAGAAAGTCGCGCGGATTGGCCAGACCGTTACTGCCAATCGGCCCCAGATCCGGCAGACGCAGCGGCGCGCCGTGGTTCTCGGCGACGTAACCACGCGCCTGCGGATCCAGCAATTCAACCCGGAACTTCAGGCCGCGTGGCAGCACGACGATTTCCAGTGGCGCGACTTCCAGCACACCCAATTCTGTGGCGATACGCAGGCGACCGAATTGCGGCACCAGCAACAGTTCACCGTCGGCGTTGAAGAACACTCGCTCCATCGAACGGTTGGCGACATAGTTGTAGATGCTGATGCCGGACGGTTTCTCAGCGCTGGCATTGGCCGCCATGCTCACCAGACCGTCGATGAAATCGGTTGGCTCTGCGGGGATCTCCAGCGGATTCCAGCGCAGGCGATTCGGCGTCACTTCTCCCAGCGGCCCACCGGCCAATTGCCGCTCCAGTTTGACGAAGGCCGGATGATTGGCCGACGGCTGAATGCGGTACATCCAGGTACGCCGCGCTTCACTGCGGGTCATGGTGAACGCGGTGCCGGAAAACAATTCGGTGTAGAGACCGTACGGGGCTTTTTGCGGGGAGTTCTGGCCGACGGGCAGCGCGCCGGGCAATGCTTCAGTGCTGAATTCGTTGCCGAAACCGGACTGATACGTCAGCGCCTGGGCGGATGAATCGAGGTTCATGGAGCCTCCTGAACAGGGAGTCGGCAGTGGCCCATCGCTCTGGCTCAGAGGTTTCGGCACGCCGGGGTTGTTATTATCGTAATTCGATTACGCATAACGTAATTTGCTCGCTATCCAGCGTCAAGCTATAAAGACGCCCATTCGTTTCGGAACCCGGCCGCATCATGGAAAAAACCAGCGACAGTAACGGCAAACAGAAAGTCCGCTCCGCCGAAGTCGGCACCGACATCCTCAAGGCCCTGGCCGAGTTGTCGCCCTCGACTTCGCTGTCGCGTCTGGCCGAGCACGTGCAGATGCCCGCGAGTAAGGTCCATCGCTATCTGCAGGCCTTGATCGCCTCGGGCTTCGCCGAGCAGAACCCCGCCACCAACCATTACGGCCTCGGTCGTGAAGCATTGCGCGTGGGTTTGGCCGCCCTCAACAGTATGGACGTACTGAAAGTTGCCGCCCTGCCCTTAGCCGAATTGCGCGACGAACTCAACGAAACCTGCTTTTTGGCGGTGTGGGGCAATCAGGGCGCAACCGTGGTGCACATCGAACCAGCGGTGCGTGCGGTGACCGTGGTGACGCAACTGGGTTCGGTGTTGCCACTGCTCAGTTCTTCGACGGGATTGGTGTTCAGCGCGTACCTGCCGCATCGGGAGACCGATGAATTGCGTGAGCAGGAAATCCTTGTCGCTGATCATCCGCTCAAGGACGAAAAAGCCTACACAACGCTGTGCGAACAGATCCGCGAACGTGGTCTGCATCATGTACATGGCTTGCTGATGCCGGGTGTGGATGCGCTGTCGGCGCCGGTATTCAACGCCGTCGGCCAGATCGCCGCCGTACTGACCATCGTCGGCCCGACTTCGCTGTTTCACGCCGACGAACACGGCCCGGCGGCGCAGCGATTACTGGCTGCGTCGCGGGCCGTGAGTTGGCGGATGGGCTTTCAAAGCGACCGGGGTTGACGGTTATGGGTCACAACAACATGGTTTTGCTGGCGTCAGACTCGGGCCCCTGAAGAATTTCCTCAATGGCTTCGAGGACTCTGGCGTGCAACCTCGGCACGCCCGTCGCCTGCGATATGAATTTTTCAGCGGTGTACATGTTCCCTAGCAGGCGAACGACCGTCAGTCCCGCTTTCCCGGGATTAACATGGCTATAACCCGCTTTGCCGAGGGCCACCAACTCGATGAGCGCATTCATGAAATGATCTTCAGCGATTCCGTAATGCTCGTTCTTGTAGGCTTCGATTCCTTGCACCAGGTTTTTGGCAAACAGAAAGCTACCCATCGCCACCCCGACGGGGGGCACGAGTACGGCAACAGCGGTGGCTGCGGCTTCAACGGCTCTGAACACCAGTTTGAAGATGATCTCGTCAAGGCTGGTGGTCTTTTCATCAACATCGGACATTGTGCGGTAGATCAGATCGTCATAGCTGCTGCCTAAATCCAGAACACGGCTGTCACGCCGCAGTTCGATCCCTTCATTGAACCCGGATAATTCCTCCATATCCCTGACGTAGGCATTAACGACGGCGTTGTCCGTCTCACGCGTTCGCTCCAGCAAGTACTGACCAAGCCCCTGCGACTTGATCGCCTTGAGGAATTCGACATGCGGTCGAACAAGCCGCCCATCCGGGGCATCAGGGGTAAAAACCAATAAATCGGTTTTTTTATCATTGACCAACCTGAAGACGAACACGCCTACGATCAGTTTCTTGCGTATATGCAACTTGAATGCTGCGTTGTAACGAATGTCATGCGGGTACTCGCCCAAGGGATGAGTCGGTCGACGATCCGCTTTTTGCAGGTTATCGATCACCTCACTGAGTTGCTGGTATTGCTCTTCACTCAATCGGTTCTGAAATCGCTCCTGCAAGATCCCCACCTTCATTTGTCGACGCAACAACTCTTTATGGATGCTTCGCTTGAGGGCGCCTTGCGGATTGGATTTGTCCAGAATCGAATGGAGTACTTCGATGTACTGCTCGCCGGGACGCAGTGTTCTCGACCAACCGGCGAGATCCCTGATGTCCAGTTGATTGAGCGGTGCATGATCATCCGTCAAGATGAAGTGCGGATATTTGGGTAACTCGCCACGGACTTCCTTTACATACATCGATGTTTCACTGCTGATCAGTTTCGTCAGGGTTATTTCCTGTCCTGGGTCAAGGACAACAACTATGTGGTCCGGATTGACCGCAATGCGCTCACCGCGCTCGAGCAACAGTTGCTCAATGCGCTTTTTTATCAGATCGAAACAAAACGCCTCATACGACTCAAAGCCTCCCTCGCGCATCGCAAGTGTCTGCAAGGCCTTAAGCTCGCATTGAGTGCGGATAAACGTTTGACGATGCGCCATTGGGGCGATGCAGTACCCGTATGGCGTGTAGACATTCTCCTGATCCGCCAGCCAGCGGGTGCTGTTAAGTACAATGGAGGACAGGGATTGCTGCGACTTTTCCTCAGGCGCAACGGTCGTGACCTTCTCCCACAGGTGGGGCAATCTTTGAAGTTTGTGCAGGTAATGATTGATGACCACGCGATCCGCCGCATGGGCGCGCCAAATCAGGTATTCCCGGCCTTTCGCTTGCTTCGTCCAGTCAGCCAACTGAATATTCAGTTGATGCATACTCGAGCACTCGTACCAGTTCTGCCCTCCTGGTGAAGTCGGTGCATACAACAGAAGATCGGTATCGCTACCCACAACACATAACTCATGAAGGGCTCGTGTCTCGCTCAAAAGCCGCAACCCATTGATAGTGGCGAGCTTGTCTCCGTTGACGGCTTGTTCTATTCGATGGAGATTTTCGTCGCTGCTGATGTGGCCCTGTTGGCGGGCGTCCATTGCACTGAGCAACATTCGATTTCGCTGTACGTCCTCCAGCGCGCCAATGAGCGCATCACTGCTGGAGAGCAACACTCGATATTCATAGCTTTGGACCACTCGAACATCGTGTAACAACACACTGTCGAGCCACAGTTGATTCAGTCCTGCAGGCAGTCCAACGCCTTGAAACGTTACTTGGGCTCTATGGTTTTCGTCATGCAGTCCGTAGATGAAATGGTCGGTCAGGGAGCGAGTGTCCTCCTGAACGATCACGCGCCCTCCCACTTCGAATTCATAACGCGAGATACATTTGATGTCATCGGCATCCGGGGCCTCATCAAATGTATCGATTAACAGTTTGTTGGCGCTGTACCGTGCAAACTCCTTTAACGAATTGAAATGCCCCAGCACTTTCCTCAATGCCACTTCGCTATCGAGCAAGCGCGCCTCCTGCTCGAAATACTCATAGCGTTTGATCGGTAAAGTACTATCCACCCACTGCGGCTGAAGGGTTTCGCGCTTCCCTATTTCTGCCAAGACAATAGTCATTTCAACACTCCAATAACAAGTCGATGGCTGAATAAATATCAGCCTTGCCATTCACAACCTACTACTGGAAAAGCAGACACCTGCAGCGAATGTTCGACACTCGATATTTCTTTAGAAAACAACTTATTACCGTAGATATAACTGGTAAAAACAACGTCACTTTCCGCCCTGAAAACCACATCATGTCTTTCAGGTGAACAAAAGCGTTGAAATTGCGCCTGCCACAAAAATGGCCCGGCGACGCAGCGAATAATC
>NZ_RWIM01000092.1 GCF_009764645.1 Pseudomonas sp. PB106
CAGCTCCTACATGGGAATTCGCATTTCCCTGTAGGAGCTGCCGCAGGCTGCGATCTTTTAGCGGCTCAAATACATCCGCGTCGTTAGCAGATAAACCGGCAGCCCGGAAACCAAAATCAGCAGCGCCGCATAAGGCGCCGCCGCCGCAAACTCGACATTCGCCGTATGCGCCCAAACCTCGGTCGCCAAAGTATTGAGCCCGGTGGGGCTCAACAGCAGCGTCGCCGTCAATTCCTTCATCGCATCGAGAAACACCAGCGCAAACGCTGCGCCCAATGCCGGGAAGATGATCGGCAGTGTCACGCGACAAAACGCAGTGAACGATGAAGCGCCCAACGTACGCGCTGCTTCTTCCAGTTGCGGCGCGGCTTTGTTCAGCGCTGTACGGATCGGCGCCTGTGCCAGCGGCAAAAACAGCAGCGCATAGGCAATCAGCAGCAGCCCCGACGTCTGGTACAGCGCCGGCACGTAATGCAGGGCGAAATACACCAGTGTCAGCGCAATCACCAATCCTGGCAGGGCATGCAGCAGATACGGCAAGCGCTCGGCCCAGATCGCCAGTTGGCCTTTGTAACGCACCACCAGCAATCCGACCGGTACCGCCAGCACCAGACACAGCGCCGCGCCGCCGAGCGACAACGCCAGCGACGACAGCAGTGCCTCGGTGATCGCCGCCACCGGGAAGGCCGCCGAAGAGCCCACCGCCAGCCAATACGCCAACATCCCCAACGGAATCCCGCTGCCGACAATTGCCAGCGTCAGGCAATACAGCTGACCGACCGTTGCCCAAGGCCCGAGCCGAACCTGTTCAGCACGACGCGCCGCGCCTTGCCCGGTGCGCACATGCCGACCTTTGCCGCGTACGCGCAGCTCCAGCCACAACAGCACCAGACACAACGCCAGCAGCACGGCCGACAGCATTGCCGCGTTGGCATTGCTGAATTCGAGTTCGAATTGCTGGTAGATCGCCGTGGTGAAGGTCTGCAGACCAATGATCGACAGCGCACCGAATTCCACCAGCATGTGCAGGGCAATCAGCAGCGAACCTGCCAAGAGCGATGGCCACAGCAGCGGCAGGGTGACGCGGAAAAACACACCCCAGCGATTCTGTCCAAGCGTACGCGCCGACTCTTCAAGGGAAGGGTCGAGATTGCGCAGGGTCGCCGCCACTGGCAAGAAGATCAGCGGATATTTCGACAGGCTCATCACCAGAATCGCCCCGCCAAGGCCCTCGAACTGTGAACTCAGCGAGACCCAAGTGAAGCTGCTGACAAACGCTGGCACCGCAAATGGCAGGCACAAGATTACGCCCCAGAGGCGGCGTCCCGGAAGATTGCTGCGTTCCAGCAGCCAGGCCAGCGACAGGCCGACCACACCGCACGTAAGGGTTACGCCAACCATCAGCGCCAGAGTATTGCGCAGCAGGCCGAATACATACGGGCGCCACAACAAGTGCAGCGCCTCGGCCCAGCCGGCCTGCCAGGCTTTGAGCCCGACATAGGCGAGCGGCAACAGGCTCAGCAACACCAGCAACAGCACTGGCAGCACCAGCCAGATCGATGGCCGTTTGCGTTTTGGCACGTAACCCCCGCGCGCGGCGGGGGCGGATAACGATGCGGCCATCAGTTCAAGCCAACTTCACGTTCCAGTTCCAGCGCTTCTTCGGCATTGCCCAGATCGGCCGGCGTTACGTTCGGCGCTTCCAGCTCGCTGAACGGCTTGAGTCCGCGATCCGATTCCATGCCTTTGTGCAGCGGGTATTCGGCGGTGGTCTGAGTGATCACGCGCTGACCTTCTTCGCTGGCCATATAGGCAAGGAATTGCTGGGCTTCTTTTGGATGTTTGCTGGATTTGAGTACGGCAGCGCTGGATACGGTGATCAAGCCGCCAGCGTCACCGCCAGTGAAGTAATGCAGTTTCGAATCAAGCTTGCCTTTCTCGCGCTGCAGGGCAAACCAGTAGTAGTTGTTCACCAGCACGGTGGCCACTTCGCCGTTTTCCACGGCTTTGAGAGCGACCATGTTGTTGCTGTAGGTCTTGCCGAAAGCACGCAGGCCGGTCAGCCATTCTTCAGCGGCATCACGACCGTGCATCTTGATGATTGCCACGGCTTGCTCCTGAAACGCGCCGCTGGTCGGTACGAAGCCGACTTTGCCTTGCCATTGTGGATCGGAAAACTCCATCACCGATTTCGGCAGGTCTTTTTCATCGACCAGTTTCGGGTTGTAGGCAACCACGCGCACCCGCGCCGTTACGCCGATCCAGGTGCCGTTACCGGCGACATATTTTTCCGGCAGAACCGCTAGAGTCGCGTCATCGGTTTTGGCCAGCAGACCGAGTTCGCCGAGATTGTTCAGCGGTGGCGATTCTTCGGTGTAGATCACGTCAGCGGGGGAGCGGTCGCCTTCTTCAATGATCTGGCTGGCTAACTGATTGCTGCTGCCTTTGCGCACATTGACGTGAATGCCGGTCTTGGCTTCGAAGGCTTTGGCGATCGCGTCGCCGACTTCCTTGTGCTGGCCGTTGTAAAGAGTCAGGGAAACCGCATCGGCAGCCTGGGTGAGGGGAGTGGCGAGCGCCAGGCCGAGGAGGGTGAAGGTCAAGCCTCGGCGCAGGGTATTTCGAAACGTCATTCGCAGGGTTCCTCACTGTCGCATTGCAAAAACTTGCAACAATGATAAACGATATTGTTTCTCAAGTGCGCCTTGCGGTAGGGCTGGCGTTTTGATAGGCGGGTGGTGGTAATTGATTTTCTGGAAGCCAGAAACGCAAAAACCCGCTTTCGCGGGTTTCTGTGAAATCCAAGGTCGCAACCTTGAATTTGAATTGGTGCCCAGAAGAAGACTCGAACTTCCACGACCGTAAGGTCACCAGCACCTGAAGCTGGCGTGTCTACCAATTTCACCATCTGGGCAATCATCGCTAGCGTTGCCGCTGTTGATGTGGCGCACTATACGGAGCGCCTTTTGATCTGTAAACCCCTGATTTAATTTTAATAAATCAGTTTTAAGAAAACCCGGGCTTAGAATGCAAAAAACCCGCTTTCGCGGGTTTTGTGTGAGTCTCGAAACTGATCTAGTCTCAAACTCGAAATTGGTGCCCAGAAGAAGACTCGAACTTCCACGACCGTAAGGTCACCAGCACCTGAAGCTGGCGTGTCTACCAATTTCACCATCTGGGCAGTATCGGCAACGTTTGTACGTCGTCGATGGCGCGCACTATACGGAGCGTGTTTTTAACTGTAAACCCCTGTCAGCAAAAAATATGATTTTTTTTACCGGCGGTGGTCAAAACGGCTTTCGGGCGTCGATACAGGGCCTCAGTTGGGCCTTATATAGTCGGAAATTTCCCGTTTCATGGCGCCTATGCCAAACTAACCCGCATATAGACAAGGTGAAAACTCTCTAATGGCCGATTGGCAGTCCCTCGATCCCGAGGCCGCTCGTGAAGCGGAAAAATATGAAAACCCTATTCCTAGCCGCGAACTGATCCTGGCGCATCTCGCCGATCGGGGTTCGCCTGCTGCCCGCGAGCAACTGGTTGAAGAGTTTGGTCTGACCACAGAAGACCAGATCGAAGCCCTGCGCCGCCGCCTTCGCGCCATGGAGCGCGACGCTCAACTGATCTACACCCGTCGTGGCACGTACGCGCCGGTCGACAAGCTCGACCTTATCCTCGGTCGCATCAGCGGTCACCGTGACGGTTTCGGTTTCCTCGTGCCAGATGACGGCAGCGATGATCTGTTCATGAGCCCGGCGCAGATGCGTCTGGTGTTCGATGGTGATCGTGCACTGGCCCGTGTTTCCGGCCTCGACCGTCGCGGTCGCCGTGAAGGCGTGATCGTCGAAGTGGTCTCCCGTGCTCACGAAACCATCGTCGGTCGCTACTTCGAAGAAGGCGGCATCGGTTTTGTCGTTGCCGACAACCCGAAGATCCAGCAAGAAGTGCTGGTCACGCCGGGCCGCAACGCCAATGCGCAGATCGGTCAGTTCGTCGAGGTGAAAATCACTCACTGGCCAACGCCGCGCTTCCAGCCGCAAGGCGATGTGGTCGAAGTGGTCGGCAACTACATGGCGCCGGGCATGGAAATCGATGTGGCCCTGCGCACCTATGACATTCCGCACGTCTGGCCTGAAGCCGTTCTGAAAGAAGCGGCCAAGCTCAAGCCGGAAGTTGAAGAGAAAGACAAAGAAAAGCGCGTCGACCTGCGCCATCTTCCGTTCGTCACCATTGACGGCGAAGATGCCCGCGATTTCGACGATGCTGTTTATTGCGAAGCCAAACCGGGCAAGCTGCGCCTGTTCTCCGGCGGCTGGAAGTTGTACGTGGCAATTGCCGACGTTTCCAGCTACGTGAAAATCGGTTCGGCGCTGGACAACGAAGCGCAAGTGCGCGGCAACTCAGTGTACTTCCCCGAGCGCGTGGTGCCGATGCTGCCTGAGCAGCTGTCCAACGGCCTGTGCTCGCTGAACCCGCACGTTGATCGTCTGGCCATGGTTTGCGAGATGACTATCTCCAAGTCCGGCGAAATGACCGACTACTGCTTCTATGAAGCAGTGATTCATTCCCACGCTCGTCTGACGTACAACAAAGTCAGCGCGATGCTGGAAACGCCGAAAATCACCGAGGCGCGCCAGCTTCGCGGCGAATACAACGACGTTCTGCCGCACCTCAAGCAGCTTTATGCTCTGTACAAGGTGCTGCTGGCGGCCCGTCACGTCCGTGGCGCGATCGATTTCGAAACGCAGGAAACCCGAATCATCTTCGGTACCGAGCGCAAGATTGCCGAGATCCGTCCGACCACCCGCAACGACGCGCACAAGCTGATCGAAGAATGCATGCTGGCGGCCAACGTGGCCACTGCCGAATTCCTCAAGAAGCACGAAATTCCTGCGTTGTATCGCGTCCACGATGGTCCGCCACCGGAGCGTCTGGAAAAACTGCGCGCCTTCCTTGGCGAACTCGGTCTGTCCCTGCACAAAGGTAAGGACGGCCCGTCGCCGAAGGACTATCAGGCCCTCCTGGCGAGCATCAAGGATCGTCCGGATTTCCACCTGATCCAGACCGTAATGCTGCGTTCGCTGAGCCAAGCGGTGTACAGCGCTGACAATCAGGGCCACTTCGGCCTGAATTATGAAGCCTATACCCACTTCACCTCGCCGATCCGTCGTTACCCGGACCTGCTCACGCACCGCGCGATCCGCAGTGTGATCCATTCGAAACAGGACACCCCGCACGTTCGTCGTGCCGGTGCGATGACCATTCCGAAGGCACGCATTTATCCGTACGACGAAGCAGCGCTGGAGCAACTTGGCGAGCAATGCTCGATGAGCGAGCGCCGTGCCGACGAAGCGACCCGCGACGTGGTGAACTGGCTCAAGTGCGAGTTCATGAAGGATCGCGTGGGCGAATCGTTCCCGGGCGTGATCACCGCCGTGACCGGTTTTGGTCTGTTCGTCGAGCTGACCGATATCTACGTCGAAGGCCTGGTGCACGTCACCGCGCTGCCGGGCGATTACTACCACTTCGATCCTGTGCATCACCGCCTGGCGGGCGAGCGTACCGGTCGTAGCTTCCGTCTCGGCGATACTGTTGAAGTGCGCGTCATGCGCGTTGACCTCGACGAGCGCAAGATCGACTTCGAGATGGCTGAAAAAACCATCAGCGCGCCGATCGGTCGCAAAAAGCGTGGCGCTGAAACGGCTGCGCCTGCTGCAAAAGCCTCGGAAGAGAAGGCTCCAGCGAAAACTGCTGGTCGCCGCCCGGCCAAGGAAAAGGCTGCGGAAGCCTATCGCCCAAGCGACGCCGTGGCGAAAAACGCCGAGCTGCGCAAAAGCCGTGAAATGAAGAAAGCCCTGCTTTCCGACGCCAAAAACGGTGGTAAAGCGGCGTCCGGGGGAAAGACCGGACGGTCGGCGCCTGAAAAGGCCTCCGGCGGCAAGCCAGCCAAACCGAGCAAACACCGTAAAGGCCCGCCAAAAGCGGGTTCGGCTCCAGCCAAAAGTGGCGGGGCACGTAAACCGAAGGCGAAGTCATGAGTCAGTTGGAAAAAATCTACGGCGTTCACGCGGTAGAAGCGTTGCTGCGTCACCACCCGAAGCGCGTCAAGCAGATCTGGCTGGCGGAAAGCCGCAACGATCCGCGCGTGCAGACGCTGGTTGAGCTGGCCAACGAAAATCGTGTCCAGGTCGGTCAGGCCGAGCGCCGCGAAATGGACGCCTGGGTTGAAGGCGTTCACCAGGGCGTGGTCGCGGAAGTGAGCCCGAGCCAGGTCTGGGGCGAAGCGATGCTCGACGAGCTGCTCGATCGTACCGAAGGCGCGCCGCTGTTGCTGGTGCTCGACGGCGTGACCGATCCGCACAACCTCGGCGCCTGCCTGCGTTCGGCGGACGCTGCCGGTGCGATGGCAGTGATCGTGCCGAAAGACAAGTCGGCCACCCTGACACCTGTCGTGCGTAAAGTCGCTTGCGGCGCGGCGGAAGTGATTCCACTGGTGGCGGTGACCAACCTCGCTCGCACCCTGGAAAAACTTCAGCAGCGCGGTCTGTGGATTGTCGGCACGGCAGGTGAGGCCGAGGTCAGCATCTATGACCAGGACCTGACGGGCCCGACGATTCTGATCATGGGCGCCGAAGGCAAAGGCATGCGTCGCCTGACCCGCGAACACTGCGACTATCTGGTGAAACTGCCGATGGCCGGTAGCGTCAGCAGTCTCAACGTCTCGGTAGCAACCGGCGTCTGCCTGTTCGAAGCTCAGCGTCAACGCGGTGCCAAGGCCAAGGCTGCCACGAAGAAATCCTGATTCACTGCAAATCCCCTGTAGGAGTGAGCCTGCTCGCGATAGCGGAGCAACATTCAGCATCAAAATTGAATGTTGCCCTCCTTATCGCGAGCAGGCTCACTCCTACATTGTTTTGTGGAAAGGCGAAGGTCGGTGGTTGTTCAAATAATCACCAATTGCCTTGCACCTCTCCTGTCCCTTCTCTACAATTGCGCCCCTTGCTGTGACGGCAGGCACGCATGTGCCCCGCGCCAGCAAGTCCATAAGTGTCATTCACTCCTTGTCTGACCGTTTTTGAGCGGCAGGCTACAACCCGTAAGGAGCATTCATGCGTCATTACGAAATCATCTTTTTGGTCCACCCGGATCAAAGCGAGCAAGTCGGCGGCATGGTTGAGCGTTACACCAAGCTGATCGAAGAAGACGGCGGCAAAATCCACCGTCTGGAAGATTGGGGCCGTCGTCAACTGGCCTACGCAATCAACAATGTTCACAAGGCTCACTACGTGATGCTGAACGTTGAGTGCACTGGCAAGGCCCTGGCCGAGCTGGAAGACAACTTCCGCTACAACGATGCAGTGATCCGTAACCTGGTCATCCGTCGCGAAGAAGCCGTTACTGGCCAATCCGAGATGCTCAAGGCTGAAGAAAACCGCAGTGAGCGCCGTGAGCGTCGCGACCGTCCTGAGCACGAAGGCGCTGATAGCGCTGATAGTGATGACAGCGACAACAGCGATAACGCTGACGAGTAATCCACGGACCTTTTAAGGAGCCTATCAAATGGCACGTTTCTTCCGTCGTCGTAAATTCTGCCGCTTCACCGCTGAAGACGTGAAGGAGATCGATTACAAAGATCTCAACACTCTGAAAGCCTACGTATCCGAGACCGGCAAAATCGTTCCAAGCCGCATCACCGGTACCAAAGCTCGTTATCAGCGTCAGCTGGCCACCGCTATCAAGCGCGCCCGCTTCCTGGCCCTGCTGGCCTACACCGACAGCCACGGCCGCTGAGACCGGGCAGTCGACAAGTAGCAAAGGATTGAATGCATGCGTGCCTTAGCTGAGTTCATCATGCGAGGCCGTATGCAGGCCACTCTCGTGGTGGCCGGATGTGCAACATTGCCGTTGTTGTATTGGTTGGGTGCTGCCGCCGGGAGCCTTGTGCTGCTGCGGCGCGGATTGACGGACGCCCTTGGTGTTCTGTCGCTGGGAATGCTGCCGGCCTTGATCTGGTGGCTGTATGCCGATGACCCACGGGCACTTCTGGTGCTGCTGGGGTCCTCGGGACTTGCGTTGGTTTTGCGCGCAAGTGAATCCTGGGTCCGCACGCTGCTGGTCAGCGTAGCGATTGGAGTGGTGTTTTCGGTGGTGCTCGGGGCAGCGTTTGCGGCCCAGATCGAGATGCTCGCGCAAGCCTTGATAAAGGTCATGCCGGCGCTTCTCGGTGAGACTTACAAGCAATTGTCGGTCGAAGAGCAAGCGCGTTTCGCGTCCCTGATTGCACCGGTCCTGACCGGACTGATTGCGGCGTTGTTGCAGATCGTCAGCGTGCTGAGCCTGATTGTCGGGCGTCATTGGCAGGCGTTGTTGTACAACCCGGGTGGTTTTGGTCGCGAGTTTCGCGCCATCCGAATCCCGCTGGGGCCGGCGATGTTACTGCTGGCGTTGATGCTTCTGGGCCCGAATCTCGGTGCACAGATGGCCATGTTGACGCCGTTGTGCAGTGTACCGCTGGTGTTCGCCGGACTTGCCCTGATTCACGGGCTGGTCGGGCAGAAGCGACTGGCCGGTTTCTGGCTGGTGGGGTTGTACGTCACGCTGTTGCTGTTCATGCAGCTGATCTATCCGTTGCTCGTGGTCCTGGCCATTGTCGACAGCCTGATTGATTTTCGCGGTCGTCACGTGTCGAAAGACACCGATAACGCGAACGGTGAAGGTTAAAAGTTAAGAGGATTTCCACATGCAACTGATCCTTCTGGAAAAAATCGCCAATCTGGGCAACCTGGGCGACAAAGTAAACGTTAAGGCTGGTTACGGCCGTAACTACCTGCTGCCTTTCGGCAAAGCTACCGCTGCGACCGCTGCCAACTTGGCTGCGTTCGAAGAGCGTCGTGCTGAGCTGGAAAAAGCTGCCGCAGACCGTAAAGCATCGGCTGAAAGCCGTGCTGCCCAACTGGCCGAGCTGGAAGTGACCATCACTGCCACCGCTGGCGACGAAGGCAAGCTGTTCGGTTCGATCGGTACTCACGACATCGCTGACGCACTGACCGCTTCCGGCGTTGAAGTGCAGAAGAGCGAAGTTCGTCTGCCGAACGGCACCATCCGCAACGTGGGTGAATTCGACGTGGCTGTGCACCTGCACGCCGAAGTTGAAGCCACCGTACGCGTTGTCGTGGTAGCAGCTTAAGCAACACCTGATCGGCTGGCGGCTTGCCCGTCAGACGGTTAACATCGGGCACGATCCTGTTTACAGGTCGTGCCCTTTGTCTTTCTGAATTCCCTGCTTTTCACTTAATACTCAAGTGGCCATGAACGATATTTCCGCTCCCGAGCAATACGATCTGCAAACCGCTGCCCTGAAGGTGCCGCCGCATTCCATCGAGGCCGAACAGGCCGTGCTCGGTGGTCTGATGCTGGACAACAACGCCTGGGAACGCGTGCTTGATCAAGTCTCCGATGGCGATTTCTATCGACATGACCACCGTCTGATCTTCCGTGCGATCGCCAAACTGGCCGATCAGAACTCGCCGATTGACGTCGTGACCCTTGCCGAACAACTCGACAAGGAAGGTCAGACTTCGCAAGTCGGTGGCCTCGGCTACCTGGGCGAGCTGGCGAAAAACACGCCGTCCGTCGCCAACATCAAGGCCTATGCGCAAATCGTCCGCCAGCGGGCGACGTTGCGCCAACTGATCGGCATCAGCACCGAAATCGCCGACAGTGCCTTCAACCCGGAAGGGCGCACCGCCGAGGAAATCCTCGACGAAGCCGAGCGACAGATCTTCGCGATCGCCGAGGCCCGGCCGAAAACCGGTGGCCCGGTGGGTGTGAACGAGTTGCTGACCAAGGCCATCGATCGCATCGATACGCTGTTCAACACCGACGAAGCCATTACCGGCCTGTCCACTGGCTACACCGACCTCGATGAGAAGACCAGTGGCCTGCAGCCGGCTGACTTGATCATCGTCGCCGGTCGTCCGTCGATGGGCAAAACCACCTTCGCGATGAACCTGGTGGAAAACGCCGTCCTGCGCAGCGACAAAGCGGTGCTGGTGTATTCCCTCGAGATGCCAGGTGAATCGCTGGTCATGCGTATGCTCTCCTCGCTGGGCCGCATCGACCAGACCAAAGTGCGTTCTGGCCAACTGGAAGACGACGACTGGCCGCGCTTGACGTCTGCGGTCAACCTGCTCAATGACCGCAAGCTGTTCATCGACGATACCGCCGGTATCAGCCCATCGGAGATGCGTGCGCGTACCCGGCGTCTGGCGCGGGAACACGGTGAGATCGGTCTGATCATGATCGACTACCTGCAACTGATGCAGATTCCAGGTTCCGGCGGCGATAACCGAACGAACGAGATTTCTGAAATCTCGCGTTCCTTGAAAGCCCTGGCCAAGGAATTCAACTGCCCGGTGGTGGCGCTGTCGCAGCTCAACCGTTCCCTCGAGCAGCGACCGAACAAACGCCCGATCAACTCCGACCTCCGGGAATCCGGAGCGATCGAGCAGGACGCCGACGTGATCATGTTCGTGTATCGCGACGAGGTGTATCACCCGGAAACCGAGCATAAAGGCATCGCCGAAATCATCATCGGCAAGCAGCGTAACGGCCCGATCGGTTTTATTCGCCTGGCGTTCATCGGTAAGTACACCCGCTTCGAAAACCTCGCACCGGGCAGTTACAACTTCGACGATGACGAATAACCCAGCGTAGCCCGTTCGTCGTAACTGTCAGAGTTGACAGTGTCGCCACCCTTTGAGAAAGCCTGATAGTTCTTGTCAGGCCGTGACCAAGGGATCGAACAGCATGAGTGCACATCATCCCTCGTTTGGCAGACATCCTCGACCCGTGGTGAGGGTCGAGCAATCGTCGCTTTGCGACTCCGCGCGGTTGCACCCAGACCCGATTCACTATCAGTCCCAAGCCCTGTCGGGCGTTTCGCGAACCTTTGCTTTGACCATTCCGCAGTTGCCAACCGAGTTGGCGACGGTGGTCACGCATGCCTATTTGCTCCTTCGTCTCGCTGATACGATCGAAGACGAGCCAGCGCTGAGTCCCCGGCAGATTCGCTGTTATGAAAACGCCTTTTTAGACGTGGTAGGCGGACGACGGGACGCACGGCATTTCAGCGCCCAGGTGTGTGGGTTGTTAACAGAGCAGACTCAAGAAACCGAGCGAGCGCTTATGCATCATTTGCCGTGGCTGATGCAGGTCGATCATCACTTGAATGCCGTTCAACGTGGCGCACTGCTTGATTGTCTGAGTGTCATGACCCGAGGAATGGCCGAATTTCGAGTCGGGCTTGGGCTTCAGGGCCTGGAAACTCGACTCGACCTTGACCGCCTCTGTTACTGCGTCGCTGGCGTAGTGGGTGAAATGTTAAGCGAGTTTTTCATCGACTTCGATCCATCGCTTTCAATCGAGCGGGCGAACCTACAGCGTTTGTCAGTCTCTTTCGGCGCTGCTTTGCAACTGACCAATATCCTCAAGGACCAGTGGGAAGATCGCGCTCGGGGCGTCTGTTGGTTGCCTCAGGATCTATTTGCCGAAAATGGCGTTCAGTTGCGCTCATTGAAGCCCGGGCAAACGGATGCGAATTTTACCCGTGCGCTCTCGGAGCTGATTGGCACCACGCATGCGCACCTGCGACAGGCGTTTCAATACCTTTTGCTAATCCCGGCCGGGCAGCCGGGAATACGCCGGTTTATTGCCTGGACTCTAGGACTTGCGGTGATGACCTTGCGCAAAGTGCACGCCAATCCCGGATTCGGTTCAGAGCCACAGGTGAGGATTTCCCATGCCGAGGTGCTGTTGATCATGCATTCGGTGCAATGCGCTCAACGATCAGATCGAGCGTTGTCACTGCTGTTCAAACTCGCCACGCATCACCTTCCGCTCACCCCCTTAAGCGCGCACTGGCAAGCGGCAGCCTGGAATGCCAATCCATGGCCGCGCCATTCAATGTCCTTTCTTGATCAGCCGCCGAGATGAAAGCCTATCCCATCTGAGGCGCAACCCGGTGCTGACCGAGAATATTCGGCTAGCACCGGGTTTCGCCTTTTAACGCATTATCGATTGGCCGCAGCGTCCTTCTTGCCACGGTTCAAGGCTGAGTGCTCGCTCAGTTCCTGGCGTGTCAGTGTTTCGGTTAGCGCGGCTTCCTTGATCGCTAGCGCGGTTTGCAGTGCCTTGGATTGCGTTTCGTACTCGGCGAGCACGAGGGTTTTGTCGGCATGCGCGTCGTCGAGCGTCGCCTGCTGATCCTGAAACGGCTGGCGCTGCTCTTCGAATCGGGCGCGGTATTTATGCGTGATGAAGTCGTGCCAGAACTCCCTCGACATCAACGCCTCGAATTCTAGCGGCGAGTTGTCCAGCGCTTTGACATGGGTGTACGCGACATCCAGATCTGCCTGCGAGACGTTGACCAGTTGGGTGAACGCGGTTCGATCAGGCTGGCCAGGCAATTGCAGTCGATCCTTCAGGCCGTGGCGATAAGCGAGTCTGATTTCGACCTCCTCGCTGACGAGGTGCTCATGAGCCCCCGCCCCTTGGGCGCCTCTTGAGTTCCTGATGGTTTCTTCGCGCCGCGCGATATCAGCCGAAGCTATTTTGTCGACTTCATGCAAGCGAAACAGGCCTCTGGACAGCGTGGCCAGTTGTGGGCCTTGTGCCTGATCCCGTGCCAGGGCGCGCGCGTTGTAGGCCATGGTCCTGGTTTCCAGATTGGCAAAGGTAAATGCCGCGCGATCGCAACAGGTCGCGCTGCCCGCACGATCAAACAGCTCTCTGCGCAGGGCTTCGGATTGCGGGCTGTTTTCGGTAATGCTGTCGATGACCTTCCACACCCGACGTTGCAAATCCTGACGACCGATCGCGTCCGGCAACAGACGTTCCAGAGTGTTGAACAGGCCGTCGGAACCTTGCTGGGCGCGTAACAGCTGCCATTGCCTCGCGCGGTTCGCCATCTCATCGGCAGACAGGCCGACTGTCCATCGATTCATCGAGTCGGCTCTTGTTGAACCGCTTGCCTGATTCTGATCTCTGTTGTTCAGATTGACGTTTACCCACAATGCATCTCTGCTCGGGAACTGCGAGAGCGAGGAAGTCGTGAGCAAATTGTTCGCTCCGCTCAGGGTGGTTCCGGCAGCCAGCAGACGCTCCTCATAAAGGGTCAGTCGGCGGCGGGTGTCGTCGGACAGTGGATTGTTGTAAAGGCGGGTGACGCTGTTGACGCGTGCCGTTTGCAGCAGCCGTGCGTCCTCAGGCGCGATAACCGCATCGGGAATATGCGAGATCAGGTTGTTGCTCAAGTCGACGGTATCGAGTAGAGGCTGGTCGCCAAGACCGGTGGGGAAGTTTTCGATCCCGGCGTCTGCCATATGCAGCGAACGCATATCGACCATCCGACTGAAGTCCGGGGTGATGCGCAGTTGAGGATTCTGGTACAGCGAGAGTGCGCGCAAGGTCGTTCGCTCGGACAGGACACGAGCGGATTCGGCTGTCAGGACAATGCGATTGTTATGCAGTGCCAGTCGGGTCATGGCGCTCATTTCGCCAGTGGCCGGGGGCAGCTCGCGCAATTGATTGTGCGAAAGATCCAGCCAGCGCACGTGGCGAAAACGCGTCAGAAAACCTTCCGGCGAAGTACTCAGGTTCATGTGGCTCAGCTTCAGCGAGCCGACATGGCTGAAGTCCGCATCGATGTCCGGCAGGCTCGGCAGGCTCAAGCCGCTCAAGTCGAGTTCCAGGCCGATCGGGGTCAGATCATTCGCCAGTTTCTGTGGTGTCTCACATCGCCAGCAGGCGAGGATTCGGTCTCGAGCCACGGCCCTATCGTCACGGTTCAAAGCGTTGAGCTCAATTTGATTGGCGCGTACGTAGCTTGAGTGAACCCCACCACCGGAAAACACCCAGGCATCCAACTGGTTTTTCAGGCCGTTGAATTCCTGCTCAAGGCTGGCGAGCCGGGTCTGCGCCGTAGGGTGATCGAACCCGTAAATGTAATGCCTGCACTCGCTGATACTTTTGCCGGGATACAGCTGCCGATAACGCTGTGCCGCCGAGCCTTGCAGATCAAAACCCTGCGGTTGCGCCGAGTTCAGCCATTCGGGATGTACGGCTCGGATGCGCCGCCAGTAATCGTCCAACTGAATCGAGTAGTCGGATGGGAAATCGTTATCGGCGAGCCGCGTGACACTATTGATTTGAACGACTGCAGCCAATCGTTCCTGCGTCGGGTTGAGGTAGGCTTGCGGTACTTCCTTGAGCTGATTGTTGCTCACATCAAGTTTCACCCAGGCTTTGTGGGCCAGCAGTCCGGTCGGCCACTCGGTGATTCCGGTATGGCGCAGATCCAGTGTCGTCAGTTGGGAGAAGTTGCTGAAATCCGGCAACCTGCCAAGTGGGTTTTTCGCCAGAATGAGGCTTTCCAGACTGCCGAGTTTTTCCAGTTGGCTGGCGCTGACGGGGTCCAGTCGCAGCGTGTTTGAACTCAGATCCAGGGTTTTCAGCTTGGTCATCCTGGCGAGGGAGGCGGGGAGTTTTTCCACTGCGCAACGCGGCAGGATCAAATGTTCCAGCCCCGTGAAAGCGCTGAGAAAGGTGTCAGCGGTATCCGACCATTTCACGGATTCGAGCTCGAGTACACGCACATGGCTGAAGTCCGCCGTGAGCGCCGGCAGCGTTGCCCCGCCTGCCGGCAGCCTCAAGCGCGCCTCGGTTTCCTGACGCCAGCAACGTCTGATCAGCGACGTGACTTGCCTGGTCTCCTCCTGAGACCGCGCGGCGGTTTGATTTTGCGCCTGTGCCCAGTTCAACAGGTCTTTTTTCAAGGTTTTGTATTCGGCTTCCTTGAGGCTCAGGGCTCCGCCGACGTCGTCGCCTGAGGACGCAATCCAGGCGGCGACGCGGTGGTCATCGAAGCCTGGAAACAGTTTGCGCACCCGCGACTCAGGTCTGCTCGGCCGGTTGACCAAAGCGGCGAAGCGGTCGGCCAGGCTTTGCCGCGCGGGCCGCTCCTGTTCTCCTCGGCGCATTCCGCCCGCACCATTCAGGTTGACGCCGACCCAGCCATCTTCGGGGTCCCGCACGATAGGTTCCGAACGACCGGGGCGGGTGGCGACATAGACATTGGCTTCGTCCCCGGCCACCGGGTCGACGGGCCGCACGATGCGCATCACCGCAAGGTTGGGCGACGATGCGTCGCGATCGTGCAGTGTCTGATAAGCGTAATTGCGAATAACCACATACCGTTTGCCGTCGTGGTGAAACAGCCCTGCGCTGTCGGGCTCGACGTCGGCAAAATCCAGCGGCGTGCGGAACGCTTCAAGCCGCGAATCGGATAACGGGAAGATGATCGACTCAAGGTCACTGCGCGGATGCCACAGCCCGTTGTCGGGGTCGCGTGCCAGCACCGGGCCGGAGGCAACCAGCTCGCTTTGCAGTTTGGCGCGGTGCAGACCCGTCTGCGGATCAATGGCGACTTGCGCGATGTCACCGTTCCACAGGTCGACAAACTGGCGTCCTTTCAGGGTACGCAATCCCTGCGCGTCGGCAGCAGGCAGCACGGCGGTGGCGGGGAATTGATAGCGTTCCAGCCTGTCTGCGGGCGTTGCCGGAGCGCGCGCAGGGCTGGTCGGCAACTCGCTGACGGTGACCCGTGGCGTCTCCGCCATCATGCCCGGATCGGGGGCGACTGAAATTCTGTCGGTCTCGGGAAGAGGGCGCGGGCGTGGAGTCGTCGGCAGGTTGAATTCGACGCGGATCGGCTGACCGGGACTCAGGTGCGGGATATCCGGTGTTATCTGCGGTCGGGTGTGGATGTCGACGGTCGTGGTGCCGTGGATCGATGGTTTCTTTTTCATGCTCGTCCTTGCAAAAGCACCCCGTCGGCACCCGCGATCGGGCGCTGACGAGGCAGTCGGCATCATTGCCTGTTGGATGAAACGGGTTCGTATTAACCCGCCAGATCGAAGATTTTTCGCGCGGTTCTGCCATCGAAGGTTTCGCGCCATATGGCGACGTGGGGCAATCCAGCCTGTTCATCGCGGCGCTGCGAGGCGCTGCCGAGTCCGGCTTGTTCGAGGGTTTTCAGATGGCCGCCCCTGACGGTGAAGTTCAGTACCGGGCTGTCCTTCTTTTCATAGTGGAAATGGGCTTCCCACAGCGGGGTATCGCGAGTCCGATCCTTGATCGAGTAGACGTCGAGAAACGATTTGTTCTGGCCCTTGCCTTGGGGCTTGCGCTCGACGGTTCGCGTCACGCTGAGTTCGGCGTGGTCCAGCAGGTAATTCAGGCGCAGGATGTCCAGCACATGGCGATTCTTGTACAGGCGGATCAACGTGTTTTGCCCTTCGCGGTTCAATCGCTCGCTGGCGGAAGCCAGGCGCTCGATCAGCCCCGTGACGCTGGCGTCGTCACCGGGTCTCGCGAAGTCGCCCAAGCCTTTGGCCAACTGGTCGAGCCTGTCGGCCTTGTCGGCAAGAAATTCGACAATATTGGTCGGATTGGCTTTTTGCTGTTCCTGCGTCTGTGCCTTGAGCAAGTGATCATCAACCTGAGCGAGGGCCAGCGCGGCATCATCGAGCAACTGGGCTCTGGCCGGTGCCAGGCTGCTGGTGGTGACCGGACGCCATTCCCCTTGGCGTTTTTCGTAGCGTCGCGGGGGGCTGTCGGGTTTGTACGGATCGGGCACCGTGACCGTGACGCTGCCGTCCTGCGCCGTCTCCGTTTCTCCCATAAGGACTTTGTAACTGCCGTGTTCGCGGGTGCGGAACACCTTGCGTGGCATGACAGGGGGCGAATCCTTGGGTTGGGCCGGCAAGAAATCGAAATCGATGTTCTGGTCGTAGCCTGGCAGCTCTGCGTTGCTGCGCAGGGTCTGATAGATGTCCGTCAGTTGTTTCTCGATTCTTGCTTCGAAGGATTCGAGCAGTGGAATCATCTCTTTGATGTACTGCGCCTTGTCCGCAGGTTCGGACGCTATCAAGAGTTCGAAGCGGTTCTTTTCCAGGTTGATCTGATCAAGGAAGAGCCGTAATACAAGCGGATTGCCCGGCGATGCAGCACTGCGCATGTCTTCAATGGCATGCATTGCCCGAACGGAGTACAAACCGACACTCGGCAATTTTTCGAGGTCACCGGTCAGCAGATGCAGGTAGCAATGAAATTTGTTGATGTAGATTCTTTCAGCGTCTGGCACGTCCACTTCAAGCATGGCGAGTTCATGTTCGGCGCCGCGAAAACTCTTTTTGATCTGGTCGATCACGGCCTGGCGCTCATGGAGTACCAGCAGTTTTTTGTCCAGGTGCAGCAGTTTGAACTTGCTCGACTCCAGCGTGGCCTTCGCAAGCATGGGCGCCGCCCGCAAATCCATGGTCGCCATGAGCTTGCCCAGATAATCGACCCGAAGCATCTGTTGCTCGAACAATTCTTTTTTGTAGAGGCCGCCGGCCTTCAGGTAGACCAGCCAATCCTTGTGGTCGATGTACATCCTGACGAAGTCGGTTTGCATCCGGATGTGCTTGCGCAGATGAACCTCAAGGGCAATCAATAACGCCGTTCGCGCCGGGCCGTCTTCGGGGATTTCGTAGGATTGATCGCGCAACTGATTGAATTTTGCCGTGGATTGAACGAGATCATCACTGGCTTTGCGGATCGGCTCGTAGCGTTGCAGCAACAGTGTCACGCCCTCAGTGGTCGAGGGGTGGCGCCGCATTCCGCCAGCCAGGCCGACGATGACCGAGAGCCACAGGTATGGCCCCCCACGGGTGATGGCCACGGTCTCGCCGCTGCGACTGGGGTGATAAACGTTGTCACTGTCATGGGCCACCGGGTCTTTGCCATTGACGATGCGCCAGACTTTGCGCTCGGGGGAGGACGCCTCGACGTCGCGCATGACTTGATACGCCTGATGCTCGATAAGCGCGTAAAGCTTGTCCTCAAGTCGATACAGACCATCTCCATCGAGCCGGGCGCCATTGAGATCGAGATTGACGCGCAACGGTTCCAGCCGAGCGGCACTCAGGGGAAACGTCGCGGGAATGTCCTCTTCCAGTGCAAACCAGCGTTTGCTGTGCGGGTCCTGCAGCAGCAGAGGCCCCAAGGCCGTGGTTTCTGTTGGTAGCTTGGCGCGATACAGGCCACTGCGCGGGTCGAAGCCGATATGCACGATGCCTTCGGGCAGATCGACAAAGTGACGACCCTTGGCGGTGCGCAGCCCCTCGGCATCCGGGGCGGGAAGATGGCTGGTGACGGTGAGGCGATAGTCCCTCAACGCACGTTGCGCGGCGAGGCTCGCGGTCGTCGGCTCTGGCACTTCGCTCACCGTGACGGGCGGCGCTGCGGTGATGGCGTCCAGATCGGCGATTGGCCCCGTGCTGTCGGATTGTCGCGGTGGAGTTGCCGTTGACGGTAAATCCAGATGGGGCAAGTGCTCGGGGCGAATCATCGGGCTGTCGGGACGCGAAGGGCGGCTATGCACCTCGACAACAGTGGTTGTTTTCGGGGGTTTTACTGTCATGAGCGTTCATCCTTGAACGGTTGTCATAGTAAGGCTTTCATAATGAAAGGCTGACGGCGCTGCGTTTTAGTGGCCGGTCAGCCGGGCCGAATGCGCGGTTGACCAACAGTGTCGGGAACGCAGAGGCGGTTGCACTAAAAACCGACCACTGCCGTCGGAATTGGTCAAATTTTGTGCTATATTCCGCGCCCGCGATTTTTCATCTCAACACCGGTCGTCGACATGCAAGCAGCCAAGCCGTTATTTGACTATCCAAAATATTGGGCCGAATGTTTCGGACCAGCGCCATTCCTGCCGATGAGCAGGGAGGAGATGGATCAGCTCGGCTGGGATTCGTGCGACATCATCATTGTTACCGGTGATGCCTACGTCGATCACCCGTCGTTCGGCATGGCGATCATTGGCCGGCTGCTGGAGTCGCAAGGCTTCCGCGTCGGGATCATTGCCCAGCCAAACTGGCAGTCCAAAGACGACTTCATGAAGCTCGGCGAGCCGAACCTGTTCTTCGGCGTTGCAGCGGGCAACATGGACTCGATGATCAACCGCTACACCGCGGACAAGAAAATTCGTTCCGATGACGCGTACACGCCGGGCGGTATGGCCGGCAAGCGTCCGGACCGCGCGAGCCTGGTTTACAGCCAGCGCTGCAAAGAGGCGTACAAGCATGTGCCGATCGTCCTCGGCGGCATCGAAGCCTCGCTGCGCCGCATCGCGCACTATGACTACTGGCAGGATCGTGTGCGTAACTCGATCCTGATCGACGCCAGCGCCGACATCCTGCTGTACGGCAACGCCGAGCGCGCGATCGTCGAAGTCGCCCAGCGTCTGTCCTACGGCCACAAGATCGAAGACATCACCGACGTACGTGGCACCGCGTTCATCCGTCGTGACACGCCGAAAGACTGGTACGAAGTCGACTCGACGCGCATCGACCGTCCGGGCAAGGTCGACAAGATCATCAACCCGTACGTGAACACCCAAGACACCCAGGCCTGCGCCATCGAGCAGGAGAAGGGGCCGGTCGAAGATCCGCAGGAAGCCAAGGTCGTGCAGATCCTGGCCAGCCCGCGCATGACCCGCGACAAGACTGTGATTCGTTTGCCATCGGTAGAAAAGGTGCGTGGCGACGCCGTTCTGTATGCCCACGCCAACCGCGTGCTGCACTTGGAAACCAACCCGGGCAACGCCCGTGCGCTGGTGCAGAAGCACGGCGAAGTCGACGTCTGGTTCAACCCGCCGCCGATTCCGATGACCACTGAAGAAATGGACTACGTGTTCGGCATGCCTTACGCCCGTGTTCCGCACCCGGCGTACGGCAAGGAGAAGATCCCGGCCTACGACATGATCCGTTTCTCGGTGAACATCATGCGTGGCTGCTTCGGTGGCTGCACCTTCTGCTCGATCACCGAGCACGAAGGCCGGATCATTCAGAACCGCTCCGAAGAGTCGATCATTCGCGAGATCGAAGAGATCCGCGACAAGGTTCCGGGTTTTACCGGCGTCATCTCCGACCTCGGCGGCCCGACCGCGAACATGTACCGCATCGCCTGCAAAACGCCGGAAATCGAATCGGCGTGCCGCAAGCCATCCTGCGTATTCCCGGGCATCTGCCCGAACCTGAACACCGACCACTCGTCGCTGATTCAGCTGTACCGCAGCGCCCGTGCGCTGCCGGGTGTGAAGAAAATTCTGATTGCCTCCGGCTTGCGTTACGACCTCGCGGTCGAGTCGCCGGAGTACGTCAAAGAGCTGGTGACCCACCACGTCGGTGGTTACCTGAAAATCGCCCCGGAACACACCGAGGAAGGTCCGCTCAACCAGATGATGAAGCCGGGCATTGGCAGCTATGACAAGTTCAAGCGCATGTTCGAGAAGTACACCAAGGAAGCGGGCAAAGAGCAGTACCTGATTCCGTACTTCATCGCCGCCCACCCGGGCACCACCGACGAAGACATGATGAACCTGGCCCTGTGGCTCAAGGGCAACGGCTTCCGCGCTGACCAGGTGCAGGCGTTCTACCCGTCGCCGATGGCCACCGCCACCGCGATGTACCACTCGGGCAAGAACCCGCTGCGCAAGGTCACCTACAAGAGCGACGGCGTGACCATCGTCAAGAGCGAAGAGCAGCGTCGTCTGCACAAGGCGTTCTTGCGCTATCACGACCCGAAAGGCTGGCCGATGCTGCGTGAAGCGCTGATCCGCATGGGCCGTGGTGACCTGATCGGTCCGGGCAAGGATCAGTTGATCCCGACGCACCAGCCGGCCACCGACAGCTACCAGAGCGCTCGTCGCAAGAACTCGACGCCGGCCGGCAGCCATAAAGTGGCGAAGGACGGCAAAGAGAAGACCACCAAGATCCTCACCCAGCACACCGGTTTGCCGCCGCGTGCGAGTGATGGCGGTAATCCGTGGGACAAGCGTGAACAGGCCAAGGCAGCAGCGTTTGCCCGCAACCAGCAGGCGGCGAAAGAGCGCAAGGACGCTGCGAAGGGCAAAGGGCCGAAGCCGACCCGCAAGCCGGTCGTTCCGCGCTAAGTTGCTTTAGCTGAACAGAACGCCAACCTTCGGGTTGGCGTTTTGCGTTTCAGGCCTAAGGAAATGCGGCGAGCCCACTGGCCCCATCGCTGGCAAGCCAGCTCCCACAGGGGTCTTCAGTGGCCACCGTTCTGTGAGCGAAAGAGGAACCTGTGGGAGCTGGCTTGCCAGCGATGGGGCCCGCTCAGACATTCCCATCGATCAATGTCTGCCACAAATAGAAGCAAACTCGCCAAACCATTTCCTCGCATCGCCCGATTTTGGTGCTGTACTGCGCTAAGCATTCCGGGAAAGCGCCCAAGCCTGTGCATGGCATAAGTCTTGCGCGCTTTCGAATACGCTTAGGCTCGCAGGAGGCACGCCGTGTCGATTCATGTCGCATTGCATCACGTCACGCATTACCGCTACGACCGCGCTGTCGAACTCGGCCCGCAGATCGTACGCCTGCGCCCGGCCGCCCACAGCCGCACGCGGATTCTGTCGTATGCGCTGAAAGTCTCGCCCGAGCAGCATTTCATCAACTGGCAGCAGGACCCGCAGGGCAACTACCTCGCCCGGCTGGTGTTCCCCGAAAAAACCGATGAGCTGCGCATCGAAGTCGATCTGCTGGCCGAAATGGCCGTGTTCAATCCGTTCGATTTCTTCCTCGAACCCTACGCCGAGAAAATCCCCTTCGCTTACGCGGCCGATGAGCGCAAGGAGCTGGCGCCGTACCTCGAAACCCTGCCGCTGACGCCGAAATTCAAAGCCTATCTGGACGCCATCGACCGCACGCCATTGCCTGCTGTCGACTTTCTTGTGGCACTCAATCAACGCCTGAGCGAAGACATCGGCTACCTGATCCGCATGGAACCGGGCGTGCAAACCCCGGAACACACCCTCGAGCACGCCTCCGGCTCGTGCCGCGACTCGGCTTGGTTGCTGGTGCAATTGCTGCGCAACCTCGGTTTGGCGGCGCGATTTGTTTCCGGCTATCTGATTCAACTGACGGCGGATGTGAAGAGCCTCGACGGCCCGTCCGGCACGGACGTCGATTTCACCGATCTGCATGCCTGGTGCGAGGTGTATCTGCCTGGTGCCGGCTGGATCGGCCTCGACGCCACGTCCGGGCTGTTCGCCGGTGAAGGGCACATCCCGTTGGCCTGTAGTCCCGATCCGTCCTCTGCGGCACCGATCAGTGGCTTGGTCGAACCGTGCGAATGCGTGTTCAGCCACGAAATGTCAGTGGAAAGGATCTGGGAGGCGCCGCGCGTCACCAAGCCCTACACCGATGAACAATGGCTGGCGATTCAGGCGCTCGGTCGGCAGATCGATGCCGACCTGCTGGCGGATGACGTGCGCCTGACCATGGGCGGCGAGCCGACCTTCGTCTCCATCGACGATCCGGATGGCGCTGAGTGGAACACCGCTGCGCTGGGCGCGGACAAGCGCCGCCTCTCTGCCGAACTGTTCCAGCGCTTGCGCAAACACTACGCGCCAAAAGGGCTGGTGCATTTCGGTCAGGGCAAATGGTATCCCGGTGAGCAATTGCCGCGCTGGTCGCTCAACTGTTACTGGCGCCGCGACGGCGTGCCGATCTGGCACAACGATGCGCTGATCGCTGACGAACAGCAGGATTACGGCGCCACTGGCGAGCTGGCCGGGCGTTTTCTGGCGAGTGTCGCCGAGCGCCTGAAATTGCCTACGCGTTTTGTGTTCCCGGCCTACGAGGACAATTTCTATTACCTCTGGCGCGAGGGCACGTTGCCGAGCAACGTCAGTGCCGAAGACTCGCGTCTGGAGGAGCCGCTGGAGCGCGCACGCCTGCGCAAGGTCTTCAGTCAGGGCCTGAACAAGGTGATCGGCCAAGTGCTGCCGCTGGCGCGCACCGCCAAGGGCGATCAATGGCAGAGCGGGCGCTGGTATCTGCGTGACGAGCACTGCCGATTGGTACCGGGGGATTCGCCGCTGGGCTATCGCCTGCCGCTCGGTTCACAGCCGTGGGTGAAGGCCGCTGAGTATCCGTTCGTTCATCCTCAGGACCCGAATCAGGATTTTCCCGAGCTGCCGGATGCCGCGCAGCTCAACCATCACGCTGAGCCGGCGGCAGCTGAGGAGCGTGCACCAAAAATTGATGAATCCGCCGATTGGCTGACCCGCACAGCGTTCTGTGCCGAAGCCCGCGATGGACGTCTGTATCTGTTCATGCCGCCGCTGGAGCGGGTCGAGGATTATCTGGAACTGGTCGCGGCCATCGAAGCCACCGCCGAAGAACTGCATTGCCCGGTATTGCTGGAAGGCTACGAGCCGCCCAGCGATCCGCGCTTGAGCAACTTCCGCGTGACGCCGGATCCGGGTGTCATCGAGGTCAACGTGCAGCCCTCGGCGACGTGGGACGAATTGGTCGAGCGCACCGAGTTTCTCTATGAAGAAGCGCGGCAGACGCGCCTGACCACTGAAAAATTCATGATCGACGGCCGCCACACCGGCACCGGCGGCGGTAACCATTTCGTGCTTGGCGGCGCGACACCGGCAGATTCGCCGTTTCTGCGGCGCCCGGATCTGCTGCGCAGCCTGATCAGTTACTGGCACAACCATCCGTCGCTGTCGTATCTGTTTTCCGGTCTGTTTATCGGCCCGACCTCGCAGGCGCCGCGTGTCGACGAGGCGCGCAATGACTCACTGTACGAACTGGAAATCGCCTTTGCGCAGATGCCCGAACCGGGCGAGGAATGCGCGCCGTGGCTGGTCGATCGACTGCTGCGCAACTTGCTGATCGACGTCACCGGCAACACGCACCGGGCTGAGTTCTGCATCGACAAACTGTATTCGCCGGATGGCGCCACCGGGCGCCTCGGTTTGCTCGAGCTGCGGGCGTTTGAAATGCCACCCCACGCGCGCATGAGTCTGGCCCAGCAGTTGTTGTTGCGGGCGCTGGTCGCACGGTTCTGGCGTGAACCCTATGCGCCGGCAAAATTGGCGCGCTGGGGCACTGAGCTGCACGATCGCTTCTTGCTGCCGCACTTTATCGAGCAGGACTTCGCTGACGTCATCGTCGAACTGAACAGCGCCGGTTATCCACTGCGGGCGGAATGGTTTGCCGCGCATCTGGAATTTCGCTTTCCCAAGGTCGGCGATTACGCGGTCAACGGCATCGAACTGGAGCTGCGTCAGGCGCTGGAGCCCTGGCATGTGCTCGGCGAGGAGGGCGCGGCGGGCGGCGCGGTGCGCTATGTCGATTCGTCGCTGGAACGCTTGCAGGTCAAGCTCAAAGGCTTGCCACCGCAGCGCTATCTGCTGACCTGTAATGGCATCGCAGTGCCGTTGCATCCGACCGGGCGCGTGGGCGAGTTCGTTGCCGGCGTGCGTTACCGCGCCTGGCAACCGGCCAACTGTCTGCAGCCGACGATTGCGGTGCACGCGCCGTTGATATTCGACTTGCTCGACACCTGGATGGGCCGTTCGCTGGGCGGTTGTCAGTACCACGTCGCGCATCCGGGCGGACGCAATTACGAGACGCTGCCGGTCAATGCCAACGAAGCCGAGAGTCGGCGCATGGCGCGCTTCTTCCGCGTCGGACACACGCCGGGGAAACTTCCCATACCGAATGTGGAAATCAGTGACGAGCTGCCGATGACAATCGATTTACGACGTTTCTAAGTCCTGCACGACACTCGGATTTTTCGTATATCCGCGTGTCATGTGCCTGCGTTAGTCTGACCGTTCCCTGCTGTCTGCCGAGCTTTTCCATGCCTGACCTGCTAGACCGCTACCCGCTGACGGCGGGCACTTACCACGAACTGCTCGACGGCAGTGGCGCGGTGCGCCCGCACTGGCAGCGGCTGTTCGATCAGTTGCAGCGCAGCACTCCGGCGCAACTGATGCAGCGGCAGGCGTTGCTGGCGCGGCAGATTCAGGAAAACGGCGTCACGTATAACGTTTATGCCGACCCGAAAGGCGCGGATCGGCCTTGGGAACTGGATCTGCTGCCACATGTGATCGCGGCGAATGAATGGCAACAGCTGTCGACCGGGATCGCCCAGCGTGCGCGACTGCTCAATGCCGTGTTGGCGGATCTTTACGGCCCGCAGCACTTGATCAGTGAGGGTTTGCTTCCGGCAGAACTGGTGTTCGGTCACAACAATTTTCTCTGGCCGTGTCAGGGCATCGCGCCACCGGAAGACGCGTTCCTGCACCTTTATGCGGTGGATCTGGCGCGCACGCCGGACGGTCGCTGGTGGGTCACGGCCGATCGTACCCAGGCACCGTCGGGCGCCGGCTATGCGCTGGAAAACCGCACTATCGTTTCCCGCGCCTTCCCCGAGTTATACCGCGATCTGAAGGTGCAGCATCTGGCCGGGTTCTTCCGCACCTTGCAGGAAACCCTCGCGCGTCAGGCGCCGGGTGACGATGAAACGCCGCTGGTGGTGTTACTCACGCCGGGGCGCTTCAACGAAAGCTATTTCGAACATCTCTACCTCGCTCGCCAGCTCGGTTATCCGCTGGTCGAGGGCGGCGACCTGACAGTGCGCGATGCCACGGTGTACCTGAAAACCCTCAGTGGCTTGCGTCGGGTGCACGCGATCATGCGTCGGCTCGACGACGATTTCTGCGATCCGCTGGAGTTGCGCACGGACTCTGCGCTCGGCGTGCCCGGTCTGCTTGAAGCGGTGCGTCAAGGACGGGTGCTGGTCGCCAATGCGCTGGGCAGTGGCGTGCTGGAGTCGCCGGGGCTGCTGGGTTTTTTGCCGAAGATCAATCAATACCTGTTCGGCGAAGAGCTGATCCTGCCCTCCATCGCCACATGGTGGTGCGGTGAACCGCCGGTATTGGCGCAGGCGCTGGAAAAACTGCCGGAGCTGTTGATCAAACCGGCCTTTCCCTCGCAAACCTTCGCACCCGTATTTGGCCGTGATCTGAGTGAAAAACAGCGTCAGAATCTGGCCGAGCGCATGCAGGCGCGGCCTTATGCCTATGTTGCGCAAGAATTGGCACAACTCTCCCATGCGCCGATCTGGCAGGCCGAAAACGGCCAGCTTCAACCACGGGCGATCGGCATGCGCATGTATGCCGTTGCCAGTGCTGACGGTTATCGAGTATTGCCCGGCGGTCTGACCCGGGTGGCCGCCGAGGCCGATGCCGAAGTGGTCTCGATGCAGCGTGGCGGCGTGAGCAAGGACACCTGGGTATTGGGCGAGCGCCCGCCGAGCGGCGAACAGTGGAAAACCCAACGCAATGTCGGTGTGCACGACCTCGTCCGCCGCGATCCTTATCTGCCCTCACGGGTGGTGGAAAACCTGTTCTGGTTTGGCCGTTACTGCGAACGCTGCGATGACAGTGCGCGGCTGCTGCGGATCATGCTCGCGCGCTACGTCGATGGTGATGACTCGCAAGCGCTGCAGGCGGCGGTCGACCTCGGCGAGCGGCTGACGCTGTTGCCAGACGAGGGCGACTTGCCAGAACGCCTGCTGGCAGCGCTGCTCGGCGATGACTGGTCGTTCAGCCTGCGCTCCAACCTGCAACGCCTGCAGTGGGCGGCCTCGCAGGTGCGCGGCAAGCTTTCGCGGGAAAACTGGCAGGCCTTGGTCGAGTTGCAGCGCGAGGCCATGGAGTTGGACACCGATGAACCGGATTTCGGCGAGTTGCTGGATTTCCTCAATCGCCTGGTGATGTCGCTGGCGGCGCTGTCCGGTTTTGCCCTCGACGACATGACCCGCGACGAAGGTTGGCGCTTTCTGATGATTGGCCGGCGTATCGAGCGCCTGCAGTTTCTCAGCAGCAGTCTGGCGGCGTTTCTGCGTGGTTCCGGCGCGTTCGATCAGGCCGGCCTGGAATGGTTGCTGGAACTGGGCAACAGCAGCATCACCTACCGCTCACGTTATCTGGCGGTGGCGCAATTGATTCCGGTGCTCGACCTGTTGCTGCTCGACGAGCAGAACCCCCACGCGGTGTTGTTCCAGTTGAAACTGGTGACCCGCACGTTGAAGCGTTTGAACGATGATTTCGGCGTCCCGCGGGAGGCCGCGCTGCCGCGATTGGTGGAACGTCTGGCGCAGTTTGATCTGGGGTGTCTGGAGAATCCGCTATTCGGCGAGTCCAGCGTGCGCGCGGCGCTCAATGGCCTGGCGGATTTGCTCCAGGAAATCGCCGAAGCCAGCGGCCAGGTCTCGGATCGACTGGCCCTGCGCCATTTCGCTCACGTCGATGATGTCAGCCAGCGTACGGTGTCCGTCTGATGAGCGCGCATTACCAGATCCTTCACGACACCTGTTACCACTACGACAGCCCGGTGTCGCTGGCACAGCAGCTGGCGCATCTGTGGCCCCGCGAGTGCACGTGGCAGCGCTGCACCGAGCAGCAATTGCTGATCAGCCCGCTGCCAACCGCTCGGCGTGATGAACTGGACGTGTTTGGCAATCCGCTGACCCGACTGGCGTTCGAACGGCCCCACGACGAGTTGCAGGTCAATGCGCGGCTGACTATTGAGGTACTCGCGCGCCCGGCGCTGGATTTCAAGCAGTCCCCGGCCTGGGAGCTGACCCGCGATGCTCTCACCTACAGCAGTCAGCCGCTGTCCGCCGATCTGCTGGAAGCCTGTCGCTATCGGTTCCAGTCACCCTATGTGCATTTGAAGCGTAGCTTCGTCGAGTTTTCCGATAGCTGTTTTCCAGCGGGTCAGCCGCTACTGCTATGCGTGCAGGATTTGATGCAGAAGATTTTCAGTGAATTCACCTTCGATGCCGAAGCGACCCAAGTGGCGACGCCGCTGGTGGAGGTGCTGGAGCGGCGGCGCGGGGTGTGTCAGGACTTCGCCCATTTGATGCTGGCGTGCGTGCGCTCACGGGGATTGGCGGCGCGTTATGTCAGTGGTTATCTGCTGACTCAGCCACCACCGGGGCAACCGCGTTTGATCGGTGCCGATGCATCTCATGCTTGGGTGTCAGTGTTTTGCCCGGTGCTGGGCTGGGTGGATTTTGATCCGACCAACAATGTGCAGCCGGCGCTGGAGCACATCACCTTGGCGTGGGGTAGGGACTTCTCTGACGTTTCGCCATTACGCGGAGTGATTCTCGGCGGCGGCAACCACGACCCGGAAGTGCGGGTTACCGTGATGCCAATCAATGAGTGATAAAAGAAACCTGTGGGAGCGGGCTTGCCCGCGATGGCGGAGTATCTGTGACGACTTTGTTGACTGTGCCGCAGTCATCGCGGGCAAGCCCGCTCCCACAGGGATTTGTGCCGAATTCTGATGGGAAGGGCAGTGAGGGCCGGCGGTGAAACCGCCAGCCCTGTCACAAATCCGCAGGGTCTGATCCGATCATCAAACCCGGTGGGGCTCAGGCGTCGGGCGCCTGATCTTTCGGTGCTTCAGTTGCAGCGGTTGCATCAACATCATCTTCCGTTGCCACTTCACCCTCAGGGTTCAGTGCTGCTTCTTCAGCGGTTTGTTTCTTGCGCTGAAGCTTTTCCTCTTTCTTCTGTTCCTTTGCCAGGTCTCGTTGACGTTTGGCGAAGGAGTAATTGGGTTTGGCCATGGGCGTTCCTCTTGGTCGAAGGTGAGGTTGAGCGGCGCGTATTCTGCCCTGTATCGGTGCCTTGCGGTTAGCCGGGTTTTTGGTCGACCCATTTTGGCGTCACGGTCGGCTTCCAGTTATCCAGGGCATCGAGCAGCGTTTGTGGCGATTCGCTCACTTGCAGCATGTCACGGTGTGGCTCGCGAACGAAGCCTTCGCCGACGATGTGGTCAAGAAATGCAGTGAGTTTGCTGTAGAAACCGTTCACTTCCAGCAGACCCAGCGGCTTGCCGTGGTATCCGAGCTGCCCCCAGGTCCAGACTTCGAACAATTCCTCCAACGTGCCGAGGCCGCCGGGCAGGGCGATAAATGCATCGCTGAGTTCCGCCATCCGCGCCTTGCGCGCATGCATGCCATCGACCACCTCCAGGCGCGTCAGGCTTTTGTGGCCGATTTCCTTGTCCATCAGGCTTTGCGGGATGATGCCGATCACTTCGCCGCCGGCGGCCAGCGCGGCGTCAGCGACGATTCCCATCAAACCCACGGCGCCCCCGCCGTACACCAGCGTCAGATTACGTTCAGCGAGCGCCTGGCCAAGGGCGATGGCGGCTTCGGTGTAAGCCGGGTCAGTGCCGGCGTTGGCACCGCAAAATACACAAACGGATTTCAGAGACATGCCTTTCTCCTGGGTCGATCCGACACAGGGTAATGGCTCGCACGCTGCGATCCAAGGGCTAAACTTCTCGCTCTGGCGATTCAAAGGTACCGCTGGCGCCACAGGCGTAGGCGGCGAGCAAACTGCACAACAGACCGTTAAAGAACATGACAGGCACTCCGTTTCAGTAGGTGGGCCGATCATAGGGCCGGGCGGGAATTCTGGCCGTTAGATTGTGTCGATAAGGGTCATAGCCTGAAAGTTGTATACAATTTTTGACTCAAGTCATAGGAACTTGCGAAAATTTCAGGCAGTCTTTCCATCATTCGTGTGTTTGTTAACCCTGCCTTGGAGATTCACCATGTTTTCCAAAGTTGTTGCAGTATCCCTGCTGGCGCTGGCCAGCAGCCAATTGATGGCTGCCGAGTGCAAAACCACCGTTGACTCCACCGATCAGATGTCCTTCAACACCAAGGAAATCGTGATCGACAAGAGCTGCAAAACCTTCACCGTCGAACTGACCCACTCCGGCAGCCTGCCGAAGAACGTCATGGGCCATAACCTGGTGATCAGCAAAGAAGCTGACATGCAGCCAATCGCCACCGCTGGCCTGGCCGCCGGTATCGACAAGAACTACCTGCCGGAAGGTGACGCGCGCATCATCGCCCACACCAAGATCATCGGCGCCAAGGAAACGGACTCGCTGACCTTTGACGTGGCGAAGATTGCAGACGGCGGCTACGGCTTCTTCTGCTCGTTCCCAGGCCACATCTCGATGATGAAAGGCACGATTACCGTCAAGTAATCAGGCCAATCGGGTCATCGTTCTTCGCGAGCAAGCTCGCTCCCACAGGATGCTATGTCGGTCACACATTTTGTGAACAACACAGAAACCTGTGGGAGCGAGCTTGCTCGCGAAGGGGCCATCAGCATCAACTGATATGTGGGCCAAAGAAAAGCCCGCTGAGGAGCACTCCTCAGCGGGCTTTTTCATTCAGTCACCGACTACGGCGCAAACGGCATCACGCGTTTGTGATGGGTCTTGTTGTAGGTCGCGACGATGATGTCGAACGCTTCCTGACGCACCGGCTCACCGTGCAGGAACGCATCAATCTCGGCATAGGTCACGCCGTGGGATGCCTCGTCCGGTTTGCCCGGCGACAGGTCTTCCAGATCCGCCGTCGGCACCTTCTCGACCAACGATTCCGGCGCACCAAAGCTGCGAGCAATCGCGCGAACCTGGTTTTTCACCAGACCGCTGAGCGGTGCCAGATCGCAGGCGCCGTCGCCAAACTTGGTGAAGAAGCCCATCACCGCTTCCGCCGCGTGATCCGTGCCGATCACCAGACCCTGCGCGGCGCCGGCGATGGTGTACTGGGCGACCATGCGCATCCGCGCCTTGGTATTGCCGAGGACGAAATCCACCGAGACCGCGTGCTTGCCTTCGAACGCGGCGACTTCACTGGCCAGCGACTTCACTGCCGGGCCGATGTTGACGGTATGGCGTTCGTCCGGGGCGATGAAGTCCACCGAGGCCTGGGCGTCGTGCTCGTCGAACTGGGTTTCGTACGGCAGACGCACGGCGATGAATTTGTAGCTGTTGTCGCCGGTCTGGTCGCGCAGCTCACGCATCGCCCGTTGGGCCAGAAGGCCAGCGGTCAGCGAATCGACGCCACCGCTGATACCCAGCACCAGCGTCTTGAGCCCGGAATTGACCAGGCAATCCTGAATAAAGGTAATGCGCCGGGCGACTTCGGCCTGCAGGGCCTGGTGGTCGGCGAACGGCGGTTGCACCTTGAGCTGTTCAGCAATCTCACGCTGTACGGCTTGCATGAATTCACTCCTTGCTAGATAGACTGGAATCGGCAGGAACCTGGAAAACATGTCGCAAGTAGGCGACGAAATTCGGGTCTTTGCAGTGTGACTTGCCTGGCTCGTCGGAGATCTTCGCCACCGGTTGGCCGTTGCAGGCGGTCATTTTAAGCACGATGCTCATCGGTTCGACACCCGGAATGTCACAGGTGAGGTTGGTGCCGATGCCGAAGCTGACGTTGATCCGACCGTGCAGCGCGCGGAAGATCTCCAGCGATTTGGGCAGGGTCAGGCTGTCGGAGAACACCAGCGTCTTGCTCATCGGGTCGATGCCGAGCTTGTGATAGTGCGCGATGCACTTTTCGCCCCAGACCACCGGATCGCCGGAGTCGTGGCGCAGACCGTCGAACAGCTTGGCGAAGAACAGATCGAAATCGCCGAGGAAAGCGTCGGTGGTGATGCAGTCAGTCAGGGCAATCCCCAACAAGCCGCGGTACTCGCGGACCCAGCAATCGAGCGCAGCGATCTGGCTGTCGATCAACCGTGGGCCGAGTTGTTGATGGGCCATGATCCACTCGTGGGCCATGGTGCCCAGCGGTTTCATATCGAGTTCACGGGACAGATGCACGTTGCTGGTGCCGACGAAACGCCCGGGGAAATCGTGCTTGAGCACGTTCACCACTTCTTCCTGCACGCGGTAGGAAAACCGGCGTCGCGTACCGAAATCGGCTACTTGCAGTTGCGACAATTCGTCAGCTGAGGCGTTGGCGGTCAGCCAGTCGAACTTGCGGTAAAGCTGTTCCCGCGCCTGTTCGAGCACGGTTTCGCGGTAGCGATAACGATTGCGCACTTCGCTGACGATCGCCAGCAGCGGCACTTCGTAGAGGATCACATGCAGCCATGGCCCGCGCAGGCGGATGAACAGCTCGCCGTTCTCGATGCCGGTGTGTACGTAGCGCAGGTTGAAGCGGAACAGGCCGAGGAAACGCAGGAAATCCGGTTTTAGGAAGCTGATGCGCTCAAGGAAACTCAACTGATCGGCGCTCAGACTCAGTTCCGCCAGACGCTCGATCTGGTAGCGAATCTCAGCCAGGTACGGGCGTAAATCCTCGCTGTTACGGCAACGAAACTCCCATTCGACTTCAACGTTGGGGTAATTGTGCAGCACCGCCTGCATCATCGTCAGTTTGTAGAAGTCGGTGTCGAGCAGGTTCTGCACGATGCGATCGGCAAACACACTCTCGCTCATAACGGGGTCTCCAGGTGCGCCGCGCCGTGGCGCGGTCTCAATCAATGACACTAGTGGCGCATATCAGCGGTGGGGATTGCCAGCGCTTTTTTGCTTTCCGGTGAAAGATCTTCTGATGCCATACATCTCAGGCCGCAAAAAATGTTCATTCTCGGTTGTACTTCAAGTGCGGCAAGAAGCACTTGTTCAAGACACTCCCAGCTTTTTAAATAATCGGACAGTAGTGTGTGTCTTGGTATCAGATTAGTTTCAATCGCTGTAATCATGGCCGACCTGATCATTTCGTGGGTTGCGATTTTAGACATGGATGACACTTCCTTTGAAGGAGATTTGCTCCAGTGTGTCAACGCCGTCCTGAAGTAATAAATACGCAGGAAGTATTAGTCGATAAAAGTCAGAGTCATTTGTACCTTTGATAGTGACTGAAGTAAAAGTCTCCAAGAGACTGGCAGCAGCACGGATCCTGTAGCACGCGTCTTCAAATAGCTGATCGGGTGCGGCGTGTGAGTCTATAAAGAAAGTGGGGATATTGGTTGCGTTTGCCTTCAGAGGATAAAAACGATTCATTGGGTCAAGTCCTTCAGATTGTTTTGGGTGTGACAGTTCGAAGAATGATTTTCTTTGAGTTGGGAGACGTAAGTTTGTTTGTGCAGAGTCATTGTTTGAATTAATGACTCCGCTTTAACGGGCTCTAAGCTTGAGTTGGGCGTTTGCTGAGTCCGGAGGCGGACGCCAGTTCGCTATGGCTCACTGCGGCTGAGCGGTCAGTCAGAGGTGGCCACGCCGCAGGATCAATGTCCAGATCGAGAAACAACTTTGAATCGAAAACCGGTGTCTTGATCCCGGCGCGCCGTTGTTCGTCATAATCACGCAGGATACGCAGGCATACTTTGAACAGCAGGGCCATCGCTGTGAGGTTGACCAGTGCCAGTAGCGTCATGGTGATGTCTGCAAAAGCCAGAACAGTGGACAGATCTTCGATGGAACCCCAGAACACCAGGAGCAACACCAGTACACGATAGAAGATCAGTATCTTTCGAGGTTCGCCGAACATGAACCGTAAACTGTTTTCCCCCAGGTAATAGTTGTAAAGCATCGCGGTGAAAACGAATAACGCGAGCATTACGCTTATAAACATGCGTCCCCACTCGCCTACAACGGCAGCGAGTGAGTTTTGTGCCAGAGCTATTCCGTCACCTTCAAATCCAGGGGTGTAGAAACCTGATAGCAAAATCATGAGTGCCGTCGATGTACAGATCACAAATGTATCGATGAAAACACTCAATGCTTGTACGGCACCTTGGGTTACGGGATGGTTGATCGTCGCTACTGACGCTACGTTGGGAGCGCTCCCCAGTCCGGCCTCGTTGGAAAATACGCCGCGTCTGACGCCCATAATGATCGCACTGCCAATCAGTCCGCCAAACGCCTGATCCAGACCGAATGCGCTTTTGATAATGGTCATCAGCGTGGCAGGAACGTGGTCGATCTGCAGAACAATCACATAAGCCGTTACGCCGATGTAGGCGAGAACCTTGAGAGGCACCAAAAGGTCGGCTACTGCTGCGATCCGCTTTATTCCGCCGACGAAGACGACTCCCAGCAGCAAAGAAAGTGCAAGCCCCGACCACATGGTCGGCAGACCAAAAGCATCTTTGAGTGAGTGAGATACTGCATGGGACTCGAGGCCATTGATTGCAAACCCGAAGGTCAACAGTAAAAGTACCGCTGCGAGCATCCCGAGCCAGCGCTTGTCCAGTCCATGCTGGATGTACCAGGACGGCCCCCCGCGAAAGAGGCCATTGCCGTCACTGCGCTTGTAGAGTTGACCCAGCGTACATTCGAAAAAGCTACTCGACATGCCCATAAGAGCGGTCATCCACATCCAGAACACTGCACCGGGCCCGCCTATGCTGACTGCAATGCCTACCCCGACGATATTGCCGGTACCTACGCGTCCCGCAAGACTGAGTGTCAGCGCCTGAAATGAACTCACTTGACGGCTGCCTCCACGCCAACTGCTGTGTAATACGTCGAACATATGGACGAAGAATCTGAACTGAACAAATTTTGATCGGAAAGTGAAATAGCCTCCAAGACCAAGAACTAAAGGTATTAATACCTTGCCCGTCAGAAATTCATTGATGACGTCTAACATTCATAGCTCCTTGCTATTTTGGGTGCTGGCGAGTTAATGGCATCGTCAGCCCTGAAGCCTTTCAGGAACCGTAATATCCGGCCATATTTCAGTTGATGCAATTTCGCAAGTTGCTTAAATGTGATGCGAGTTGGTGCTATGGTTGCGTCTTCTTATTATTATTGGATCGTCATATGTGTGAGTTTCTTCCGGCTAACTTAAGGTTGCTGTGTAGTCACTACAGATCTGTCGCAGAGGTTTGTAGGAAGATTCATATTAATCGCGGGCAATTCAATAAGTATCTATGTGGGAAAAGTATTCCTACACATTTTAATCTCAAGCGAATCTGCGATTTTTTTGGTGTGGATGAATCTGAGGTTGGGCTGCCGCCGGAGCAATTCATTGCTTTGATTGGGGTCAAGAGCAATAAGAGTCAGCTCCTTGGGAAAGCAGCAGCGCCGCAGCTAATGCATGAGCACTTGCGTGAAAAGTCTTCACCGGAACTGAAAGCACATCTCGGCTATTACTACGAGTATTACCACGCAATGACTGAGCCCGGCTCGATCCTGTGCTCGCTTGTGCATGTGCGGGGGGAGGGCGATGACGTCGTGTATGAGCGAAACGAGCGCTTACAGATAACCGGCGCGGAGGATGTTTTTGAACGGTATCAATATCTGGGTATTGCTTATTACCTTCGTGACCGCTTGTTTTTCATCGATTATGAATCGCTTACCTCCAACGAAATCAGCCAAACCATTCTCATCCCCAGTTTTAAAAGCTGCATTACCCGCCTCAATGGTTTGAAGATGGGGGTCTCTGCTGCGGATCATCGTGCTCCCGCATGTTCGAGGGTTGTCTGGGAATATTTGGGGCAAGAAATCGATCGGGTCGATGCCTATCGACGCGTCCGTTTGTACCAGCCCGATGATTGCGCTATCGATGACGACCTGCGCGCACGACTGGCTCAGACTCAGGTTGTTGAGGGGCTGTTTGTTATTGCCTGACATAATCCGCCAGTAGGAACTGCCGCAGGCTGCGATCTTTCGATGTTGGTTTTGAAGGTCAAAAGATCGCAGCCTTCGGCAGCTCCTACAGGGGACTATCGATCTGTTCCAGCATCCACTTCACAAAATCGCGCACCTTCGGCACTTCCGCCGCATGCTCCGGGTACGCCAGGTAATAGGCGTCGCTGCTCGGCATTGCATGCTGCCAGGGAATGACCAGTTTGCCGTCGGCCAATTCCTCTTCCACCAGAAACCGTGGCAACAGTGCGACACCACAGCCGACCTGCGCGGCGCGAATGCACATATAAAAGGTTTCGAAACGTGGCCCGTGGTAGCTGTGTTCGGTCTGGTAGCCCTGACTGTCGAACCAGTCGTGCCACGCCTGCGGGCGTGAGGCATTTTGCAGCAGGACCAGATCGCTGAGTTGCGTCGGATCAGTGAACGGTTTCTCCGGCAGACTGCTCGGCGCGCACACCGGCACCAGTTCTTCACCGAACAACTTCAGGCATTCAGTACCGGGCCGCGAACCCTGGCCGAAATAGAACGCCAGATCACTGCGCCCTTGCAGCAGATCATCCGCTTCCTGTTCGTTGCACAAATCCAGATGAATCGATGGATGACGCAGGCGCCAGCCCTTCAGGCGTGGCACCAGCCAACGGGCGCCGAAGGTCGATGGTGTAGAAACGCGTAGGACTTCGGTCTCGCCGCCGTAGGAGCGCAGGTAGTGGGTCGACATTTCCACCTGCGTGAGGATTTTTCGTACTTCAACCAGGTACAAATCCCCAGCCGGGGTCATCTGCAGGCGCCGGCGCACTCGGCGGAACAACAAGTGCTGCAACAATTCTTCCAGCTGCGCGACCTGCTTGCTGACGGCGCTCTGGGTCAGATTCAGTTCCTCGGCGGCGCGGGTGAAACTCAGGTGCCGGGTCACGGCCTCGAAGCACTGCAACGCGGTGATCGAGGGCAAGTGGCGTTTGTTCAGCATGGCCGATCCTTTTCTTGTCTTTCTGTGCGCAGCATGAATAAACGGAATGATATCTCGCGTAAAGGTCGTTTGTTGACTCGCCATTGTGACGCTACAACTAAAGGCCTGCCCGGTCGCGAAAAAGCGTCCGCACACATTCAGTTTTTTGCTTGAGGAGTGACCCATGGTTGCCGCATTGCTTGATCGTCTTGGTGTGAACCCGGACCTTTATCAGAACGGCAAAGTGCCGGTGCATTCGCCAATCGATGGCGGCCGCATTGCCGCCGTCAATTGGGAGGGCCCGGCCGAAGTCGAGCAGCACATCAGTCGCGCAGATCATGCGTTCGAGCAGTGGCGCAAAGTCCCGGCCCCGCGTCGCGGCGAGCTGGTGCGCCAGTTTGGCGAAGTGCTGCGCGAGTACAAAAACGATCTCGGCGAACTGGTTTCCTGGGAAGCCGGCAAGATTACTCAGGAAGGTCTGGGTGAAGTGCAGGAAATGATCGACATCTGCGATTTCGCCGTCGGCCTGTCTCGTCAGTTGTACGGTTTGACCATCGCCTCCGAGCGTCCGGGCCACCACATGCGTGAAACCTGGCATCCGCTGGGCGTGGTTGGCGTCATCAGTGCGTTCAACTTCCCGGTCGCAGTGTGGGCGTGGAACACCACGCTGGCGCTGGTCTGCGGCAACCCGGTGGTGTGGAAACCTTCGGAGAAAACTCCGCTGACCGCACTGGCCTGTCAGGCGCTGTTTGATCGTGTGGTGAAGAATTTTACCGATGCGCCGGCGAATCTTTGCCAAGTGATCATCGGTGGCCGCGATGCCGGCGAAGCACTGGTCGATGACCCGCGTGTCGCGCTGATCAGCGCCACCGGCAGCACGCGCATGGGCCGTGAAGTGGCGCCGAAAGTCGCCGCACGTTTCGCTCGCAGTATTCTGGAACTGGGCGGCAACAACGCGATGATTCTCGGCCCAAGCGCCGATCTCGACATGGCAGTACGCGCGATTCTGTTCAGCGCCGTCGGCACCGCCGGCCAGCGCTGCACCACGTTACGTCGCCTGATCGCTCATGAATCGGTCAAAGAAGAAATCGTCACCCGCCTGAAAGCGGCGTACTCGAAAGTGCGTATCGGCAACCCGCTGGAAGGCAATCTGGTCGGCCCGCTGATCGACAAGCACAGCTTCGAAAACATGCAGGACGCCCTGGAACAGGCGTTGAGCGAGGGCGGTCGAGTGTTTGGTGGCAAGCGCCAACTGGAAGATCAGTTCCCCAATGCCTATTACGTGTCGCCGGCCATCGTTGAAATGCCGGAGCAGAGTGACGTGGTCTGCAGCGAAACCTTCGCGCCGATTCTCTATGTGGTTGGCTATAACGACTTCCAGGAAGCGCTGCGCCTGAACAATGCGGTGCCGCAAGGCCTGTCGTCGTGCATCTTCACCACTGACGTGCGCGAGGCTGAGCAGTTCATGTCGGCGGTCGGCAGTGACTGCGGCATCGCCAACGTCAACATTGGTCCGAGCGGTGCCGAGATTGGTGGTGCGTTTGGTGGCGAGAAGGAAACGGGCGGTGGCCGTGAATCGGGTTCGGATGCGTGGCGCGGCTACATGCGTCGTCAGACCAACACCGTGAACTATTCGCTGGAGTTGCCGCTGGCGCAGGGCATTACATTCGACTGAGGATGGAGGGAAGCTGAAAAGATCGCAGCCTTCGGCAGCTCCTACATAGGTGGCGCCAGGCTGCGGTTTTGT
>NZ_RWIM01000093.1 GCF_009764645.1 Pseudomonas sp. PB106
CAGGCTGCGATCTTTTGATTGTAAAAAACAAGATCAAAAGATCGCAGCCTGCGGCAGCTCCTACATGTACAAGGGGTTACTTGAGGTTACCGCTCAAGAATTGCTTGAGGCGTTCGCTTTTCGGGTTGCCAAGGACTTCTTCGGGCGCGCCTTCTTCCTCAACCAGACCTTGGTGCAGGAACAACACCTGACTGGAGACTTTGCGCGCAAAGCTCATCTCATGGGTCACCATGATCATCGTCCGGCCTTCCTCAGCCAGACCTTGAATCACCTTCAACACTTCCCCAACCAACTCCGGGTCGAGCGCCGAAGTCGGTTCATCAAACAGCATCACCTCCGGCTCCATCGCCAGCGCCCGGGCAATCGCCACGCGCTGCTGCTGACCGCCAGAAAGAAACGCCGGGTATTGATCCGCCACCCGCGCCGGCAAGCCGACCTTGTCCAGATAACGCCGGGCGCGGTCCTCGGCTTCCTGTTTGCTGCAACCCAGCACCCGGCGCGGGGCCATGGTGATGTTTTCCAGCACGGTCATGTGGCTCCACAGGTTGAAGTGCTGGAACACCATCGCCAGTCGTGTGCGCAAACGCTGCAATTCATCGGCGTCGGCGACGTGCATGCCGTGGCGGTCAGTGACCATGCGGATCGGCTGGCCATCGAGGCTCATCGCGCCGTCGTTAGGTTGTTCGAGAAAGTTGATGCAGCGCAAAAAAGTGCTTTTGCCCGAGCCGCTGGCGCCGATCAGGCTGATCACGTCGCCGGTCTTGGCCTTGAGCGAGACGCCTTTGAGCACCTGATGGTCGCCATAGCTTTTGTGCAGGCCTTCAACGGTCAGTTTGTACATGGGACAGACATCCTCAAGGCGAAAGTAGGTAGCCGCTGCGATAGGCTTCGGTGCCTGCAACGTGGGCGATGACCATGCCGGCCGTGGCCATGCGCCGCAGCGAGCGGGCGTACATCAGCCCGGCCGTCGCGCAATGAATGGGCGTGATGCGGTCGTGGATCGGGTCGATGATTTCGGCGATCTGTTGCCCGGCTTCCAGGTATTGGCCGGCCACCGCCGTGTACACCAGCAGACCGCCGACCGGCGTGATCACCGGCTCCACACCCGCCAGTGGCGTGGCGGGATAGGGCAGTGGCGGTTGCGGTTTGGTCTCGCCGACGATCGCATCGGACTGGATCAGATAGTCGATCAGCGCCTGGCAGTCGCGGCTGGCCATCGGGTGATTGACGTCGCCCTGACCGCGCAACTCGACGGTGACCGAAAAACTGCCGAGGGGAATCTCGAAGTGCTCGCCAAAGCGTTCCCTCAATTGCCACCACAGCAGGGTGAAACATTCGTCGAACGACTGGCCGCCAGAGTCAGTGGCCAGCAGGCTCGCCTGGGATTCGATGTAGCGCGCCAATGGCTCGACCTGCGGCCACGCCTCGGGCGTGGTGTAGAGGTGCACCACCGATTCGAAATCGCAGTGCAGGTCCAGCACCATGTCGGCATCGCAGGCCAGCCGTTGCAGGGTCAGGCGCTGGGATTGCAATTGCGTGGTGGCGGTCTGGCGGGCGAGGGCGTTGCGCAGGTGGCTGCGGATCAGCTCAAGGTTTTGCTGCGGATCGTCACTCAGCTTGCCCTCGATGGCATTGCCGATTTCCTCGCTGAGGTCGACGAACCAGCGGTTGAAGTTCTGCCCGCTCTCCAGTTCGTAGCGGCCCAGCGGCACGTCCATCAGCACTTGTTCGAGGCCGACCGGGTTGGCCACCGGCACAAGCACGATCTGACTGCGCAGGCGCCCGGCGGCTTCCAGCTCGGCCAGACGCTGCTTGAGGTGCCAGGCGACGAGCATGCCCGGCAATTCGTCGGCGTGCAGTGAAGACTGAATGTAGACCTTGCCCTTGGCCTGCTCCGGGCCGAAGTGGAAGCTATGAATCTGTCGTGCGGTCCCCGGCAGCGGGGCCAGCAAGTCATGGATCAGGTGGCGCATTGGCATCTCTTTTTTTCTGGGGCCGGTCCTAGTGAGTCGGGCCGAGGAAGGCCAGCCATCGGCGTTCGGCAAGGCGGAACAGGCCGACCAGCGCAAAGGTAATGGTCAGGTAGATCAGCGCGGCGATGCCGAACGACTGAAAGGTCAGGAAGGTCGCCGAGTTGGCGTCCCGCGCGACTTTCAGGATGTCGGGAATGGTCGCGGTGAAGGCCACCGTGGTCGAGTGCAGCATAAGGATCACTTCGTTGCTGTAGTAAGGCAACGAGCGGCGCAGCGCCGACGGCATGATCACGTAGGCGTATAGCTTCCAGCCGGTCAGTCCGTAAGCCTTGGCGGCTTCGACTTCGCCGTGGTTCATGCTGCGGATCGCCCCGGCGAAAATCTCCGTGGTGTAGGCGCAAGTGTTGAGGGCAAAGGCGAGGATCGTGCAGTTCATCGCATCGCGAAAGAAACTGTCGAGCAACGGCTGCGCGCGCACAGCGGCCAGGCTGTAAATCCCGGTGTAGCAGATCAGCAGCTGGATATACAGCGGCGTGCCACGGAACAGGTAGGTGTAGAACTGCACCGGCCAGCGAATGTAGAAATGCGGCGAAACCCGCGCGATCGACAGCGGAATCGATACCAGGAAACCGATGAAGATCGAGGCGCTGAGCAGCCACATCGTCATCGCCAGCCCGGTGATGTTCTGGCCGTCGGTATAAAGGAAGGCGCGCCAGTATTCCTGCAGGAGTTCGATCATCGTACGGCCTCCCGCGAACCGGCGGCATAACGGCGTTCGAGCCAGCGCAGAATGAAGTTCGAAGCACTGGTGATCAGCAGGTAAATCAACGCGGCAAGGACCAGAAAGTAAAACAGTTGATAGGTGCTTTTACCGGCGTCCTGCGCGGCTTTGACCAGATCGGCCAAACCGATGATCGACACCAGCGCGGTGGCCTTGAGCATCACCATCCAGTTGTTGCCAATGCCTGGCAAAGCGAAACGCATCATTTGCGGGAACACCACAAAGCGAAAGCGCTGGCCGCGTTTGAGGCCATACGCGGTGGCGGCTTCAACCTGACCACGCGGCACAGCGAGGATCGCGCCACGGAAGGTCTCGGTGAAATACGCGCCATAAATGAAGCCCAGGGTCAGCACCCCGGCGCTGAACGGGTCGATCTCGATGTATTCCCATTCCATGTAGTCGGTCAGCGACGTCAGCCAGGTTTGCAGGCTGTAGAAGATCAGCAGCATCAGCACCAGATCCGGCACCCCGCGAATCAGCGTGGTGTAGAGCTGGGCGGGCAGGCGCAACAGTTTGACTTTTGACAGTTTGGCACTGGCGCCGAGCAGGCCGAGCAACACGGCCACCAGCAGCGACATCGCCGATAATTTGATGGTCATCCAGGTGCCTTCCAGCAGCAAAGGACCAAAGCCCTTGAGGCTGAAGGCGGAGAGCCCCAGATTTTGCAGGAGGGTTTCGAACATAAATCAGCAACCTGAGCGGATGGAAAAGGCGCCCATCGAAGATGGGCGCCGGGGCATTATTTGCCGCTGTACAGATTCAGATCGCCAAAGTGTTTCTTTTGAATCTCGGCGTATTTGCCGTCATCGTGTAACGCTTTGATACCTTTATCTAAAAGCGCCTTCAGCTCAGTGTTACCTTTCTTAATACCGACAGCGGTTTTGGCTGGCAGCAATTCGTTGTCGACTGGCTTGCTGACGTCATAGTCGGCGCCCTGTGGCGACTTCAAAAAGCCCAATTCGGCTTGCAGCATGTCCTGGATACCGGCGTCGAGACGGCCGGAGGTCAGGTCGGAGTACACCTGATCCTGATTCTGATAGGCCTGGGTTTTCACGCCGGCCTTGTCCAGCACGGCTTTGGCGTAGGCTTCCTGAATGGTGCCTTGCTCGTAGCCGACGGTTTTGCCTTTCAGCGAGGCGACGTCAGCGGTGATGCCCGAGCCTTTTTTCGACACATAAGCCGTCGGGCCGGAAAACAGCTCGCTGGAGAAGTCGATGACTTTCTCACGGGCCGGGGTCACGGTCATCGACGAGATCACGCCGTCGAATTTATTGGCTTTGAGGCCCGGAATCATGCCGTCGAAGTCACTTTCGACCCACTTGCACTTGACCTTCAGTTCGGCGCAGATCGCGTTGCCCAGGTCGATGTCGAAGCCCACCAGGCTGCCGTCGGCCGCTTTCGACTCAAACGGTGCATACGAAGGGTCAACGCCAAAGCGCAGCTCTTTGTATTCCTTGGCCAGCGCGGAGCCAGCGGCCATGCACAACGCCAGTGCAGAAAGGGTCAGCAATGCTTTTTTCATTATTCAATCCCTAAGAACCAATATGAGCGCTTGTGGCGCAGAATTATTGTTACTGGAACGCGTACGACCTATAGAAAGTAGCAATTTCCGAACCATAGTCCCGAACAAGTGTTTTAAAAGGTTGGCGCAGCGATTGGATGAGTGAATCAGTGCCCGCAAACGGGCACTGAAAATAGCTTGCACTGATTTAGGGCCGATCGTTCCCACGCGGAGCGTGGGAACGATCCTCGCGTGATGTTGAGGTCAGGCCAGCAGATCCTGCAATGTGGCGAGGCTATCGGCTTCATCCACCGTCTTGTCCTGCCGCCAGCGCAGCATCCTTGGAAAGCGCACGGCGATCCCGCTCTTGTGCCGACGCGACAGGGCAATGCCTTCGAAGCCCAATTCGAATACGAGACTCGGCTTCACACTGCTGACCGGGCCGAATTTTTCCACAGTGGTCTTGCGCACGATGCTGTCGACCTGACGCATTTCCTCGTCGGTCAGTCCTGAATAGGCCTTGGCAAACGGCACCAGTGAGCGCTGGCTGGATTCCGGCGGCCCGTCCCACACGGCAAAGGTGTAATCGCTGTACAGACTGGCCCGGCGCCCGTGCCCGCGCTGCGCATAAATCAACACCGCGTCGACACTGAACGGATCGACCTTCCACTTCCACCACACGCCCATGTCCTTGGTGCGACCGACCCCGTACAGCGAGTCCCGCGCCTTGAGCATCATGCCTTCAACACCCAGGCGCCGAGAGGCTTCGCGCTGGCGGGCGAGGTCGAACCAGTCGCTGCCGGTCAGCACTGGCGAGGGTAGTAACACCGGGCTGTTACACCGAGCGATGACCTCTTCCAGTTGCGCACGGCGCTTGGCCTGAGGCTGGTTGCGCCAGTCTTCGCCCTGCCATTCGAGCAAATCGTAGGCGAGCACTACGACCGGCACTTCTTCGAGAATTTTCTTGTCGAGGGTTTTGCGGCCAATTCGCTGTTGCAGCAGGGCGAACGGTTGCACGGCTGGCGGTTCAGTCGATTGCGGATCGAAGGCGTCTTCAGTGGTGGGGTGGCTACTTTTCCACACGACAATCTCGCCATCGATCACCGTGCCGTCGGGCAAACCGTGCACCAACACATCCAGTTCTGGGAAGCGCTCGGTGACCAATTCTTCGCCGCGCGACCACACCCACAAGCGGCCCTCGCGCTTGACCACTTGGGCGCGGATGCCATCCCATTTCCATTCAATCTGCCAGTCGCTGGCGGGGCCGATCAGGGCTTCGAATTCTTCGACCGGTTGTGACAACGCGTGAGCGAGGAAAAACGGATACGGCTGCCCACCGCGCTGTGCATGTTCGTCGGCGGACTCTGCAGCGATCAGTTTCAGATAGCTGGCGGCGCTCGGCCGATTCGACAGGTCGGTGTAACCCACCAGCCGTTGCGCGACGCGTTTGCTGTCGAGCCCGGCCATTGAGGCCAGGGCTCGGGTCACGAGGAGTTTCGATACGCCGACGCGGAAACTGCCGGTGATCAGCTTGATGCACAACATCAAACTCGGCCGATCCAGCTGCGCCCACAGCGCCGGCAATTGCCGAGCGAGGAATTCCGGGGTTTCGCCGCGCAAGGGCAGCAATTTGTCTTCGATCCACTCAGCGAGACCAGCGCTGGACGTGTGCGGTTTCTCCGGGAGTACCAGAGAAATGGTCTCGGCCAGGTCGCCCACGGATTGATAGCTTTCCTCGAACAGCCAAGGCTCAAGGCCAGACACCGCGACGGCGACTTCCCGCAGGACCCGCACCGGGACTAATTGCCGAGGCCGACCGCCCGACAAAAAGTACACCGCCCACGCCGCGTCGTGGGGTTCAGCCTGGGCGAAGTAAGTCTGCATCGCCGCCAGTTTGGCGTTGCTCGACGTCGTGGCATCGAGTTCGGCGTAGAGATCGGCGAAGTCTTTCATGCGGGTGTCTCGACAACGGCGGGCTGAGTGGCGATGTTGTCTTCTTCGTCATCGCCGTATTCGGTGTTGAAACCTTGAGCGTCGAGGCCGCGTTCGCGCAGATGGCGCACCAAAACGCCAATCGAACCGTGGGTGACCATCACCCGTTCCGCGCCGGTCTGTTCGATGGCCCACAGCAGACCCGGCCAGTCGGCGTGGTCGGACAGGACAAAGCCGCGATCCACACCGCGCCGGCGTCGCGTGCCGCGCAGGCGCATCCAGCCGCTGGCGAAGGCGTCGCTGAAATCACCGAAACGGCGCATCCAGCTACTGCCGCCGGCCGAGGGCGGGGCGATGACCAATGCCTCACGCATCCGTGGATCATTTTTGGCGACGTCGCCAGCGTAGATCGTCGGCGGCAGGTACACGCCGGCCTCGCGGTAGACCCGGTTGAGCGGCTCGACCGCACCGTGGCTGAGAATCGGCCCGAGGCTTTCGTCGATGCCGTGGAGAATCCGCTGGGCTTTGCCGAACGAATAGCAGAACAGCACGCTGGCCTTGCCGGCGGCGATGTTGGCTGACCACCACTGATTGATCTCGGCGAAGATCTGCGCCTGCGCCTGCCAGCGATAGATCGGCAGGCCGAAGGTCGATTCGGTGATGAAGGTGTGGCAACGCACCGGTTCGAACGGCGCACAGGTGCCGTCCGGTTCAATCTTGTAATCCCCCGACGCGACCCAGACTTCGCCGCCGTATTCGAGGCGCACCTGGGCCGACCCGAGGACGTGGCCGGCGGGATGAAAACTCAAGGTGACGCCGTGGTGGGTCAGGCGTTGACCGTAGGCGAGGGTTTGCAGGTTGATGTCTTGGCCGAGTCGTGCGCGCAGAATCCCTTCGCTGGCGCTGCTGGCCAGGTAATGCTGGTTGCCGGTGCGGGCATGATCACCGTGGGCATGGGTAATCACCGAACGCTCGACGGGGCGCCAGGGGTCGATATAGAAATCCCCGGCAGGACAATACAAACCTTCGGGGCGCGCGATAACAAGGTCCATGTCGTTACCTGAATGGGGGGCTTGTCAATTATGAGGCTGGCGCTGAGCCGGAAGTTCTATCGAGTTTCAGGATGACGTATTGCGACAGATCGTTCCCACGCTCCGCGTGGGAATGCATCAACGGACGCTCCGCGTTCGGCTTTCGATGGGACGCGGAGCGTCCCGGGCGGCATTCCCACGCGGAGCGTGGGAACGATCATTGCGAGCAGGGAGCTACGATTATTTGCCGGGAGTCAGGGTCAATCGGGTTTTGCCGTACACCCGGTCAAAATTCTGCGGCTGCATCGGCAAACCAATGTATTGCCCCTTCAACCACGCATCGATGCCGTTCAGGTAGTTCGGGCTGACCGGGTTACCCGACTGCCCCGTACCGTTCTGGCCCATCAGCGGTTCGGTCTGGCTGAAGTCGACGATGAAGCGCATCGACGGCGCGCGGGTGGTGGTGAAGTCCTGGCCCCAAGCGAATGCCGAGGTGTTCAGCGTGGTGTGATCGCCGCCCGCTGCGAGTGGGCCGCGCACGGTCTGGCCATTGCTGTTCTTCCAGGCATAGCTATGCAATTTGCCCCACTGCCAAGTGCGGTGATCGCCGCCCAACTGACTGTCGCCTGCGCTGATCGCCGCTGCGAAACTACGAGCAAGAATCTGCGCTTTGTCTTCTTTCTGCGGCGTGCGCAGGTCATCCCAGAACGGACTGTCTTCGCGCCCCAGCAGATGATCGGCCTGCGCCGCGTAGGACAAATCACCGTTGGCGATAAACGCTTTCCACGCCGGGCTCGATTCCGGGCCGAGTTCGTCGAGGAAAATCTGCTTCATGCTTTCTTGCAGGAACAGCTCATAGATGGCCGCATCCGCCGACGTCGGGCTGAGCTTGCCGTCGAACGCCATCAACCGCGTAAATGCTTCACGGGCCTTGCTGCGATCCGCTTCCGGCAGGGCATCGATGGCCTGCTTCAGCGGCTGCTTCATGCCTGGAGCTTCGAAGACTTTTTTCAGCTTGGCGGCGAACGTGGTGGTCTGATCGTACTGCATGGCGATCACGCTGCGGCTGTCGTGTTTGCCGCTGCCGGCCAGTTCCGCCAGGCGTTCGCCGCGTTCCGGGGCGGCCCAGGAATTCGACAACTGCATGCCGTAACCGTGAGGAATCACGCGTTGGTTGGCGGTGCCGAGCCAGCCTTGAGCCGGATCCTGATCGTACGGGTGCAGCATCGGGTCGGCGTAACCGTCCCAATCGTAGCGACCTTCCCAGCCCGGCGATGGCAGCAGACCTTCGCCTTCACGACGGTTGGGGAAACGCCCGGTGACTTGCCAGCCAATGTTGCTCGCATCGGCAAATACCAGATTCAGCGCGATGGCGCGGATCTCGCGGCTGGCGTCCGAAGCACGTTCAACGGTTTGTGCGCGGGTCAGGTCGAAAAACGCGTCCAGCGACTTGTCGTCGGTGAAGCTCGGCGTCTGCAGGGCCAGGCCGAAACCGTTGCCTTGCGCCGCCGCCTGAGCACTGTTGAGCAGCGCGCCATGGCGGGTCTCGTAAACCGCCTCACGAATCGGTCGCTGACCTTTGACGAAGTAGGTTTCGTTGCGCACGCCCAGTGGCTGCCATTTGCCATTGACCTCATAGGTCAGGCTGCTGCCCTGGCGACGGATTTTTTCCAGGAACAGGTCCTGGTTGTCGCCGAACACGCTGGTGGTGCTCCACGCCACTTTGCCGTTGAAGCCACCGAGCACCAGCGGCAGACCGGCAACGGTGACACCGGCGGCCTGATATTTCGGCGCACGGATCTGCACAAAGCTCCACAGCGACGGTGCGGCCAGCGGCCCGTGGGCGTCGCTGGCCAGAATGCTCTTACCGCTGCGGCTGCGTTGCGGGGCGATCGCCCAGTTGTTCGAAGACGGCGTTCCGAGCAGGTTCAGCGCCGTCAGTTGCTGGCTGGCGTTGCTCAGTTCGCTCAGGCCGGGAATCTGCCCGTTGAGCTTGATCCCTTGCAGCTTGTCGGCTTCGGCCACTGGCAGGTTTTCGTCGGGCGCGGACGGCGTCAGCCAGGCGAGTTTGTCGCTGGTGACGGTTTGCGCGAGCACCAGCGAGGAAATTTCTTCCGGCAGGTTGGCCGACTGGCTGAAATTCAGCAGGGCGAAAATCAGCGCCGAGTCTTCCGGTTTCCAGTATTCCGGCTTGTAACCGCTGGACGCGAGGTCGCCCGGCAGTTTGTCGGCGTAGCGGAACAGGTAGGCGTTGACGCCCCGCGCATAGACTTCGAAGAAGCGCTTGAGGCGTGGCGACGAGGCTTTGTACAGCTCGCCGGCGCTTTTCTTCAGGTTGACTGCGCGCATGTAGCGGTCGGCATCGAGCATCGAGGCGCCGGACATTTCTGCCAGACGACCCTGAGCCAACAGGCGCAGAGTGACCATCTGATTGATGCGGTCGCTGGCGTGCACATAGCCGAGGCTGAACAGCGCGTCGTGGAAGGTGTTGCTCTCGATCAGCGGCATGCCCATGGCATTGCGACGCACCGAAACATTCTGTGCCAGGCCCTTGAGTGGTTGCACGCCGGAGGTCGGTGGGAGCGTGTCCTGGGCGTTCCAGGTCTGGCAACCGGACAGGCCCAAAACACCGGCCACTGCTGCGGCAACGCCGAACCGGGGAAGAAAATGAGTAAGGGCTGGCGAGGCCATGGCAAAGCTCCTGCGGGGGTGTAGAGGCTGGGGGCGCAATAAAGCCGCTACGTTAGTGAGCAGGAGGTGGCCGCGCAAGCGGGGGCGGGGGTTATTTGTGTATTTCTGTCGAATGGAAAAGATCGCAGCGGGCGGCAGCTCCTACAGGGACGCGCATTCCAGTGAAGGAGCTGCCGCAGGCTGCGATCTTTTGATCTTCATTCAGGCTTTCGGTGGATTGATCTTCTGCACCAGCGCATACGCCTTCACGGTCGCCGGACGATCCTTGATGTGCTTGAACCAGCGCTGTACGTGCGGGAAGTCATCGAGGTTCTGGCTCTGCCACTGGTGCGAGACGATCCACGGATAAATCGCCATGTCGGCGATGCTGTACTCGCTGCCGGCGACGAAGTCGTTGTTGGCCAATTGTTTGTCCAGCACGCCATACAGCCGTGCCGTCTCATCAATGTAGCGCTTGATCGCGTAGGGGATTTTTTCCGGCGCAAACTGGCTGAAGTGATGATTCTGCCCGGCCATCGGGCCCAAACCACCCATTTGCCAGAACAGCCACTGCAACGCCGTTTGCCGGCCACGCAGATCCTTGGGCAGGAACTGGCCGGTTTTTTCGGCGAGATACAAAAGGATTGCCCCGGACTCGAACAGCGACAACGGTTCACCACCGTCAGCCGGCTGGTGATCGACGATGGCCGGGATGCGGTTGTTCGGCGCGATCTTCAGAAAGTGTGGCTGGAACTGCTCACCCTGGCTGATGTTGATCGGATGAACGTTGTACGGCAGGCCGGCTTCTTCAAGGAACAGGGAAATCTTGTGGCCGTTGGGGGTGGTCCAGTAATACAGGTCGATCATGGAGAACTCCAAAGCAAAAATGGACTTGCGTGCGGACAGCAAACGCCGGCGTCAGGTGATCCCGTGTGCGTTCGAAAGCTTGCCTGACTGGAAGAGGTGATGCTGAACTGGGGCAAATTCAATGACCCGACATGAGAAAAATCGCCATGGAGCTTCAGGCCAACGCTGCACTGATCATCATCGACCAGCAAAAAGGCATCCTGCAGCCGCGTTTGGGGCGAAGAAACAATCCTCAGGCGGAAGAGCGAATCCTTGATCTGCTGGGGCTGTGGCGGCGTAGCGCAAGGCCGGTGATTCATGTGCAGCACCTGTCGCGGGAGCCGGATTCAGTGTTTTGGCCCGAGCAGGAGGGGGTGGAATTTCAGCAACGGTTCTTGCCGCAGGATGGCGAATGGCTGATTCAGAAGCAGGTGCCGGATGCGTTCTGTGCCACCGGGCTGGAGGCGCGGTTGCGCGAGGTGGGGATCGGGCAGTTGATCATTGTCGGTGTGGCGACCAACAACTCGGTGGAATCAACGGCGCGCACGGCGGGCAATCTTGGCTTCGATACATGGATCGCGGAGGATGCGTGCTTCACCTTCGACAAGGCTGATTATTTCGGCACGTTGCGTACGGCTGAAGAGGTGCACGGGATGTCGCTGGGGAATTTGCAGGGGGAGTATGCGACGGTGGTCAGTGCTGTCCTGGTTTTGACAGCCGACTGATAAACCTGTGGGAGCTGGCTTGCCAGCGATAGCGGTGTGTCATCTGACATCAATGTTGAAGTTGCCGGCCTCATCGCTGGCAAGCCAGCTCCCACAGGGGCTGCGGATATTCACAAAAATTGTGGTCGGCGCAGATCAAATGTGGGAGCGAGCTTGCTCGCGAAGGCGGCAGGTCAGGCGAAGAGAGTTCTCGCCCCGGACATCACGCCCCGTGGCACTTCTTGAATTTCTTGCCGTTGCCGCAAGGGCAAGGGTCGTTGCGGCCGACGTCTTTCAGGGCGTTGCGCACCGGTTCCTGGTGGGCGTGGCCGCAGTTCGGGCCGTGCACGTGGCCGTGGTCATGATCGTGGTGATGGTCATGATCATGATCGTGGTTGCAGTCAGGGCCATGGACATGAGGTTGCTGGGTCATCGGTGTTGCTCCGGAATTAAATCGGCGGGGATTATCACGCCATTACGCTCAAGGTGCACGTAGTGGGCGATGAATAAACCGGTTTCCATTTCCCCTTGCAGGCGATAGGGAATTTGCTGGCTCGGACTTTTCAGCATTTTCACCACGTCTTTGACCCTCGGCCACAAGTTGGTGCGAATCGGCACTTTGTAGAACGAACTGCTGTTCGGCGCGACCGTAATCCAGTGTTCGTATTCACCGTCGGCCAGCAGCATGTCCGCCAGATGAATGCGGTACTCCAGACCGCGTACGGTCAGATCACTGTCGTTAGGGTTGTCGATGCGAAAGTGCAGGATGAATTTCTGTTCGAGCAGTTTGGCGCGCACCACCTCGACTTTCACCAGATGCACGGCGGGTTCGACGCTGTCATCGCTGAACCACGACGCGCAACCGCCGAGGTTGAGAAACAGCGTGAGCATCAAGAATTGGAATAAGCGCCTGCAACCGAGCATGTGATAACTCCCTTTGGTGCTCAGTCTAGCCTTAAAAGATCGCAGCCTTCGGCAGCTCCTACAGGAGATTGCGTTTCTTTGTAGGAGCTGCCGAAGG
>NZ_RWIM01000094.1 GCF_009764645.1 Pseudomonas sp. PB106
AGCCTTCGGCAGCTCCTACATTGGTTTGTCGTACACCCTGTAGGAGCTGCCGAAGGCTGCGATCTTTTTTGTCCATCATGGCTATGATGCCAATAGCCAACCTTGATTCGCCGCACTCCGCGCCCAGGCCTATTCTTCAAACATGTGTTCAACATGGATCGAGGAGTCTTCAACATGGGCAAACGTCACCCCAACCTTCCCGCGTGGCAATGGCGCGCCTACCCGGGCAATCATCAGCACCCGACCAATCTGGTGTTGCACCTGATCGCCGTGCCGTTGTTCATCGTCGCGTTTCTGTTAATCGTGTCCGGGGTGTTCAGCCTGAGCCTGGCCAGTGTGGCGATCGGCGTGATTGGCATCGTCGCAGCGCTGGGCTTGCAGCGCCACGGCCACCGGCTGGAGGCGCAAGCCTCCGAGCCATTCAGTGATCGCAAAGATGCGGTTTCACGCCTGCTGGTCGAGCAGTTTCTGACTTTTCCACGGTTCGTGCTCAGCGGCGGCTGGTGGCGCGCCTGGCGTGAGCGCCACCGTCGGCATTGAGTCAGGCGAAGATCGTGACGGTCTGGCGACTCATGGCAACCAACTCCCCTTGCGCGCTCCACAACTTGGCGGCGACATGGCCGTAGCCGTCGGCGGCGTATTCGATGTCGGCCAGGTATTGGCACCAGTCCAGCGTGCTCAAATCGTGTAACGGCTGAACGAATTCGATGGTCCAGGTCAGCGTGCTGCCCGGCGCAGGCTTCTTCAAATACGGCAACAGCGCGGGCGGCCATGCATCGACCAATGCCAGCAGATGCGCCTCGTTGACCGGCTCTTCTTTGACATCCCCGCGCAACCGCACCCAGCCACCCATCAGTCGCGATGGCGTGCCGGTGAACGGCATGCCGCCGACGCTCCAGCGCATCGCCAGATGGCGCATGAATTCCGGGGTCACGCCTTTGATATAGGGCAACTCCTGGCACTCGTCCCAGTGTTTCATTTCGGGCGCCGGATACGCCTCGACTGCAACCTCAGACGGCCGCGAAGCACCAAAGCTGCCCTGGACAATCGTCACCACCTGACCGTTCTGCATCGCCCGGCCCAGCACTTGGCTGACGGCCTTGCCTTCACGCAACACATCGACCTCGAAGGTCACCGGGACATCCGGCTCGACCGGGCCGACAAAGGTGATCGCCAGCGAACGCACCGGGCGCTCCGCCGGCACCTTCGCGCGCATGGCTTCGTATTGCAGCGCAGCCACCAGGCCACCGAAACTGGCGCGACCCTGACCCCACTCGGCAGGAATCGTCAGTTCCGGTTGGCGGCGGACCGCATCGAGCAAATCGCTAAAGCGCATGGCAACCTCGGGAAACGAGAAATGAATGCAGGGATCTTAACCAGACCTGCAGGGCGCCGCAGCGTCTATTCCGGTCAAATGGGCTGACAGAAAGGCCTTAGCGTATTTCAAATACAGACACAAAACCCTGTAGGAGCTGCCGAAGGCTGCGATCTTTTGATTTTTAACAACAAGATCAAAAGATCGCAGCC
>NZ_RWIM01000095.1 GCF_009764645.1 Pseudomonas sp. PB106
AAGGCTGCGATCTTTTGATCTTGCTGTTTATAAGATCAAAAGATCGCAGCCTTCGGCAGCTCCTACAGGGGTTGGGGTGACCCATATATTGTGCGGTTGCCAACATGCCACTGTTCCCGTCGCGCCACGATGCAGGCAAGATGAAGCTCTGCAAGTCAGAACACAGGAAGCTGATCGTGACCGAAGCGTTTATTGTCGTTCAAACCGCCGAACAAGCCGTGGATCGTCTGGCCGAGCTGCATGAGCGGGCCACCACTGCGCTGAACTCGGCGCTCAAGCGTTACCTCAAGGATCGCGTCGAACCCGACGCTGCGCAGCGTGCTCTGTTTCGTTATCCCGAACTGCGTCTGACCTATCACTGCCAGGGCGAAGTCCCGCAGACCACCCGCGCTTACGCCAAGGTGCAACTGCCGGGCACTTACAGCGTCACCGTCACCCACCCGGCGGCGTTCCGCAAATACCTGCTCGAACAGCTTGTGCCGTTGATGCATGACTTCACCGTGACCGTGGAAGTCGGCGTCAGTCAGCAGAACATTCCGTATCCGTACGTGGTCGAGCAGGGCGATGAACTGGCCGGCTCCGGCGTCACCGCTGCCGTGCTGGCGCGGGTGTTCCCGAGTACCGACCTGTCCGCCGCCACCGATGGCATCGCCGACGGTCTCTACGACTGGGAAAACACCGATCCGCTGCCGCTGGCGTTGTTCGACGCCGCGCGCGTGGATTTCTCGCTGCGTCGTCTGGTGCACTACACCGGCAGCGACTGGCGCCATGTGCAGCCGTGGATTCTGCTGACCAACTATCACCGCTACGTCGACCAGTTCATCGTCCATGGTCTGGAGCAGTTGCGCAGCGATCCGCGTTTCGTGCGCATGGTCTTGCCGGGCAATGTGATCATCGAGAAGGGCATGGACCACGGCGAAGCGTCGGCGATTGCTGCCGGTGTGGTTTGGCACCGTTATCAGATGCCGGCGTATCACCTGATCGGCAACGATGGCCATGGTGTCACGCTGGTGAACATCGGCGTCGGCCCGTCCAACGCCAAGAACATCACTGATCACTTGGCAGTGCTGCGTCCGCATTGCTGGCTGATGATCGGTCACTGTGGTGGCCTGCGTCAGTCGCAGACCATTGGCGACTATGTGTTGGCGCACGCTTACATGCGTCGCGACGGCATTCTCGATCGCGTGGTGCCGCCGAACATTCCGATTCCGGCACTGGCCGAAGTGCAACTGGCGCTGCAACAGGCCGCGGCGAATGTCACTGGCGAGAAGGGCGATGATCTGAAAAAACGCCTGCGCACCGGCACCGTGCTGACCTACGACGACCGTAACTGGGAATTGCGTTGGGCCCAGGAGCGGCCACTGATCAACCTGTCCCGCGCCGTCGCGGTGGACATGGAAAGCGGCACGATTGCCGCGCAGGGTTATCGTCTGCGTGTGCCGTACGGCACGTTGCTCTGCGTTTCCGACAAACCGCTGCACAGTGAAATCAAGCTGCCGGGTTCGGCCAACGCTTTTTATGAGCGTGCGGTCAGCCAGCACTTGAAGATCGGCATCGAAGCGGTGGATCTGCTACGCACCGAACTCAACTCGCTGCACTCGCGCAAACTGCGCAGCTTCGACGAACCGCCGTTCCGTTAACGGTTAGTCGTGGTCATTTGGCGGTCGGGGCACTAGCATTGTCAGCCCCGACCGTTAGATGTTCTTTTCGCCATGTCCCGTCCCCCGCGTCCACCTTCCCGCCGCCCAGGCGCGAAGCCTCAGTCCTCTTCGCCGCGCCGTGTTGCCAAGGCACCCCCGGCCGAGCCGAAGCTGATTCTGTTCAACAAACCGTTCGATGTGCTGACGCAATTCAGCGACGGCGAAGGGCGGGCGACGCTCAAGGATTTCATCGATGTGCCCGGCATTTATCCGGCCGGACGTCTGGATCGTGACAGCGAAGGCTTGTTGCTGTTGACCAACGACGGCCAGTTGCAGGCACGCATCGCCGATCCGAAACACAAACTGGCAAAGACTTATTGGGTGCAGGTTGAAGGCGTGCCGACGGCCGAACAGTTGCAGCGGCTGCGTGACGGTGTCGAGCTGAATGACGGCATGACCTTGCCCGCCGAAGCGCGGCAATTGGAAGAGCCTGAGTTGTGGCCGCGCAATCCGCCGGTGCGCTTTCGCGCGACCATACCGACTTCATGGCTGGAACTGGCGATTCGCGAAGGGCGCAACCGTCAGGTGCGGCGGATGACCGCAGCGGTCGGGCTGCCGACGTTGCGGCTGGTGCGGGTCAGGATCGGAGACTGGACGATCGACGGGCTCGATCAAGGCCATTGGAAAGAAGTGCCGGCGCGCTTATAAAGTGCCGGACTCGATCAGGGCGATCACCACACTCTTGATGATGAACGCGGCCACGCCCAGGCCCAGCACGAAGAACAGAATGAACGAGCCAAAGCGCCCAGCCTTGGACTTCTTCGCCAGATCCCAGACGATGAAACCCATGAAAATGATCAGGATGCTGACCAGACCGGTCATCATCCACTCTTCAAATACGGCTGGATCCATTGGGTTTCTCCGGCATGGGCGCGGCTAAAAGGGCGCGGCGAGTATACGCCAAGGGCTGAGGGCGGGGCATTGACCTGCGTCGGGGTGCCGCGGTTATTGGTCTGCACCCCTCATCCCAATGTAGGAGCTGCCGAAGGCTGCGATCTTTTGATCTTTTTAGAGCAAGATCAAAAGATCGCAGCCT
>NZ_RWIM01000096.1 GCF_009764645.1 Pseudomonas sp. PB106
CCGCAGGCTGCGATCTTTTTTGCGCTTGAAAAACGGACGCCCACAAAAAAGCCCCGCTTTTAAGGGCGGGGCTCTTTTCTAAAGAAGCTACAAGTTAGATAACTTGTACTTCTTCAGCTTGCATGCCTTTCTGACCGCGGGTAGCGATGAAAGAAACCTGTTGGCCTTCTTTCAGGCTTTTGAAGCCGTCGGATTGGATAGCTTTGAAGTGAACGAACAGGTCGTCACCGGATTGTGGAGTGATGAAGCCGAAGCCTTTTTCATCGTTGAACCACTTAACGGTACCGGTTTGGCGATTAGACATGGTGTAACTCCTTGAACAAAGATAACTGCGACTCAGGAAGAACCCTGGCCGAGACTGAGTGCAAAGAGCAGGAAAAATTCTTGTAGATGGTTGGATCGAAATTCAACATATCGTGTAGAGATTCTCAGTGACACAAGCAGCACAGTGGCGCCACCTTAACCCTTTTTCCGGGACGTGCCAATGCTTCTTGCGAAGGTTTCTTTGTTTTAGGGATCGGCGGTGTGACGGTTCGTCGCCAGACTGCGTAAATCATGGGGGATCGCCGAGAATTGCAGCCCGCACTTTGAACCCGGCGGCGCGCCCGGTAAGATGCCGGACAGAATTTTTCCACCTCGCTATTCAGGACACCCGCCATGAGCATCAAATCGGACAAGTGGATTCGCCGCATGGCGCAGGAACACGGCATGATCGAACCGTTCGTCGAGCGCCAGATGCGTGGCAGCGACGACAGCCGGGTGATCTCCTACGGTGTGTCGAGCTATGGCTACGACGTGCGGTGCACCAACCACTTCAAGGTGTTCACCAACATCAACTCGTCCATCGTCGATCCGAAAAACTTCGATCCGGGCAGCTTCGTCGACGTCCACAGCGACGTCTGCATCATTCCGCCGAACTCGTTCGCGCTGGCCAGCACCGTCGAGTACTTCCGCATTCCGCGCAATGTACTGACCATCTGCCTGGGCAAAAGCACTTACGCGCGCTGCGGCATTATCGTCAACGTCACGCCGCTCGAGCCTGAGTGGGAAGGTCACGTGACCCTGGAATTCTCCAACACCACCAATCTGCCGGCGAAAATCTACGCCAACGAGGGCGTGGCGCAGATGCTTTTCCTCGAATCCGACGAGGAATGTGAAGTTTCCTACAAGGACCGTGGCGGCAAGTATCAGGGCCAGCGTGGCGTGACACTGCCACGTACCTGATTCGCCATCCGGCAGATCTCGGGAATTCTTTGGCGGGCAGACACTCTATGGGGTGTACTGCCCGTTTTTGCTTCTGAGAAACGGGCCTTCGCCGAGGAGTGCCTTATGAAGATCGATCCGCATATCACCGCCGAACTGGCAAGGCTTGAGCCCAATCAGGTTGGCGTATTGGCCTGGTCCTTGCTGGCACACCCGCCCATCAGCATGGCCGGTGGAATTCCCGGACAGCCTGATCCTGATACCCCGAATGAAGAGCCAACCGAGCCGGGCGTACCGACGCTGCCGGACGAGCCGCCACCGGCGCCTGTCGCCTGACAATGGTGATGTGTAGGAGCTGAGCTTGCTCTGCTCCTACAAAGGCCATATCTCGTCGTCGCCGATGACGAATATCCTGCAATTATTATCTTTTTCGACCTGATATCCCCCGGTAAACGCACCGAACGCTGGCATCAGGCTGATGCGTTCGCCCAATCTGAAACATGCCAGCCGCAGACTTTGCCGGCCTTTGCCGTGTAACCGGTAAACGGGATGCACGTGGCCGGCCAGTACATGCCGTTCAGGATGCGGATCCGGTTCATGTTGCAGGGCGAATGGCCCAAGCAGCATGGGTTCCGGGACCACACGGATATTCAGTGAGTCGGGTGGATCGCCGGCACGCTTGTCGTGATTGCCGCGAATCAGCGTCATCGGCAAGTCAGCGTGACGCGCGCGCCACGCGGCCAAAGCGGCCAATGTGCCCGGCGCGTGCGAGCCGGGGCCATGCAGGAAATCCCCAAGGAATATCAACTGACGACAGGGCAGCTTTGCCAGCAGCCGGTCCAGCACCGCGATGTTGCTCGCCGTAGTGCCTTGTGGCACTGGCTGGCCGAGGCTGCGATAGGCCGCAGCCTTGCCGAAATGCACGTCGGCAATCAGTAGCGCCTGCTGTGCTGGCCAGTACAGGGCTTTTTCCGGCAGCAGCCAGAGTTCTTCGCCCGCCAGCCGCACCGGGTAGGGCGCGCTCATTGCGAACCGCCCTTATCGGCACTTTTCTCCAGATCACCGACCATTCGTCTGATCCGGTCAGCGAGTTTTTCCGAACTCATGCTTTCGCGCATGCGCTCCACCAGCAGCGGAAACCCTAATGGCGTAGGACGTTTAATCAGATGCACGTCCAGTTTCATCCCGTTGATTCGCTGCAATGTCTGCTCCAGACGACGAATATCCAATTCTTCCCGTAGGACTTCTTCCCCGGCCTGCGCCAGCAACAAGTTGTCGGCGTCGTATTGCTTGAACACCTGGAAGAACAGTCCGCTGGAGGCCTGCACCTGCCGGGTGCTTTTCGGCGCACCGGGGTAACCGGCGAAGACCAGCCCGGCAATCCGCGCGATCTCGCGAAAACGCCGCAGGGCCAGCTCACCTGCGTTGAGGCTGGCCAGAACGTCGACCAATAGGTCATCGCCATTGAACAGCTCGGCATTCAAATGCTCGGCCCAGTCGATCGGTGTGGCGCTGAGTAGTTCCAGGCCGTAATCGTTCACCGCGATGGAAAACGTCACTGGCTGGCGCTGGCTGACGCGCCACGCCAACAGACTCGCCAGCCCCAGGTGCACCTGGCGCCCGGCAAAGGGATAGAGGAAAAAATGCCAGCCCTCGCGGGATTTCAGCACTTCGGCCAGCAGATTTTCTGTCGTCGGCAGACCTGACCAGCGCAATTGTGTTTCCAGCAGCGGTCGCAAGGCTTGCATTTCCGGGCCGTTGAACGCGCCTTGCGCGGCTTCGCTAAAACGCCTGACCACGGCTTCGGCCAATTCGTTGGAAAGTGGCATTCGCCCGCCATTCCAGCGTGGTACAGCAGCTTTTTTTGCGGTGCTGCGTTTGACGTAAGCCGTCATGTTTTCCACCCGCACCAGTTCCAGCAAACGTCCGGCGAAGAGAAAACCGTCGCCCGGTTTGAGTCGGGCGATAAAGCCTTCCTCAACACTGCCCAACTGCTTGCCGCCGCCGCCCTTGCTCCAGAATTTCAGGTTGATGCTGGCGTCACTGACGATGGTGCCGATGCTCATGCGGTGGCGCCGCGCCAAACGCGCGTCCGGCACTCGCCAGACGCCATGTTCGTCCGGCTCGACCCGACGATAATCCGGATAGGCTGTCAGAGACATCCCGCCATGACGTACGAAAGCCAGCGCCCAGGCCCAATCCGCCAGCGTCAGATCGCGATAAGCCCACGCCAGGCGGACTTCTTCGTACAGCTCATCCGGTAAAAAACCACCACCCAACGCCATGCTGACCAGATGCTGCACCAGCACATCCAGCGGCTTGTGCGGCGACAGTCGTGGTTCGATGCGCCGTTGTTCGACGGCATCGCGAGCGGCAGCGGCTTCGATGAGTTCCAGACTGTGCGTGGGCACCAACGTCACCCGTGAGGTACGCCCCGGTGCGTGGCCCGAGCGCCCGGCGCGCTGCATCAAGCGTGCGACTCCTTTGGCCGAGCCAATTTGCAGGACGCGCTCCACCGGCAGGAAATCCACCCCCAGGTCCAGACTCGAGGTGCAGACCACCGCTTTCAGCTGGCCGTCCTTCAAGGCTTTTTCCACCCAGTCGCGGGTGTCGCGTGACAACGAACTGTGATGCAAGGCAATCAACCCGGCCCAGTCGGGCCTGGCTTCCAGCAACGCCTGATACCAGATTTCCGATTGCGCCCGGGTGTTGGTGAACACCAGCGTGCTGGCGCAGGCCTCCAGTTCGGCGACCACTTGCGGCAACATTTTCAGACCGATGTGCCCGGCCCACGGAAAACGCTCTATGGCCGGTGGGAGAAGGGTGTCGACCTTCAGCGACTTTTCGCTTTGTCCTTGAATACTGACGCCGCCGCCCTGTGGGATAAGCACCTCTTCTGCGTGGGATTGATTGCCGAGGGTGGCGGACACCCCCCAGACGATCAGCTCCGGTTGCCAATGCCGCAGCCGGGCGAGGGCCAGTTGCAGTTGCACGCCGCGTTTGTTGCCGAGCAATTCGTGCCATTCATCAACGACGATCATGCGCAAGGTCGACAGCGCTACTTGGGCATCGGCACGGGCGAGCAGCAAGGTCAGGCTTTCCGGTGTGGTGATCAGCGTGGTCGGCAAGCGCCGGCTCTGCCGGGCGCGCTCGCTGCTACTGGTGTCGCCCGTGCGCAAGCCGATGCTCCATGGGAGCTGCAAGTCATCGACAGGCGTTTGCAAGGCGCGCGCAGTGTCGGCGGCGAGGGCGCGCATGGGCGTGATCCACAGAACTGTCAGCGGTTCGGCCGGCGCTTTACGTTTGCGTGGGGTTTCGACAGAAGGATGCGGGCGAGCGAAGCGATTGAGCGCCGCGAACCACACGGCATAGGTTTTACCGGCGCCGGTGCTGGCGTGGAGCAGGCCGGAATCGCCATTTCTGACCGCTGCCCAGACCTGTTTTTGAAAGGCAAACGGCTTCCAGTCGCGGGCGCTGAACCAGGTTTTTGCGTGGTCGGGAGATTTCGCCATGCGGGCTGCGCGCGCTCTGGAGGTGTTCTTCCAGTGACCACGTTGACAAGCGAAAGGTTTAAAAACAACGCGAACCCCTGTAGGAGCTGCCGCAGGCTGCGATCTTTTGATTGTAAAAAACAAGATCAAAAGA
>NZ_RWIM01000097.1 GCF_009764645.1 Pseudomonas sp. PB106
CGGCAGCTCCTACATTAATCCCTGTAGGAGCTGCCGCAGGCTGCGATCTTTTGCTTCTGCCTTACCAGGCCACGCCAAACCCTGCGGTGTAACGGGTCTTGTTCAAGTCTGCATCATTGGTGCCGCTGATGATGTCACGCTCGGCCTTGAGATTGAGCGAGGCCCAGTCGGTAACCTTGTAACGCAAGCCCATCTCGGCATCCAATGCGTAGTCAGCAACGCCAGATAACGGCTTGCCGACTTCACCGTTGGTGAAGAACTCGACTTTCTTGCCAATCAGGTAGCGGTTGTAGTCCCACTTCATCGCGACGGAATAGAAGTTGTCCTTGCTGCCATCGCGATACTCGTAATCGGTGCGGTTGAGCAGCGAGCCGAGAGAGAACGCACCCAGCTCATCGTCCCAGAACTGGTAACCGGGACCGGTACCGACCACGCGCTGGCGGGCCAGCTCTTCGATGTGATCACGCTTGTAATTCACACGCCCTTGCCAGAACCACTGATCAGTGAGGAAGCGGTCGAGGGAGTATTCAGCGCGCCAGTTATCGGTGGTGGTTACATCGTCCTGCACTTCGCGGTTGTACTCACCTTCCGCGATGTGCCGCCAGCGGCCATGCCGCGCCGTGGTCTTGAAGCCGACATCGTAGTCATCGGTATCCTTCTCGGCACGCTGATAGTCCAGCGCCAGGTCGACATTGCCCTTCCAGACCAGATCCTCGACCACCGGTTTCGGTTTGAGAATCTGCTGGATGCTCGCCAGCTCGACGGTCTTCGGCGCTTCACCGTTGGCCAGAGTGACCTTGCCGTCTTCCGCTGCGCTCAGCGACTTCGACACTTCACCGGTGTAGGCATCTTGCTTGACGAGCAAATGCTGATCGCTGTCCAGCGTCTTGACCTCTTTCCAGTCGATCGTGACCGCGCCAGCGTACTTGGTCTGGATCAACAGCTTGCCGCCATCGAACACGGTAATGGTGCCGCTCAACTTGTCACCGTTCTTCAACCAGACGGTGTCGGCAAGCAGGGGAGTGGACGCACTGAAAACAGCTAGGCACAGCAAGGATCTGGACAACATAAGCGAATCAAAGGCTCAAGTTTGCGAAAAAAGGTCGGCATTATCCGTAGGAATAAGACCCTGACAAGGACTGACCGGACTATTTCTATTGAGTTCATTTCTCAACTGCGCAGTGACGGATTACCCTTGGAGCAACAACACGCCGAAGTTCAGGAACCACGCCCGTGACAGACCCGATCCACGAAGGTGAGAGCGAAGCGCAAATCCGACGCACGGCGCTCTACTCGACCCTCGCGCAAGTGCCCGAAGGCAAAGTCGTCAGCTATGGCCAATTGGCCGAACTGGCCGGATTGGGGCGCGCCGCCCGCTGGGTTGGCCGCACCTTGAGTCAATTGCCGGGTGATACCAAACTGCCTTGGCACCGCGTACTGGGTGCCGGTGGGCGGATCAGCCTGCCAGTGGGCAGCCCGTCGGGCGACGAACAACGGGTCAGATTGCGCATGGAGGGCATCACCGTCCTGAACAATCGTGTGGATATTCAGCGCCATGGCTGGCGTCCGGTAGAGCACAGCGGTTAGAGTGCGCGCTTTGTTTTCGCAATCTTGAGGCAGACTTCAGCCCATGCCCCGTAAAACCTGGCGCGCCGCGCTCGCCGCCTATGCCAGTCCTTCGACGCTCGTGCTGTTGTTGCTCGGTTTCGCTGCCGGCCTGCCGTACATGCTGGTGTTTTCAACGCTGTCCGTGTGGTTGCGCGAGGCGGGTGTCGCCCGTGAGACCATCGGCTACGCCAGCCTTATCGGCCTGGCGTACGCGTTCAAATGGGTCTGGTCACCACTGCTCGACCAATGGCGCCTGCCGTTGCTGGGCAAACTTGGCCGTCGCCGTTCCTGGCTGGTGCTCTCGCAGGTGCTGGTCATTCTCGGCCTGATCGGCATGGGCTTCTGTGATCCGCAAAAACACTTGTCCTGGCTGATCGCCATTGCCGTTGTCGTCGCGTTTGCCTCGGCCACCCAAGACATTGCGGTCGACGCCTATCGCCTGGAAATCGCCGAAGACAATCGTCAGGCTGCCCTCGCCGCCAGTTACATGTCCGGTTACCGCGTCGCCGCCCTGCTCGCGACGGCCGGCGCATTGTTTTTCGCCGAAGGTTTCGGCTCTACCGGTTTCAACTACAAACACTCGGCCTGGACCGGCACCTATGTGCTGTTCGGTGCGTTGATGGTGCCGGCGCTGCTGACCACGTTGTTCATGCGCGAGCCGCCGGTGCCGCTGCGCACGCAGTTGCAGGCCGGGCGCTACACGTTCATGCATCAGTTGATGTCGGTGTTCGTGCTGATCGTGTTGCTGGTGTCCGTACCGGCGATGTTCACTCAGCTCTACAACACCGACTTCGCCAGCGTGTTGTTCGGCGGCATGAGCCCGCTCGACTTGCTGCTCGAAGACCGCGCCTTCCTGCGCGCGATTCTCTATACGCTGCTCACCGGCCTGTGCCTGTCGGCCATGGGTCGTCGCGGCCTCGCGCCAGTACTGACGCCGGTCAACGACTTTATCCTGCGTTATCGCTGGCAGGCGCTATTGCTGCTGGGCCTGATCGCCACGTATCGCATGTCGGACACGGTGATGGGCGTGATGGCCAACGTGTTCTATATCGACCAGGGCTTCACCAAGGATCAGATTGCCAGTGTCAGCAAGATCTTCGGCCTGATCATGACCCTCGTCGGCGCCGGCATGGGCGGCTTGCTGATCGTTCGTTTCGGCATCCTGCCGATTCTGTTTATCGGTGGCGTGGCTTCGGCAGCGACCAACCTGCTGTTCGTGATGCTCGCCGACATGGGGCCGGACCTGCAGATGCTGGTGGTGACCATTTCCCTCGACAACTTCAGTTCGGGCCTCGCAACTTCGGCGTTCGTTGCCTACCTGTCGAGCCTGACCAACCTGAAGTTTTCGGCGACGCAATACGCCCTGCTCAGTTCGATCATGCTCCTGCTGCCGCGGCTGATGGGCGGCTATTCCGGAGTCTTGGTCGAGAAGTTCGGTTATCACAGCTTCTTCCTGATCACTGCGCTGCTCGGCGTACCGACGCTGGTTCTGATCGCCCTGCACTGGTTCCAGGAGAGCCGCCGCGAAGGCCCGACACCAACGCCCGAGCCCGTGCCGACACCAGCCGTCGAAGAATCGTAAGAGATTTCGCCAACGGCGGGAGGAATCCCGCCGTCGTGCTGCCCCACCGACCGCACGCCTGTACGTCGGCAACACTCGCCGGTACACTGCTGCGTCATTTCCAGTCATAGCAACCGACAACGGCCAACCATGCGCACCAGTCAATTTTTGCTCGCCACACAGAAAGAAACGCCTTCCGATGCGGTCGTGATCAGCCATCAGTTGATGCTGCGCGCCGGCATGATCCGCAAACTTGCCTCGGGCCTGTACACCTGGCTGCCCATGGGCCTGCGGGTGATGCGCAAGGTTGAAGCCATCGTTCGTGAAGAAATGAACGCTGCCGGCTCTCTGGAAGTGTTGATGCCGAGCACCCAACCGGCCGAACTGTGGCAGGAATCGGGGCGCTGGGAAGAATACGGCCCTGAGCTGCTGCGCATCAAAGACCGCCATGGTCGCGACTTCTGCGCGGGCCCGACCCACGAAGAAGTGATCACCGATCTGATGCGCAACGAGTTGAGCAGCTACAAGCAGCTGCCAATCAACCTGTACCAGATCCAGACCAAATTCCGCGACGAAATCCGCCCACGCTTCGGTTTGATGCGCGGCCGCGAATTCATCATGAAGGACGCTTACTCGTTCCACGCGGATCAAGCATCGCTGCAAGTCACCTATGACCGCATGCATGAAGCCTACTGCAACGTGTTCACGCGTCTGGGCCTGAAATTCCGTCCGGTTGAAGCCGACAACGGTTCGATCGGTGGCGCGGGTTCGCACGAATTCCACGTACTGGCCGAGTCCGGCGAAGACGACATTGTCTTCAGCAACGGTTCCGACTACGCCGCGAACATTGAAAAAGCCGAAGCCGTGCCACGCGAAACTTCGCGTGCCGCTGCGACCGAAGAGCTGCGTCTGGTCGACACGCCAGACACCAAGACCATCGCCGCCCTGGTGGAAAAATTCAATCTGCCGATTGAAAAGACCATCAAGACCCTGATCGTGCGCGCCGAAGAAGAAGGCAAGCTGATCGCGCTGGTCATCCGTGGCGACCACGAACTCAACGAAATCAAGGCTGCCCAGCAGCCTGGCGTGGCCAACCCGCTGGTCATGGCCACCGATGCCGAACTGCGTGACGCCATTGGCGCCGGCGCCGGTTCGCTCGGCCCGCTGAACCTGCCGCTACCAATCATCATCGACCGTTCGGTCGAGCTGATGAGCGACTTCGGCATCGGCGCGAACATCGACGACAAGCACTACTTCGGCGTGAACTGGGAGCGCGATCTGCCAGTTCCAACCGTGGCTGACCTGCGTAACGTTGTCGCCGGCGACCCAAGCCCGGACGGCAAAGGCACCCTGGAAATCAAGCGCGGCATCGAAGTCGGGCACATCTTCCAGCTGGGCAACAAGTACAGCAAGGCGATGAAGTGCGAAGTGCTGGGCGAGAACGGCAAGCCGGTGACTCTGGAAATGGGTTGCTACGGCATCGGCGTATCCCGCGTGGTAGCAGCCGCCATCGAGCAGAACAACGACGAAAACGGCATCATCTGGAGCGACACCTTGGCTCCGTTCCAGATCGCTCTGGTACCGCTGCGCTATGAAACCGAGCAGGTGCGCGAAGCCACCGACAAGCTGTACGCCGAACTGACGGCGGCCGGCTTCGAAGTGCTGCTGGACGATCGCGACAAGAAAACCAGCCCGGGCATCAAGTTCGCGGACATGGAGCTGATCGGCATTCCACACCGGATCGTGGTCAGCGACCGCGGCCTCGCCGAAGGCAACCTGGAATACAAGAGTCGGACCGAAGGCGAGGCGCAAGCATTGCCGGTCGCCGATGTACTGTCCTTCCTGCAGGCCCGTATCCGCCGCTGAAACCAGATAGAGACGTCATGTTCAAGCGAAACACCTTAGGCCTCGGTGGCACCGCCCTGTGCGGTGCCCTGCTGGTCAGCGGCTGTGCCAATCACATGTCACAACGCAGCGAGCACGAAGAGCGGGTCGAGCGAAAATTGCTCGACCACAGCCTGCAGATTGATGTCGGTGAGCCTAAGGCGCTTGAGCTGCCGCAGCGACGCGTGAAGATCAACGAACAGAAGACTTTTGAAGTCACCGAGTTCGAGGTCACCCGTCGTTATGACCGCTACACGCCATACCAGCCTTGGCGGGAGGTCTACGAGATCCCGCTGGGCGTGGTGGCCGTGGTCGGTGGCGTCGGCGCCAACGTGGTCAACGTCTTTGCCTTGGGCAACTTGCCGGACAGCGTCACCAAAGACTGGCTGAGCTACGGTTTTGCCGGGCTCAATCCGTTCATGAACGTGCAGTCAAACGGTCGTGCGCAGCAGAACCTCGCGGGTATCGATGAAGTCCAGCGCGACAAGCGCACGGAGTATTCGAGCCTGCCGTGGAGCGAGCGTCCGGTGCAGGTCAAGGCTGGCAAACAGACCTTCGACATGACGACTGACCGCAACGGCGTGCTGCGCCTGAATCTGCTCGACAGTCCGTTTGCTGAGAATGATCTCAATCATGTCGGCAAATTGCAGATCAGCGTTGAAGACGCCAAGGATGACGTGCATTCCGATTCATCGCTGCTGATCAGCAGTCATCTGCGCGGCAAGCTGCTGGAAGCGCACGGGCTGATTTACGACGATCTGGAAGACGACGAAGTGAGCCAGTGGGTGCACCGGGTCAAACGTCTGTCGGAACTGGGTCTGGAAGAAGAAGCCAGCGAACTGGAACAAAGCCTGATCGAACTGACGCGTAACGATCCAGAGTTGCAGGCTGAGTTTCTCAAGTCGCTGACCAAGGATGCCGGGCGTCTGGTGGCGGATCCTGGACCGAATTAAAAGCTAACAGCATCGCGGGCAAGCCCGCTCCCACAGGGTTTATGGGTGTTCACACAATATGTGTTTCACCATCGAACACTGTGGGAGCGGGCTTGCCCGCGATGACTATCTGCAATACGCCGCAAATCTACCGCTCAAACAACTCCATCTGCTCAAACCCTCCGCGCAAATCCTCCAGCCTCACCCCAACCCCCAGCAACCGCACCGGTTTCCCGCCGCGATTGAACGCTTGCGTCAGCATCAATTGATAACTGCCCAGATCCCGCCCTGCCCCGGCCTGCTCAAGCGTCGTTTGGGTAAAGTCATGAAACTTCACTTTGACGAACGGCTTGCCCGGTCGGTAACTGCTGTCGATCCGCGCCATGCGGGTTTTCAGGGTTTCCAGCAGCTCCGGCAATTTATCCAGGCAACTGCGCAGATCCGGTAGATCAACGTCGTAGGTGTTTTCCACACTGATTGACTGACGCCGACTGTCGTTGTGCACCAAACGGTCATCAATCCCACGGGCCAGACTCCACAATCGCTCGCCGAAGCTGCCGAATTCGCGCACCAGCGCCAGCTTGCCCCACTCGCGCAACTGTGAGCAGTCGACGATGCCGTGCTTGCCCAGCTTGTCGGCAGTGACCTTGCCGACGCCGTGCAACTTGCTCACTGGCAAACCGCTGACGAAATCTTCGACCTGATCCGGGGTGATCACGAACAAGCCATTGGGCTTTTTCCAGTCGCTGGCGATCTTTGCCAGAAATTTGTTCGGCGCCACGCCCGCAGACACCGTGATGTGCAATTGATTGGAGACGCGGCGGCGGATGTCCTGGGCAATGCGCGTGGCACTGCCGCCGAAATGCGCACTGTCAGAGACGTCGAGATAGGCCTCATCCAAAGACAACGGCTCAATCAGGTCGGTGTAGTCGCTGAAGATCGTGTGAATTTCTTTCGAAGCTTCGCGGTAAGCGTCCATGCGTGGCTTGACGATGGTCAGGTCAGGGCACAGCTTCAAGGCATGCCCCGAGGCCATCGCCGAACGCACACCGTAAGCCCGCGCCTCATAGTTGCAGGTAGCAATCACCCCACGTCGATCGGCCGAGCCACCCACCGCCAACGGCTTGCCGGCCAGGCGCGGGTCATCGCGCATCTCGATGGCGGCGTAGAAACAGTCGCAGTCAATGTGGATGATTTTTCGCTGAGTCATGTCAGAAAAGGAAACGTGGCGAACCGGATCGGCAGTATCTCACTGACACCTGTATATAGCACCAGTGGTACGAATGTTCTTTTGCGCGTGTAGGAAAAGCACTTTGAATTTATTTTCTCAATCGACAAACGGCCGCCAATAGAGCTGAAAGCCTTGCCCTGCCTGCCCTGCGCTCGGAAAAACACCCGAGAAAAAACGCTAACCGATTGAACCTCAACAGATTTTATCCATATTGAAGGTTGACACCCCGGCGTTCCTCTGTAGAATGCCGACACACAGACGCGGGATGGAGCAGTCTGGTAGCTCGTCGGGCTCATAACCCGAAGGTCGTCGGTTCAAATCCGGCTCCCGCAACCAAACATCAAAAAAGGCTACTCGAAAGAGTGGCCTTTTTTGTGCGCGTCTGTTTTGTGGATTTCCTCTTCTTATAGAGGAGCGGCTGCCAAACAGGAATTCTTTGCATTTCCTAAACTTAAGCCTCCACCTGCGACCGTTTGACGCGATATCACACTTATTTGACCCTTTACGGGATTAGCGGTTGACACCCCGTCGTTCGTCTGTAGAATGCCGCCACACAGACGCGGGATGGAGCAGTCTGGTAGCTCGTCGGGCTCATAACCCGAAGGTCGTCGGTTCAAATCCGGCTCCCGCAACCAAACATCAAAAAAGGCTACTCGAAAGAGTGGCCTTTTTTGTATCTGTTGAAAAAGTCCTTTCGCAACAATGATCTGTCACTGTGCAGTGAACCGCTTGGGATCTTCAGAAGTCCTGACTTGCGACTATGCTTGAGTCGCAGGCAAGGCCTCTGCAATCCAGGAACTGCCCTCGCCGATACCCGGTGAGAGGCGTAGTATTTTGTGATTATTTTTTTCTACAGGGATTGGTAACTTGGCTGGATACCTCCATCCTGTCGCGCACAATCCAAGAGGTGATTGATGCGCGCCAACTCGTCTGATCCACAAGACACCGTCACAGCGGAACATCCGATCAAACCCGAGCGCCTGCGCTTGCTGGATCGGTTGAGCAAATATCGTCAACCGATCGGTCTGGCGGTCACGCTGCTGCTGTTCGCGATTGCGCTGATTGCCTGTCGTCATCTGCTCGCCGAACTCGATCTCGATGCCTTGCACGACTCGATTCTCGACGTGCCGAAACCCGCCCTGCTCGGTGCATTCGCGGCGACTGTAGTCGGCTTCGTAATCCTGTTGGGCTATGAATGGTCGGCCAGCCGCTATGCCGGCGTGAACATTCCGCCGCGCACATTGGCGCTCGGTGGCTTCACCGCATTTGCGATTGGCAATGCCATCGGCCTGTCACTGCTGTCCGGCGGTTCGGTGCGTTACCGCTTATACGCCCGACTGGGTCTGGGGGCGTCGGAAGTCGCGCACATGACTTTGTTCGCCAGCCTGTCGCTTGGCTGCGCCCTGCCGCCACTGGCTGCGCTGGCAACCTTGAGTGACCTGCCGGCGGCCTCCCAGGCGCTGGGACTCTCTGAAGGCTTGCTCGGCACCGTTGCGGTAACCGTCTTGCTGCTTGGCGCGATCTTGATGATCGGTATTTATCGCCGTCGCCTGCCAGAACAGCCCTACCCCGACAATCTGCTGGTCAGAGCCGGTCGCCGCACCCTGCGCCTGCCGGGTCGTCGCCTGACCTTCCTGCAACTGGTGATCACCGCCCTTGACGTTGCCGCTGCCGCCACCGTTCTCTATCTATTGCTGCCGGAAGCGCCACCGTTCGGCGCGTTCCTCTTGGTATATCTGCTGGCATTGGCTGCCGGCGTACTCAGCCATGTGCCGGGCGGCGTCGGTGTGTTCGAAGCCATTCTGCTGGCCGCTTTCGCCGACAAACTCGGTGCCGCGCCATTGGCCGCTGCGTTGCTGCTGTATCGCCTGATCTACGTGGTCCTGCCGCTGCTGGTGGCCTGCGTATTGCTTTTGATCAACGAAGGCCAGCGCCTGTTCCAGACCCAGACCATGCGCGCAGCCTCCGGTCTGGCCGCGCCGATTCTGGCGGTACTGGTGTTCTTGTCCGGCGTGGTACTGCTGTTTTCCGGCGCTACCCCTGAAATCGACACCCGTCTGGAACACATCGGTTTTCTGATCCCGCATCGACTGGTCGACGCCTCGCACTTCGGCGCCAGCCTGATCGGCGTGCTCTGCCTGATGCTCGCACAAGGTCTGCGCCGTCGCCTCTCGGCGGCGTGGATGCTGACCACCATTCTGCTGCTGGTTGGCGCCCTGCTCTCGCTGCTCAAAGGCTTCGACTGGGAAGAAGCGACGCTGATGACCCTCACCGCAGCGTTGCTCGGGGTGTTCCGTCGCTCGTTCTATCGCCCGAGCCGCCTGACCGAACTGCCCTTCTCGCCGCTGTATCTGGTGGCCAGCCTGTGCGTACTCGGTGCCTCGACATGGTTGCTGCTATTCGCCTACCAAGACGTGCCGTACAGCCATCAACTGTGGTGGCAGTTCACCTTGGATGCTGACGCGCCCCGAGGCCTGCGCTCGTTGCTCGGCGCTGCCGTGCTGTTGCTGGTGATCGCGCTGACCTGGCTGCTGCGCACCGCGCGCCCTGTCATACATTTGCCGACACCCGACGAACTCGATCGCGCGGCGAAAATTCTGATGGCGTCGTCGCAACCCGATGGTGGCCTCGCGCTGACCGGTGACAAGGCGTTGCTGTTTCACCAGAACGACGAAGCCTTCCTGATGTACGCACGCCGTGGCCGTAGCCTCGTAGCGCTGTATGACCCGATCGGCCCCGGCCAGCAACGTGCCGAGATGATCTGGCAGTTCCGCGACCTCTGCGATATCCACCACGCCCGCCCGGTGTTCTACCAGGTGCGCGCGGAGAACCTGCCGTACTACATGGACATCGGCCTGACCGCGATCAAACTCGGCGAAGAAGCCCGAGTCGATCTGCTGCGCTTTGACCTGGAAGCCAAGGGCAAAGAGATGAAAGATCTGCGTTACACCTGGAACCGTGGCACCCGCGATGGCTTGTCGCTGGAAATACACGAACCGGGTCAGGCGCCGATGGACGAGCTGAAAGTGATTTCCGATGCATGGCTGACCGGCAAGAATGTGCGTGAGAAAGGCTTCTCCCTCGGCCGTTTCAGCGACGATTACCTGAAGCATTTCCGCATCGCGGTGATTCGCTTCGAAGGCCGCCCGGTGGCGTTCGCCAACCTGCTCGAGACCTACAGCCATGACCTGGCCAGTCTCGATCTGATGCGCGCGCACCCGGACGCCCCCAAGCTGACCATGGAATTCATGATGGTCGGCCTGATTCAACACTATAAGAGTCACGGATACGCGCGTTTCAGCCTGGGCATGGTGCCGTTGTCGGGGTTGCAACCCCGGCGTGGTGCACCGCTGACCCAGCGTCTGGGCTCGATGGTTTTCCGCCGTGGTGAGCAGCTGTACAACTTCCAAGGCTTGCGCCGCTTCAAAGACAAGTTCCAGCCTGACTGGGAACCCCGTTATATGGCCGTGCCCGCCGGACTCGATCCGCTGGTGGCGCTGGCCGACACTGCTGCCCTGATCGCGGGCGGCTTGACTGGATTGGTGAAACGCTGATGATTCAACGCTCCCTGAAGTACATCCTGGCCGCACTGATCGTGCTGGCCGTGATTGCCGGCGGCGGTTACTGGTACCTGAAACGCCCGGCACCGGAACCAACCGTAGAACAGCTGACCCCGGCCGACGGCGCCGCCATGACCCGCGTCATCCCGGGCACCAAGCCCAAGGCGCAGGTGCTGGTGGCCGTCAACGACGACCAGAAACTCTCTGAAAAACAACTGACCACCCTGAGCCGCAGCGCCTCGGCGCAGATTGTTCAGGTGATTCTGCCCAAGGACTGCCTGCTGCAAAGCCGCGCCCTGCAATCGGGTCTGCGTGAACTGAACGGCCCGGCCACTTTGGTCAGCGGCATCGGCCCAGGCGCCGTACTGGCCTGGCGCTGGCTCGCCGAACAGAAAGACGACAAGGCGCAAGCCGTGTCCGTCGACCTCGCTCTGGAAAAAGGTGGCTGTACCCACCTGCTGCCGAAATCCGCCGCCCACGGCCACTGGCTGGCCGCCTGGAACGACAACCCGGACGACGCCAGCGCAGGTTTCGTGCGCGATCAACCGAACGCCGAAACCAGCATCAGCGACTACGACATCAACCTGCCGCAAGTGCTGAACAACGAACTGCGCAAAATCCTCGTCGGCGGCGACAAGGCCAACGGCGGTCTGGCGATTCCGGTGGTTGAAGTGCCGGCCGGCCAGGCCAAAGACACCGTCACCCTGTTTCTCTCCGGTGACGGCGGCTGGCGCGACCTCGACCGCGATGTGGCCGGTGAAATGGCCAAGATCGGCTACCCGGTCGTCGGCATCGACACCCTGCGCTACTACTGGCAGCACAAGAGTCCGGAACAAAGCGCTCTGGACCTGACCGAACTGATGCAGCACTACCGGCAGAAATGGGGCACCAAACGCTTCATCCTCACCGGTTACTCGTTCGGTGCTGACGTCCTGCCGGCGATCTACAACCGCCTGCCAGACACCGAGCAGCAACGCGTAGACGCGATCATCCTGCTGGCCTTCGCCCGCACCGGCAGCTTCGAAATCGAAGTTGAAGGCTGGCTGGGCAACGCCGGCAAAGAAGCCGCGACCGGCCCCGAAATGGCCAAGCTGCCAGCGGCGAAGGTTGTGTGCATCTATGGTGAAGAAGAGACCGATGAAAGTGGCTGCACGGACAAGACTGCCGTTGGCGAGGCAGTGAAACTGCCTGGCGGCCACCACTTCGACGAGAACTACCCGGCGCTGGCCAAGCGCTTGGTGGACTTGATCGAGAAGCGTCAGAGCAAGGACTCGGTCGCCGAAGAGTGATCTGAGCACCCACAAAAAGCCCCCGCAACTTCGCAGTTGCGGGGGCTTTTTTACATCTCGGACGATGAACCCATTCCCCTGTAGGAGTGAGCCTGCTCGCGATAGCGGAGTGTCAGCCACCTATTTGCCAACTGATACTCCGCTATCGCGAGCAGGCTCACTCCTACAAGGGATGGCGTGTCCGACGTTTAGTATCGTTTACTTCCAGTCTCGCAATATCAGATGACGCCCACAGACCTTGTAGGCAAACTCCGAAACTCGTGTTCGGGCGCTGTGCCGCTCTATTGCGCTGTTTTTCGACGGGATACTCTCCGGACGTCGCTGACCCATTCAGCGATCGGGTGTGGTAACCCGGAGAAACCAGCGCAACAGTACGTCCATCAAGTTATGGCGGCTGTGCGTGGGACGCTTTCGGGCGTGCCGGTTTCCTTGGTTCCCGGTTTACCACCCTGCGTACAGTTGCCTCCCTTTCGCGTGGTAACGAAAGTCGCGGCACTTCGAACCAAGGAGTAACACGATGACCGAAACTGATCTGCACGGACTCGCAAGCGTTAAAACCATCGGCTTCACCCCTTTCCTCTACAACGCGGATCAAGCGTTCTTCAATGTCCGCGCCGGCATCCCGATCATCGATGCCTTGTCCCAATCCTCCGACCTGCTATCCCTCGCCAAATCCTTCGCAGAGGACGCTGCCTTCATCAGAGACACCGACCGCCATGCCTGGGCCGCGCATTACCTGACGGTGATGGGCAAGGCTTTGCTTGATGATGTGATACAGACACTGATGCCACGACCTGCGCGGACGAAGACCGAATCCGAAACCGAGATGCCTGAAAGCGTGTAGAGGTTTGAAGATCAAAAGATCGCAGCCTTCGGCAGCTCCCACATGGAATGCGAAACCTGTAGGAGCTGCCGAAGGCTGCGATCTTTTGATCTGAAGTTGCCGCCCACAAAAAAGCCCCCGCCAGCCACTAGGCCAACGAGGGCTTTTCAGTTGAGGCGAGGCTTACATCTCCACCTGCGTCCCCAACTCAATCACCCGGTTCAGCGGCAGATTGAAGAACCGCAAATTGCCATTGGCATTCTTCAACATGAACGCAAACAGCGCCTCACGCCAACGCGCCATCCCCTCCAGTTTCGAGGCAATCACCGTTTCGCGGCTGAGGAAGTAGGTGGTGCGCATCGGGCTGAAATCCAGATCTTCCAGATGGCACAGCTTCAGCGCCTGTGGCACGTCCGGCTCGTCGGTGAAGCCGAAGTGCAGGATCACCCGGAAGAAGCCTTCGCCGTGGGCTTCAACTTCAAAGCGTCGCGATGGCGGCACGCGCGGGATGTCTTCGTAGACCACCGTCAGCAACACCACTTGCTCGTGCAGTACCTGGTTGTGCAGCAGGTTGTGCAACAGCGCATGCGGCACGGCGTCGGAACGCGCGGTCAGAAAAACGGCTGTGCCCTGCACGCGATGCGGCGGTTGCACGCGGATGCTGCTGATAAAGATCGGCAGCGGCAGCGCACCTTCGTCCAGACGCTCGACCAGCAATTGCTTGCCGCGCTTCCAGGTGGTCATCAGCACGAACAGGGCGATACCGGCGATCACCGGGAACGCACCGCCCTGAACGATCTTCGGCACGTTGGCGGCGAAATACAGACCGTCCACCAGCAGAAAGCCCAGCAGCACCGGCACCGCGAGGATCGGCGGCCATTTCCACAGCAGCAGCATCACTGCCGACACCAGAATGGTGGTCATCAGCATGGTGCCAGTCACCGCCACACCGTAGGCCGAGGCCAGTGCGCCGGAGGATTCGAAGCCCAGCACCAGCAGGACCACGCCAACCATCAGTGCCCAGTTCACCGCGCCAATGTAGATCTGGCCCTGCTCGTCGCTGGAGGTGTGCTGGATGTACATGCGCGGAATGTAGCCCAGCTGAATCGCCTGACGGGTCAGGGAGAACGCGCCGGAAATCACCGCTTGCGAAGCGATCACCGTGGCCATGGTCGAAAGGCCGACCAATGGAATCAGCGCCCAACTCGGTGCCAGCAGATAGAACGGGTTACGCGCCGCCTCCGGGTTGTCCAGCAGCAAAGCGCCCTGACCGAAGTAGTTCAGCACCAGCGCCGGCAGCACCAGGATGAACCAGGCGCGGGCAATCGGCTTGCGCCCGAAGTGGCCCATGTCGGCGTACAGCGCCTCGGCACCGGTCAGCGCCAGCACCACGGCGCCGAGGATCGCCACGCCCATGCCTGGATGGACAACGAAGAAATTTACCGCCCAAATCGGATTCATTGCATGCAACACTTCTGGCGTGTGGCTGATGCCGTACACACCAAGGGCGCCGAGGACGAGGAACCAGGTGACCATGATCGGCCCGAACAGAATGCCGATCCGCGCCGTACCGTGACGCTGAATCAGAAACAGCGCGACCAGCACCACCAGCGACAGCGGCACCACCCAATGGTCGATGCCATCGAATGCCAGCCCCAGACCTTCAATCGCCGACAGTACGGAAATCGCCGGGGTGATCATGCTGTCGCCGTAGAACAGCGCCGCGCCGATCAGCCCGCACACCACCAGCAACGACCGCAGCTTCTTGCGATGCCCCGCCGCCCGACGCGCCAGTGCGGTGAGCGCCATGATGCCGCCCTCGCCCTGGTTGTCGGCGCGCAGCACGAACATCATGTATTTGATCGACACGACCCAGATCAGCGACCAGAAGATCAACGACAGAATGCCCAGCACGCCGTCGTGGTTGACCGGTACGCCGTAACCGCCGGAAAACACTTCTTTAAGGGTGTACAACGGGCTCGTGCCGATGTCGCCGTAAACTACCCCGACCGCCGCGACCAGCATGCTCAGCGGCTTGGAGGCCGAACCCTCGGCGCCTGCCGCATGACTACTTGCCTGACCCATCCAACACTCCTGATTTTAGAACCGGCTTCTTTGAATGAAGCACTATGCTTTGTGGTGCAGCATGCGCTGTTTTACCTGTTGTTACAGACGTTTTGTTGACTGTAAAAAATTGGTAAAGCTCAACGGCGCGAAGCATAGCGCAGCACTCGTCGTATTTCCCTGCATAAAGCTGGTCAAGTGCGTTGCCCGCCGCTAGAATTGCGCACTTTTTGATCAGAGGCGCGCCCTAAGCGCCCGTCCGTCGGCTTTCGCACCCAGAAAGCGATGTCACAAAATACCGAGGTTAGACATGTCCACCACTCCTGCGCCGGCCAATCCAAAGGTTGGCTTTGTATCTCTGGGTTGCCCGAAAGCACTGGTCGACTCCGAGCGCATCCTGACCCAGCTGCGCATGGAAGGCTATGACGTGGTGTCCACCTATCAGGACGCCGACGTGGTCGTGGTCAACACCTGCGGTTTCATCGATTCGGCCAAGGCTGAGTCGCTGGAAGTGATCGGCGAAGCGATCAAGGAAAACGGCAAGGTGATCGTCACCGGTTGCATGGGCGTGGAAGAAGGCAACATCCGCAACGTGCACCCGAGCGTGCTGGCCGTGACCGGTCCGCAGCAGTACGAGCAAGTGGTCAACGCCGTGCACGAAGTCGTGCCGCCGCGTCAGGATCACAACCCGCTGATCGACCTGGTGCCGCCGCAAGGCATCAAGCTGACCCCGCGCCACTACGCTTACCTGAAGATTTCCGAAGGCTGCAACCACAGCTGCTCGTTCTGCATCATCCCGTCGATGCGCGGCAAACTGGTCAGCCGTCCGGTCGGTGATGTGCTCGACGAAGCTCAGCGTCTGGTCAAATCCGGCGTTAAAGAGTTGCTGGTCATTTCGCAAGACACCAGCGCTTACGGCGTCGACGTGAAATACCGCACCGGTTTCTGGAACGGCGCGCCGGTGAAAACCCGCATGACCGAACTGTGTGAAGCGCTGAGCACGCTTGGTGTCTGGGTCCGTCTGCACTACGTTTACCCGTACCCGCACGTTGACGAGCTGATCCCGCTGATGGCCGCCGGCAAGATCCTGCCGTACCTGGACATCCCGTTCCAGCACGCCAGCCCGAAAGTGTTGAAGTCGATGAAACGCCCGGCGTTCGAAGACAAGACCCTGGCGCGGATCAAGAACTGGCGCGAAATCTGCCCGGACCTGATCATCCGTTCGACCTTCATCGTCGGCTTCCCGGGCGAAACCGAAGAGGACTTCCAGTACCTGCTGAACTGGCTGACCGAAGCCCAGCTCGACCGCGTTGGCTGCTTCCAGTACTCGCCGGTTGAAGGCGCTCCGGCCAATGATCTGGATCTGGAAATCGTTCCGGATGACGTCAAGCAGGATCGTTGGGATCGCTTCATGGCGCACCAGCAAGCGATCAGCTCGGCACGCCTGCAAATGCGCATCGGCCGTGAAATCGAAGTGCTGGTGGACGAAGTCGACGAGCAAGGTGCGGTTGGCCGCTGCTTCTTCGACGCCCCGGAAATCGACGGCAACGTTTTCATCGACAACGGCAGCAACCTGAAGCCGGGCGACAAGGTCTGGTGCAAAGTAACTGACGCTGACGAATACGATTTGTGGGCCGAACAGATCTAACACCGAACTCCCTGTAGGAGCTGCCGAAGGCTGCGATCTCTTGATTTTGAAAAACAAGATCAAAAGATCGCAGCCTCGTTTCACTCGTCAGCTCCTACAGGGATTCGCGATAGCGCTGAATTCAAAAGCCCCGCTCTTTTTCCGAGATGCGGGGCTTTTTTACGGCTATCGTTTAGCGGGGGGACGGACTCCCTTGAAACGAACAAGAGGCCAACGGGCATGCGTCAGCATTCGGTCATCCACACGCCGAAACTCAGCGATTATCAGGAATTGACCCGGGTCTGGGAGGCCTCGGTCCGCGCCACCCATGATTTTCTGCCGGACAGCTACATCGAGTTGCTGCGCAATCTAGTACTCACGCGTTATCTGGATGCGGTGATGCTGATCTGCACCAAGGACGCCGACCAGCGCATCACCGGGTTTGCCGGGGTTGCAGCAGGCAAGATCGAGATGTTGTTCATCGATCCTGACCATCGCGGCCAAGGCCTGGGCAAGAAACTGCTGAATTACGCGATGCAGCATTTGAATGCCGATGAGCTGGACGTCAACGAACAGAACCCGCAGGCGCTGGGCTTTTACTTCAAGCAGGGTTTCGAGGTGATCGGCCGCTCGGAGGTCGATGGTATGGGCCAGCCGTATCCGTTGTTGCACATGCGCTTGCGCCAAAATGAACAACGCTCAGGCAACGGCTGACACACCATGGAACCCCTGTGGGAGCTGGCTTGCCAGCGATGCAGACGCCTCGGTCTGACAGATCCACCGAGGTGATGCCATCGCTGGCAAGCCCGCTCCCACAGGGAACACGGACACCGTGAAAATGGAACCGGGCTTAACCGGCGCCACACAGGTACAATGCCCACCCCTTTTTTGTTACGGCCCTGTCATGACTGACCCGATTCGCCTCTCCAAACGCCTCATCGAACTGGTCGGTTGCTCCCGCCGGGAGGCCGAGCTGTTCATCGAGGGCGGCTGGGTCACCGTGGACGGCGAAGTGATTGACGAGCCGCAATTCAAGGTCGGCGAGCAGAAGGTCGAGCTGGACAAGGATGCCAAGGCCACCGCGCCGGAGCCGGTGACCATCCTGCTCAACGCGCCTGCCGGCATGGACGTCGAAACCGCCATGCAGTCGCTCAGCGCCGAAACCCTCAGCGAAGAACACCGCTTCAGCAAGCGCCCCCTGCGCGGGCACTTCCTGCGCCTGACCGCCAGTGCCGACCTGCAAGCCAAGGCCAGCGGCCTGCTGGTGTTCACTCAGGACTGGAAAATCCTGCGCAAGCTCACCGCCGACGCCGCGAAGATCGAGCAGGAATACGTCGTCGAAGTCGAAGGGGACATGGTCGCCCACGGCCTCAATCGCCTGCAGCACGGCCTCACCCATAAGGGCAAGGAGCTGCCGCCGGTCAAGGCTAGCTGGCAGAACGAAAACCGTCTGCGCTTCGCCATGAAAAATCCGCAGCCGGGAATCATCGCCCAGTTCTGCGAAGCGGTCGGCCTCAAGGTCGTCGGCATCCGCCGCATCCGCATCGGCGGCGTCTCGATCGGCAAAGTCCCGGTCGGCCATTGGCGCTACCTGTCCGGCAAAGAGAAGTTCTAAGACTTCCACTGCCGCCACACATTCCGGCAGCGCGCCAGCGTGCTGCCCACAACGCTTATCAGGATTACTCACATGATTCATAACGACGTATTGCGCAGCGTGCGCTACATGCTCGACATCAGCGACAAAAAGGTCGTCGAGATCATCAAACTCGGCGGCATGGACGTAGCGCTCGCCGACGTAGTGACCTGGCTCGACAAGAAAGAAGAAGACGAAGAAGGTTTCGTACGCTGCCCGGACGAAGTCATCGCGCACTTCCTCGACGGCCTGGTGATTTTCAAGCGTGGCAAGGACGAAAGCCGTCCGCCGCAGCCGATCGAAGTGCCGGTGACCAACAACATCATTCTGAAAAAGCTGCGCGTGGCCTTCGAACTGAAAGAAGACGACATGCACGCAATCCTCAAAGCAGCCGAGTTCCCGGTGTCCAAGCCAGAGCTGAGCGCGCTGTTCCGCAAGGTCGGTCACACCAACTACCGTCCGTGCGGCGACCAGTTGCTGCGTAACTTCCTCAAGGGGCTCACGCTGCGCGTGAGAGCGTAAAGCAGTTTCGAGCCGCAAGCTGCAAGCTGAAGCTGCAACCCTGCTTTAACTTGCCGCTTGTAGCTTGCCACTCGAAGCTGGCCGCATGGCCCTCCATTCCGTTAGAAAATAGTGGCTCCGCTTTTTGCGGCTGACGACTAGGGTGTATTGATCCCTAGCACTCAGGACTCGCCATGCACCCGTATTTCTCCCTGCAAGGCCGCACCGCTCTGGTGACCGGCGGCACCCGTGGTATCGGCAAAATGATCGCCAAAGCCTTTGTCGAGGCTGGCGCGCGTGTCTATGTCTGCTCACGCGATGCCGAGGCCTGCCATCAAACCGCCGAAGAACTCAGCGCATTGGGCAAATGTCATGGCGTGGCGGCGAATCTGGCGACGGAAGAAGGCGTACAGGAGCTGGCCGCGCGGCTGGGCGAGCAGATCACCCATCTGGATATTCTGGTGAACAACGCCGGCACCACGTGGGGCGCGCCGTTGGAGAGCTATCCGGTTAAAGGCTGGGAAAAGGTCATGCAGCTCAACGTGACCTCGGTGTTCACCTGCGTCCAGCAGTTTCTGCCGCTGTTGCGCAAGGCAGGCTCGGCGGCCAATCCGGCGCGGATTATCAATATCGGTTCGGTGGCGGGGATTTCTTCGTTTGGCGAGCAGGCCTATGCCTACGGGCCGAGTAAAGCGGCCCTGCATCAATTGTCACGGATTCTCGCGCGGGAACTGGTGAGCCAGCACATCAACGTCAACGTAATCGCGCCGGGACGGTTTCCGAGCAAGATGACTCAGCATATTGGCAATGATCAGCAGGCGTTGGCTGAGGATACGGCGTTGATTCCGATGAAGCGTTGGGGGCGTGAAGAGGAGATGGCGGCGTTGGCGATCAGCCTGGCGAGTACGGCTGGGGCTTATATGACCGGAAATATTATTCCGCTGGATGGTGGATTCAGCCTCTGACATTGGCGGTGCGGCTATCGCTGGCAAGCCAGCTCCCACAGGTTTTTGGGTGTACTCAGATTATGTAGCCACTCGAGAACTCTGTGGGAGCTGGCTTGCCAGCGATGGCGTCAGCGCTGTCAACACCAGACTTGAGGGCTGTCGGGTTATCATGCCCACCCCGCCCCGCTTCGAATGCAAACCATGACTTACAGCGTCTCCCCCATCGGCTTCGTGCGCTCCTGCTTCAAGGAAAAATTCGCCATCCCCCGCCAACCACAACTGGCCCCCGCCGCCCGTGGCGTGCTGGAACTGGTGGCGCCGTTCGATCAGGGTGACGCCGTACAAGGCCTGGAACAGGTCAGTCATGTGTGGCTGCTGTTCCTGTTTCATCAGGCAATGGAAGAAAAACCGCGCCTGAAGGTCCGTCCACCACGTCTGGGCGGCAACAAGTCGATGGGTGTATTCGCCACTCGCGCCACACACCGTCCTAATGGGATCGGTCAATCCGTGGTGAAACTGGACAAGGTCGAAGCCAATCGGCTGTTTATCTCCGGTATCGACCTGCTCGACGGCACGCCGGTGCTCGACATCAAACCTTACGTGCCATACGCCGATATCATTGCCGACGCCGCCAACAGCATCGCCAGCGCCGCGCCACAGCTGATTGAGGTGCAGTGGACAGACTCGGCGCTGAAACAAGCGCACACACACGCTCAGCGGCTTGATGAGCCGTTGGTTGAGCTGATCGAACAGTGCCTCGCTCAGGACCCGCGTCCGGCGTACCAGACGCCCGCGCCGGAACGCGAATACGGCGCGCAGTTCTGGGATCTGGACGTGCGCTGGCATTACCCGACGCCTGAGCAGATCCGCGTCCTCGAAGTCATTCCTGCCAACGCCTGATGCGTCGCTCTTGTAGGAGCTGCCGCAGGCTGCGATCTTTTGATCTTGCATTGAAAAATCAAAGTCAAAAGA
>NZ_RWIM01000098.1 GCF_009764645.1 Pseudomonas sp. PB106
CTCTTGCCTTTGATTTTTTGAAAGCAAGATCAAAAGATCGCAGCCTTCGGCAGCTCCTACAGGGTTACGGCGGTGGGTCAACCGTCAGACCGTATGCAGATACCAGTTGTACTCAAGGTCAGAGATCGAGTTTTCGAACTCGGCCAGCTCGCTTTCCTTGCACGCGACAAACACGTCGATGTACATCGGGTCGATGTAGCGGGCCATGACTTCGCTGTCGTCCAGCTCGCGCAGTGCGTCGCGCAGGTTGTTCGGCAGGCTCTGTTCGTTCTGCTCGTAGCTGTTGCCTTCAACCGGGGCGCCCGGCTCGATCTGGTTGGTCAGGCCGTGGTGAATACCGGCCAGCACCGAAGCCATCAACAAGTACGGGTTGGCGTCGGCGCCAGCAACACGGTGTTCGATGCGCACGGCATCCGGCGAACCGGTTGGTACACGCACGGCCACGGTGCGGTTATCGATGCCCCAGCTCGGCGAGTTCGGTACGTAGAACTGCGCGCCAAAGCGGCGGTACGAGTTGACGTTCGGGCAGAGGAACGCCATTTGCGCAGGCAGGGTCTCCAGCACACCGCCGATCGCGTGACGCAATGCGGCGTTCTGCTCGGGATCCTCGCTGGCGAAGATGTTGTTGCCTTCTTTGTCCAGGATCGAAATGTGCACGTGCAGACCGTTGCCCGCCTGGCCCGGATACGGCTTGGCCATGAAGGTGGTGTCCATCTCGTGGTCGTAGGCGATGTTCTTCACCAGACGCTTGAGCAGGACGGCGTAGTCGCACGCCTTGATCGGGTCGGAGACGTGATGCAGGTTGACTTCGAACTGCGCCGGGGCGCTTTCCTTGACGATCGCGTCAGCCGGGATGCCCTGCTCTTTCGCGCCTTCGAGAATGTCTTGCAGACAATCGACGTACTCGTCGAGATCGTCGATCAGGTACACCTGAGTCGACACCGGACGCTTGCCGGAGACTGGCGAACGCGGCGACTGTGGACGACCGTTCACGTTGTCCTGATCGATCAGATAGAACTCGAGTTCGAACGCGGCACAAATCGTCAGACCGAGGTCGTCGAATTTGCGCACGACGTTGGCCAGCACTTCACGCGGGTCAGCGAAGAACGGCTGGCCTTCGATCTCGTGCATGGTCATCAGGAGTTGTGCGGTTGGGCGCTTCTGCCACGGCTCGATACTCAAGGTGCCGGGAATCGGGTAGCAGATGCGGTCAGCGTCGCCGATGTCCAGACCCAGGCCGGTGCTTTCCACCGTGGAGCCATTGATGTCGAGGGCGAAGAGCGAGGCCGGCAGGTTGATGCCTTTCTCGTAAACCTTATGAAGACTGGTGCGTTCGATGCGCTTGCCGCGCACCACACCGTTCATATCCGCAATCAGAAGGTCGACGTACAAAACCTCAGGATATTTCTTAAGGAATGCGTTTGCTTCGTTGAGTTGAACGGTACGCAGAGGGACCGACATGATGCACCTATTTAGCTGTTAATTATTATGTTCACTGCTGTTTCGCCGAGCCAGTCAACCCGAACGGCAAAGTGAAGTCAATAGCGAACAGATGACCGCCAAAGGTTTATTTTTCGGGCTTTTTTTAACACTTGCGTGCCAATACAGGCGCCAAAGCCCCGAGAATCATGAAGATATGATGAACGGCGTTTAGAATTTTTTACATGGCAGTTGTTAATTAAAATAAACGCGGATAAGCTCCGGAAAAGCTCGTTCAAGTGTCAAACTTCGAGGTGAATAAAAATGGCATTCAAGCCATTGATCGGCGTTACAGCGTGCGTCAAACAGATTGGCCTGCACCCCTATCACATCAGCGGCGACAAGTACTTACGTGCTGTCAGCGTTGGCGCCAACGGGTTGCCAGTGGTCATTCCTTCCCTTGGCAACCTGACTGAAATCGAAGACCTGCTCGGTCAACTCGACGGTCTGCTGCTGACCGGCTCGCCCTCGAACGTGGAACCCTTCCACTATCAAGGCCCGGCCAGCGAACCCGGCACGGATCACGATCCGGCGCGGGATGCCACCACCCTTCCTTTATTACGTGCAGCCATCGCGGCGGGCGTTCCGGTGCTTGGCATTTGCCGTGGCTTCCAGGAAATGAACGTGGCGTTCGGCGGCAGCCTGCATCAGAAGGTGCACGAGCTGCCAGGCATGCTTGATCACCGCGAAGCCGACAGCCCGGAACTCGCTGTGCAATACGCACCGGCTCACGCCGTGACGGTATTGGGCGGTGGCGTGTTCGAGGCGCTGGAGTTGCCGGGCGAGTTCCAGGTCAACTCGATTCACAGCCAGGGCATCGACCGCCTCGCTCCCGGCCTGCGTGCCGAAGCGGTGGCGCCGGACGGTTTGATCGAGGCGATCTCGGTCGAGCACAGCCCGACCTTCGCCCTCGGCGTGCAATGGCACCCGGAATGGCAAGTGCTGGACAACCCGAACTACCTGAAGATTTTCCAGGCATTCGGCGCGGCATGCCGGCAGCGGGCGGCACGGCGCAACCAGCGCTGACCCAAGCAAAGAATACCTGACGATTTACTGCCCCCACGGACGTCGGATGTGCCTGCGCACATCCAGCATCCGTGAACAACAACACCCGTGATAACAACAAGTACGACCCAGGCAGCCAGGACGGCGGCGCCGAACAAGCCGGATCGGTAAGTGCAATACCTGTCACAACAATGCAAAACCCTGTGGGAGCTGGCTTGCCAGCGATGAGGCCATCACCTTCAACATTAATGGTGACTGACCCACCGCCATCGCTGGCAAGCCAGCTCCCACAGGGTATTGCGGCGATTCGACCGGAGCAGCGCTTACAGGCTTGCAATCCACTTAAGCCCGGCCACGTTGGCCAGGCGACTGAAACATGTTGGGAGTTTCACATGGCAAACGCCTCCAGCACTTACAGGAAGGCTCTTGAGGGTCATCAGCAACCGAAAAAGGTTCTGGTGAAAGTCGATCGTGTCACCAAGAAATTCGACGAAACCACGGCAGTGGACGATGTGTCCCTGGAGATCCATCAGGGCGAAATCTTCGCTCTGCTCGGTGGCTCCGGTTCGGGCAAATCGACCCTCCTGCGCATGCTCGCCGGTTTCGAGCGCCCGACTGAAGGGCGGATTCTGCTCGACGGCGTGGACATCACCGACATGCCGCCCTACGAGCGGCCGATCAACATGATGTTCCAGTCGTACGCCTTGTTCCCACACATGACCGTCGCGCAGAACATCGCCTTCGGCCTCAAGCAAGACCGTTTGCCCGCCAGCGAAATCGACGCCCGTGTCGATGAAATGCTGCGCCTGGTACACATGACCCAATACGCCAAACGCAAGCCGCATCAGTTGTCCGGCGGCCAGCGTCAGCGTGTTGCCCTCGCCCGCTCGCTGGCCAAACGTCCGAAGCTGTTGCTGCTCGACGAACCGATGGGTGCGCTGGATAAAAAGCTGCGTTCGCAGATGCAACTGGAGCTGGTGCAAATCATCGAGCGCGTCGGCGTGACGTGCGTGATGGTGACCCACGACCAGGAAGAAGCCATGACCATGGCCGAGCGCATCGCGATCATGCACCTGGGCTGGATCGCGCAGATCGGCAGCCCGGTCGACATCTATGAAGCGCCGGTCAGCCGCATGGTCTGCGAGTTCATCGGCAACGTGAATGCCTTCGATGGCACCGTGGTGGAAGACCTTGAAGGTCACGCAATCATCCACAGCCCGGACTTGCAGCAGAAGATTTACGTCGGTCACGGTGTCAGCACCTCGGTGCAGGACAAGTCGATCACCTACGCGATCCGTCCGGAAAAAATGCTCGTCAGTACCACCCAACCCGAGTTCCGCTACAACTGGTCCGAAGGCAAGGTCCATGACATTGCCTACCTCGGCGGCCACTCGGTGTTCTACGTCGAATTGCCGGGCGGCAAAATCGTCCAGTCGTTCATGGCCAACGCCGAACGCCGTGGCGCGCGTCCGACCTGGGACGACAAGGTCTACGTGTGGTGGGAAGACGACAGCGGCGTGGTACTGCGCTCATGAAAACCTTCAATCAGCAATTCCTGCGCCTGGTGCCCAGCGGACGAAAACTGGTCATTGGCATCCCGTTCATCTGGCTGTTCCTGTTCTTCATGCTGCCGTTTTTCCTGGTGATGAAGATCAGTTTCTCGGAAGCCGCGCTGTCGATCCCGCCGTACTCGGAGATCTACACCTACGCCGAACAGAAATTCCAGCTGCTGCTGAACATCGGCAACTACACCATGCTCGGCGAAGACGAGCTGTACCTGTCGGCCTACCTCGGTTCGCTGAAAGTTGCGGCGCTGAGCACGATGATGTGCCTGCTGATCGGTTTCCCGATGGCCTACGCGATCACCAAGACCGGCAAGGAAACGCAAAACGTCCTGCTGCTGTTGATCATGATGCCGACCTGGACCGCGATCCTGATCCGCGTTTACGCGTGGATGGGCATCCTCAGCAACAACGGTCTGCTCAACGCGTTTCTGATGTGGACGGGGCTCACCGATCACCCGATCGAGATCCTCAACACCAACACGGCTGTGTACATCGGCGTGGTCTACGCCTACCTGCCGTTCATGGTGTTGCCGCTGTACGCCAACCTCGTCAAGCACGATGGCAGCCTGCTGGAAGCCGCGTCGGATCTGGGTTCAAGCAACTTCAACAACTTCTGGAAAATCACTGTGCCGCTGGCCAAGAACGGCATTATTGCCGGCTGCATGCTGGTGTTCATTCCGGTGGTCGGCGAGTTCGTGATTCCGGAACTGTTGGGTGGCCCGGAGACGCTGATGATCGGTCGCGTGCTGTGGCAAGAGTTCTTCAATAACCGCGACTGGCCGGTGGCGTCTGCGCTGGCGGTGGTGATGCTGTTGATCCTGATTGTGCCGATTCTGCTGTTCAACCGCAGCCAGGCCAAAGAGATGGAGGCACGGGGATGAAACGCTTCGGTTTTTCCAAGTTCATGCTGATCTTCGGCCTGATGTTCATTTATCTGCCGATGCTGATTCTGGTGATCTACTCGTTCAACGCCTCCAAACTGGTAACGGTCTGGGGCGGCTGGTCGGTCAAGTGGTACGTCGGTTTGCTCGACAACACGCAGCTGATGGGCTCGGTGGTGCGCTCGCTGGAAATCGCCTGCTACACCGCGATTGCCGCAGTGGCGTTGGGCACCCTCGCCGCCTTCGTCCTGACCCGAGTAACGCGCTTCAAAGGCCGCACCTTGTTTGGTGGTCTGGTGACTGCGCCGTTGGTAATGCCTGAGGTGATCACCGGTCTGTCGCTGTTGCTGCTGTTCGTGGCGATGGCGCAGTTGATCGGCTGGCCGCAGGAGCGTGGCATCGTCACGATCTGGATCGCTCACACCACGTTTTGTGCCGCCTATGTGGCGGTGGTAGTCTCCGCGCGCCTGCGGGAGCTGGATCTGTCGATCGAAGAGGCGGCGATGGATCTCGGTGCGAAGCCGTTCAAGGTGTTTTTCCTGATCACCATTCCGATGATCGCGCCGTCACTGGCGGCGGGCGGGATGATGTCGTTCGCCTTGTCGCTGGATGACCTGGTGTTGGCGAGTTTCGTTTCCGGGCCAGGTTCGACCACCCTGCCGATGGAAGTGTTCTCGGCGGTGCGTCTGGGCGTGAAGCCTGAAATCAACGCCGTGGCTAGCCTGATTCTGTTGGCGGTGTCGCTGGTGACCTTCCTGGTCTGGTACTTCGGCCGCAAGGCAGAAGCCAACCGCAAACGGGCGATTCAGGAAGCGATGGATCAGACCGCGAACGAGTCGTGGCAGCAGCCGCAACAAGCCGCCAATGCTTAGGCAACACTGATGGACAACTGTGCCATGTACAGCCGATAGCTTCTGTAGGAGCTGCGGCACGCTGCGATCTTTTGACTTTTTTTTGAAGATCAAAAGAT
>NZ_RWIM01000099.1 GCF_009764645.1 Pseudomonas sp. PB106
GGCGGCTGGCCGGAAGCGGCGTTGAGCGAAATCCTCCTGGCCGGCCCCGGTGTCGGCGAACTGCAACTGGTCTGGCCGACGCTGGCGCGATTGGCGGCGGCGGGCGAGCGCATCGTCCTGGTGGCGCCGCCGTTCGTGCCGTACCCGCAGGCGTGGGAAAACGCCGGGGTCGATCTGCGTCAGTTGTCAGTGATTCAAGCCAGTGAGCGCGATGCTTTGTGGGCGGCGGAACAGTGTTTGCGTTCCGGCAGTTGCGGCGCGGTGCTGTGCTGGCCACACAAGGCTGATGACCGCGCGTTGCGACGTTTGCAGGTGGCCGCAGAAACCGGCCAGACCCTGGCATTCGCCTGGCGCCCGTTGAGCGAAGCGGTCAACCCGTCACCGGCGGCGCTGCGCATTGCCATCGATTCCAAACCTGCACAGTTGCGCGTCCTCAAGTGCCGTGGCGGTTTGGCGCGTACGGCACCGATTGCCTTTGCCGTGGGTCACTGAGGTCGCCATGCGCTGGGTCTGTATTCTCTTTCCGCAATTGGCCTTGGACGCCGTGCTGCGTCAGCGTCCTGATCCTGAGGAACCGTTGGTGCTGCTCAGCGGCCCGGCTCAGCGGCGGGTGCTGCAAGCGGTCAATCCGGCGGCGCGCAAACTCGGCTTGCGTGCCGGCCAGTCGATGACTGCTGCGCAGGCGATGAGCAAAGGTTTTGCCACCGCCGATTACGAAGCCGCCGAGGTCGAGCACTGGCAGCAGTTTCTCGCCGCGTGGGCCTACGGTTTCAGTGCGCAGGTCAGCGTGCATTATCCGCGCACCGTGGTGTTCGAGATCGAATCGAGCTTGGGTCTGTTCGGTTCCTGGGCGCAGTTCGAAGCGCGCCTGCGCAAGGAACTGACGGACCTGGGCTTTCGCCATCGCATCGTCGCCGCACCGAATCCAGTGGCGGCGCGGGTGCTGGCCAATGCTTACGACGGCTTGGTGGTGCCGGACGCCGAGGCCTTGCAGCATCACCTCGGCCAGTTGCCTGTCGACCGGGTCGGGCTGGAGCCGAATGTGGCGACGGCGCTGTCGCGAATGGGCCTGCGCAATCTCAATCAGGTGCAGAGCCTGCCGCGTCAGGCGCTGGCCCGACGTTTCGAAGCGCAGATGCTCAAGCACCTCGACACCTTGTTCGGTGCGCGTCCGTTGGCGCTGGAGTTCTACCTGCCGCCGGATCGCTTTGATGTACGCATTGAACTCAATTTCGACGTGCAATCCCATCAGGCGCTGCTGTTCCCGTTACGCCGTTTGACCGGCGATCTGTCGGCGTTCCTCTGCGGGCGCGACAGCGGCGTGCAGCGTTTCGATCTGCATCTGGAACACGCCGGGCTGCCGGACACTGTCATCAAGGTCGGCCTGCTCAGCGCCGAGCGTGATCCGGCGATGCTCTTCGAACTGGCCCGTGGGCGCCTGGAACAAGTGCAGGTCGAGGCGCCGGTGCGCGGTTTTCGCCTGCGTGCCGAGGACTTGCCGAGCTTCGTCCCGCAGTTTCAGGAACTGTTCGACGACCGTCCGCAGCAGACCTTGCCCTGGGAGCAATTGCGCGAACGCCTGCGCGCACGGCTGGGCGATGACGCCGTGCAGGGGCTGCGCTTTCAGGCCGATCATCGCCCCGAGTGCGCGTGGCAGCATGGCGTCGATAAACAGCGTTGCGCCGCGCTGCCGGGTGTCCATCGTCCGGGCTGGTTGCTCGGCGAGCCACAAAGCGTGCCGCACGGTTCGGCGCAGATTCTCATGGGCCCGGAACGCATCGAATCGGGCTGGTGGGACGGTGACGATGTGCGCCGCGATTATTACCTGATCCAGAACCGCGCCGGGCAGCAGGGCTGGGCGTATCGCGCGGTGGGTGAGGACGGTCCGTTGTGGCTGCAGGGCTGGTTTGCATGAACGACGGCTATGCCGAGTTGCACTGCCTGTCGAACTTCAGTTTCCAGCGCGGTGCCTCCAGTGCCCTTGAGCTGTTCCAGCGTGCGAAAAAGCACGGCTATCAGGCGCTGGCGATCACTGATGAATGCACGCTGGCCGGGATCGTTCGCGCCTGGCAAGCGGCAAAATCGGTTGAGCTGGCGCTGATCATCGGCAGTGAAGTGCGCATCGAAAACGGCCCGAAACTGGTGCTGCTGGTGGAGAATCTGGCGGGTTATCAGGCCCTGTGCGGTTTGATTACCCGTGCGCGGCGGCGCACACAGAAAGGCCAGTATCAGGTGCTGCGCGAAGATTTCAGCGAGCCGCAACAGGGGCTGCTGGTGTTGTGGGTGCCGGACGCACTCGATGAGGTGGAGGAGGGCCGCTGGCTCAAGCAAACCTTCGGCGAACGCCTGTGGCTGGCGGTGCAGTTGCATCGCGGCCAGGACGATCAGCAGCGCCTGGCGAGGTTGTTGAGTCTGGCCGCCGAGTTGCAGATTCCGGCCGTGGCCAGCGGCGACGTGCACATGCACGCCCGAGGCCGACGCGCCTTGCAGGACACCATGACCGCGATCCGCCATCACGTGCCGGTGGCTGAGGCCGGGTTGCGCCTGCATCCCAATGGCGAGCGGCATTTGCGCAGTGTCGAGGTGTTGCAGGGGCTATATCCCCAGGACTTGCTCGATGAATCGGTGAGTCTGGCCCGACGCTGTATCTTCGATCTGGGCGAATTGCGATATCAGTATCCGAAAGAACTGGTGCCTGAGGGGCACAGTGCGAGTTCCTGGCTAAGGCAACTGACCAAGGAAGGCATCGCCTGGCGCTGGAAGAAAGGTGCGCCTTTCAAGGTGCTGAGGCAGATCAACAAGGAGCTGAAGCTGATTGCCGAACTCGGCTACGAAAGCTATTTCCTCACCGTGCACGACGTGGTGCGCTTCGCTCGCGGCGAGCACATCCTGTGTCAGGGGCGCGGTTCGGCGGCCAACTCGGCGGTGTGTTTTGCCTTGGGCATCACCGAGATCGACCCCGACCACACCACGTTGCTGTTCGAACGTTTCATGTCGAAAGAGCGCAATGAGCCGCCGGACATCGACGTCGATTTCGAGCACGAACGGCGCGAAGAAGTCCTGCAATACGTGTTTCGCCGTTACGGCCGTGGTCGCGCGGCGCTGACGGCGGTGGTCAGCACCTACCACGCCGCCGGTGCGGTGCGCGATGTGGCCAAGGCCTTGGGCCTGCCGCCAGATCAGATCAACTCACTGGCCGATTGCTGCGGCCACTGGAGCGATGAAACACCGCCGCTGGAACGCTTGCTCGAGGGAGGCTTCGATCCTGAAAGCCCGGTGCTGCGCCGGGTGCTGAGCCTGACCGGGCAACTGATCGGTTTCCCCCGGCACCTGTCGCAACATCCCGGCGGCTTCGTGATTTCCGAAGAGCCGCTGGACACGCTGGTGCCGGTCGAGAACGCGGCCATGGTTGATCGCACGATCATTCAGTGGGACAAGGATGATCTCGACGCGGTCGGCCTGCTCAAGGTGGATATCCTCGCCCTCGGCATGCTCAGTGCGATTCGTCGCTGCTTCGATCTGCTGCGCCGGCATCGGCATCAGGACTTGAGCCTGGCGACGATTCCACCCGAAGACAAACCGACCTACGAAATGATCACTCGCGCCGACACCGTCGGCGTGTTCCAGATCGAGTCGCGGGCACAGATGTCGATGCTGCCGCGCCTGAAACCGGCGACGTTCTACGATCTGGTGATTGAGGTGGCCATCGTCCGTCCGGGGCCGATTCAGGGCGGCATGGTGCATCCGTACCTGCGCCGCCGAAATAAAGAAGAAAAAGAAACCTACCCATCGCCGGAGCTGGAAGTGGTGCTCAAACGCACCCTCGGCGTACCGCTGTTTCAGGAACAGGTGATGCAGATCGCCATCGTCGCCGCCGATTACAGCCCCGGCGAGGCCGATCAATTGCGTCGCTCCATGGCCGCGTGGAAGCGCCACGGCGGCCTCGAACCGCACAAGGAGCGCCTCGCTGCCGGCATGAAGAAAAACGGCTACACGCCAGAATTCGCCGCGCAGATTTTCGAGCAGATCAAAGGCTTTGGCAGCTACGGCTTTCCCGAGTCCCACGCCGCCAGTTTCGCCTTGCTGACCTACGCCAGTTGCTGGCTCAAGTGCCACGAACCGGCGGCGTTTGCCTGTGCGCTGATCAACAGTTGGCCGATGGGTTTCTACAGCCCCGATCAGATTCTGCAGGATGCGCGCCGGCATCAATTGCAGATTCGCCCGGTGGACGTGCGCGCCAGTGACTGGGATTGCAGCCTGGAAACCATTACGGCGGCGCAACCGGCGATTCGTATGGGCCTGCGGATGATCAAGGGCTTTCGCGAGGACGATGCTCGGCGTATCGAGGCGGCGCGGGCGCGCGGGGCGTTTGCCGATGTCGCCGATTTGGGTGAACGGGCCGCACTCGACAGTCGGGCGCAGGCGTTGCTGGCCGATTCCGGTGCGTTACGCGGTCTGGCCGGGCACCGGCATCGGGCGCGCTGGGAAGTCGCCGGGGTGCAGAAACAGCTTGGCTTGTTCGCCGGGCTGCCGAGCCAGGAGGAGGCCGACGTGGTGCTGCCCAAACCGAGTGTCGGTGAGGATTTGCATGCGGACTACACCACCATCGGCACTACGCTGGGCCCACATCCACTGGCGCTGTTGCGCGGCGAATTGAAAGCGCGACGCTGCCGCAGTTCGCAGGAGTTGCTCGACGTTGAGCACGGCAGACCTGTGAGCATCGCCGGTCTGGTGACCGGGCGCCAACGACCGGGCACTGCCAGCGGCGTGACCTTCGTGACCCTGGAAGATGAGTTCGGCAACGTCAACGTGGTGGTCTGGCGCGACCTGGCCGAGCGCCAACGGCAAGTGCTGGTCGGCTCGCAACTGCTCAGGGTCGATGGCCGCTGGGAGCGCGAGGGCGACGTGCGCCATTTGATTGCCGGACGTCTGAGTGATCTCAGCCCATTGCTCAATGGCATTCGCGTACAGAGCCGCGATTTCCATTAGCGCGCCCTGATCTGATCGTTCCCACGCTCTGCGTGGTAACGCCTCCCGTGACGCTCCGCGTCACAGCGGACGCGGAGCGTCCGTGGCTGCATTCCCACGCAGAGCGTGGGAACGATCAACAGTGGATTTGCGTACGGCCAATCCGAGCCAATTCATTGGCGTCAAAAATATCTGTTCGCAATGATGGCACTTTGGCATAATGCCAACCCTTTTCAGCCCCTGTACCGCATTGCCGTGCCGGGACACCCCCGTTTTCAAAAGGAATACCCAGTGAGAATGATCTCCCGGATGCTGGTTTCAGGCGTGGCGATTGCCGTGCTTGGCACCCTTGCCACCACACTCTCCGGTTGCGCCACGGAAAGCTCCCGCGCCTTGCCGGTGGCCAAGGTTGAAAGCGCTTCGCAGATCTGGACCGGCGTTCGCGTGCCAATGGCGGTGGGCAAGTTCGACAACCGCTCCAGCTACATGCGCGGGATCTTCTCTGACGGCGTCGACCGTCTCGGCGGCCAGGCCAAGACAATCCTGATCACTCACTTGCAGCAGACCAACCGCTTCAGCGTGCTGGATCGCGACAACATGGGCGAAATCCAGCAAGAAGCGGCCATCAAAGGCCAGGCCCAGCGCCTCAAAGGTGCTGATTACGTGGTCACCGGTGACGTCACCGAGTTCGGTCGCAAAGAGACCGGCGATCACCAGTTGTTCGGCATTCTCGGCCGTGGCAAGACCCAGGTCGCTTACGCCAAAGTGAACCTGAACATCGTCAATATCAGTACCTCCGAAGTGGTCTATTCGACCCAGGGCGCTGGCGAGTACGCCTTGTCCAACCGCGAAATCATCGGCTTCGGCGGCACCGCTGCCTACGATTCGACCCTCAACGGCAAAGTACTGGACCTGGCCATGCGCGAGGCGATCAATCGTCTGGTCGATGGCATGAACGCCGGTGCCTGGAAACCGGGCAACTGATCGACGCCCATTGCAAGGAGCAATACCCATGAATCTGACTTTGTCGCGCTCGCTGATGGCGCTGACGCTGGCCGCCAGCGCCTTGCTGGCCGGTTGCAGCAGCCCGCAAACCCTGTACCAGTGGGAAGGCTACGAGCCCCAGGTCTACGAATATTTCAAAGGCGAGGAGCCGAAAGAGGCCCAGGCCGAAGCGCTGGAACGCGATCTGCAAAAGATCCGCTCCACCGGCAAAGCCGTCCCGCCGGGCTATCACGCGCACTTGGGCCTGCTCTACCTGAGCATGGGCAAGGACGATCAGATGGTGCAGCAGTTCAACACCGAGAAAAGCCTGTTCCCCGAGTCCGGCACGTACATGGATTTTCTGCTTAAAAACGCCAAGGCCGGAGTCGTGCAATGATCTCGCGCACCTTGAAATTGCTGGCCGGCGCACTGGCTCTGACCCTGCTCGGTGGCTGTGTCGCGCCGAAGACCGTGGACTACTCGGCGTACAAACAGGCTCGGCCCAAGACCATTCTGGTGTTGCCACCGCTGAACACCTCGCCAGACGTGAAGGCGTCGTACAGCCTGTTGTCGCAAGTCACGTTTCCGCTGGCCGAAGCCGGTTATTACGTGTTGCCGATTGCGCTGGTGGACGAAACCTTCCGCCAGAACGGCCTGACCACGCCGGGTGACATTCATCAGGCACCGCCGCACAAGCTGCAGGAAATCTTCGGCGCGGACGCGGCGCTGTACATCACCGTGAGCGAATACGGCACGCGTTACATGGTGATCAGCAGCGAAACGGCAGTGACCGCTACGGCGAAACTGGTGGATCTGAAAAGCGGCACCACGCTGTGGACCGGAGCGGCGCGGGCGTCGAGCGAAGAGGGTGGCAACAATGGTGGCGGCGGTCTGATCGGCATGCTGATTACGGCGGCGGTGAAGCAGATCATCAACAGCTCCACCGATGCCGGCTACCCGATTGCCGGTGTCGCGAGCAATCGCTTGCTGTCCGCCGGACATCCGGCGGGCCTGCTGTACGGCCCGCGTTCGCCGAAGTACGGCACGGACTGAGCCTGGTAATGATCGTTCCCACGCTCTGCGTGGGAACGCATCCCGTGACGCTCCGCGTCACAGTGGACGCAGAGCGTCCATGGCGGCATTCCCACGCGGAGCGTGGGAACGATCAGTAGGAGCTGCCGAAGGCTGCGATCTTTTGCTGTTGGCGTTTATTTCGGGGCGGGCCAAAACCGCTCGCCACCCCCCGGCGCTTCCGTCCACGCTTGCAACGAGCGGGTCGGCAGGTCGAAGTAGTCACGGGTGCGTGCATAGCCATGGCCGCCCATACGCCCGATCGCATCCAGCCCCAACTGATCGATGTACAGCGTCTTCGGATCGATCAGCTCATCGCGCACATGCGCCATCAACACCTCGCCAAAAATGATCTCCCGCGACTGGCCGATGTTCAGCGCCATCATCCGTCGGCACTCCAACGCCACCGGCGCTTCGCCGATGCGTGGGCATTTCACCGTGGTGCCGGCAATCGCCGTCAGCCCCGCAGCAGTCAACTCATCGAAACCGGGTGCGAACGGCACGGCGCAGACGTTCATCGCCTCCACCAATGCATCGCTGACGATGTTCACGGTGAATTCCTGATTGAGCTGGATATTGCGCGTGGTGTCTTTCGGGCTCTGATCGCCGTAGTTTTCCACGCCCAGGGCCAGAATCGGTGGGTCCGCCGACAGTGCATTGAAGAAACTGAACGGCGCGGCATTCACTCGGCCCTCGCCATCAATAGTGGTCACCAATGCGATGGGCCGGGGCACGACGCTGCCGATCAGGATCTTGTATTTTTCCCGGGGGCTGAGTTGGCTGAAATCAAAACTGTGCATGGCAAAAACCTCTAGGAAAGTGGATCGATTGCGCTCAACGGCGCCTCGGCGCTGTAGTCATCGGCGAACGGAATGGCGGGCTGGAACAGGGTTTTCCAGTCCGGTCGGCCCTCGGCCCGGTCGCTGTGGCTGCGCATGAGTTTTTCGTATTGGCGTTGCGCCTGCCGTTGCAGGGCGGGGTAGTCGACGCCGCTGACCTGACCGTCGTGCATCACGCAACGACCGTCGATATAACTGGCGATGCAGTCGTCGCCGCGCCCGGCCAATAACAGGTTTTTCAGGGGGTCGAACAGCGGTCCCAGATGCAGGCCGCGCAGGCTGAACACGGTGATGTCGGCCTTCGCGCCGGGGGCCAGTCGACCGAGGTCATCGCGACCCAGCGCCCGCGCACCACCGAGGGTGGCGGCGTTGTACAGATCGAGGCTGTTGGTCAGCGCAGGACCGCCTTCCATCAACCGCGCAATGTTCAGGCCGTGGCGCATGTTTTCCAGCAGATCCGCCGGCCAGGTGTCAGTGCCGAGGGCGAAGTTGATGCCCTTGGCGCGATAGCGACCGAATGAATTCAGCGCCTCGCCATCGCGGGCAAATACCAGCGGGCAGTGCACCAGACTGGCCTCGGCATCCACCAGACGCTGCAAATCGTCATCGCCCGAGGTGTAGATGCCGTGGGGCAACACGCTGCGAGGATTGAGCAGGTCCAGCTGTTTCAACCAGTTGATGGGCGACACGCCACGCAGGCGCAGGACCATTTCATATTCGCCCAGCGACTGGCAGCAATGCAGGCGCAGTGGCGCTTGCAGTTCATTGTTCAGCTCGGCCGTGCGGCGCAATAGCGCCGGGGTGCAAGTCTGGATGCGATCAGGCAGCAACGCGCCGCGAATCAGCCCATTGTGGGCACCGTCGAAATCCTTGAAAAACCGTTCGGCCGCCGCCAATCCAGCCAGCCCCCGCTGTTCATCCCAGTGATGATCGAGGCTGCCGTCGGCGCGCCAGTAAGCCATGCCGCTCATGTAGCAGGGGCCGAGGTAAGTGCGCAGGCCGAGTTCACCGGCAACAGCCGCGACGGCAGCAAATTCGTCGTAGGTTTCCGCCCACTCGCGGTAGTACATCGAAGTGATCGGCATCGCCGTGGTGATGCCGTTGCGGATCAATTGGCTGAAGGCGTAGCGGTATTTGAACAGCTCTTCTTCGGCGGTATACGTCTCACGCGGGCCGTGGGCCAAGTACTCTGACGACCACATGCGGCCCATGCCTTGTTCGTCGCCGTTGTCCAGCGTCAGCACGGTGGAATCGAGGTCGCCCAGGGCATCCAGATCAATGAAGCCGGGGCCGATCAACGCGTTGCCGTAGTCGATCCACTGATCCACCGGCCCCGCGTAACCGCGCCCGACAAACTCGATGCGCGACCCGGCAAACACCACTTCACCGTCGCGCCACAGCACATGCTGGGTGCCGTCGAAACCGACCACGCAACTGGCGCGCAGACCGATACGTTTCACAGACGGCTGCTCAGCAGACGACCACCGCTGGCGATCAACTCACCGCCGCGATAGACCTGGCGCAATGGCCGCGCAACGACGGCTTCGCCAAGAGTCTCCACTGGCATCAACAAAAAGTCCGCAGGCTGCCCGAGGGCAAAGCCGTAATCCTCGATGCCCAACGCTCGCGCACCGTTGACCGTGGCCGCGTCGAACGCTGCGGCCAGTTCATCGTCCTTGGCCAGATCAAACCGGAACGCCAGCAACATCGCCCGCTCAAGCATGTCGCCATTGCCCATCGGTGACCACGCATCGCGAATGCCGTCGGAGCCCAGGCAGACATTCACGCCAGTCTCACGCAGGGGCAGAAACGGCGGCACGGCGGTGTCGGCAGGCGCCGAACTCATCAGCGAAATCCCCAATGCCGCCAACCGCTCGGCAACCGGTTTGACCTGACTCCACGGCAACATGCCGAGGCAGTAGGCGTGGCTGATCATCACGCGGTTTTGCAGGCCGAAACGTTCGGTGTAATCGGCGATCAACGCAATCTGCCACAGGCCCAATTCGCCTTTGTCGTGCAGGTGAATATCCACACCTCGGCCAAATTCCGCCGCCAGTTTGAAGACGAAATCCAGTTGCGCGATCGGGTCGTTATCGATGCCGCACGGGTCGAGCCCACCGACGTTTTCCACGCCCAACGCCATCGCCTCGCGCATCAGTTCAGCGGTGCCGGGACGGCTGATCAAACCGGTTTGCGGGAATACCACCAGTTGCAGGTCGATGAGGTCTGTGTAGCGTTCGCGCAGTTGCTGCATGGCTTCGACGTGACGCAAGCCGAATTCCGGGTCGATGTCGACGTGGCAGCGCATGGTCAGCGAGCCGCGAGCGATGCAGTTTTCCAGCAGCGCGCCGGCGCGCTCGGCGATGGGCGCGCTCACTTCACGGAGGATGCGGCGTTCGTTGCTGATGTAATCCTTGAGCGTCGGCCCGGCGCTGTTCGGGCGCCAGGGTTGGCCGTAGAGGGTTTTGTCGAGGTGGACGTGGCTTTCGACCAGCGCGCTGGTGAGCAATTGATTGTGGCCATCGATGTCGGTGGCGGTCACGGGCGCGTTGGACGCCGGGCGGCGTTGAGCGAACCGGCCGTTTTCGATGAGCAGGTCTTCGGCTGGGGCGCCGTAGGGGCGCACGTTGCGGAGCCAGTGTGGCTGGGTCATTTCTTTACCTCTGGTTCAATGGTGTCTGGGCGGGCCTCATCGCTGGCAAGCCAGCTTCCACAGGTGTCGAGGTGTGCCCACTTTCTGTGGGGGCTCGCTTGCCAGCGATGGTCGCCCCTCGATTTCAGATCAGGTGATCACCCCTTGAGCTTCGACCAGATCCGATCCTGCAACTCCCGCGCCTTGTTGCTGCATTCCTTCTCCGGCCGCAAACGCGAGGCGTATTCATCGGGCATGTTGATCGCGTCCATCACCTTCCACTTCGGATCAAGCAACGAATCGCTCTGAATCCCGTTGGCGTAAGCAATGGCGTTGGACACGGCGGCGGCGTTCTCCGGCTTCATCATCCAGTCGATAAAGATTTTCGCGTTGCCCGGGTGCGGGGCGCTTTTCGGCACGGCGAAGTTGTCCTGGAACATCGCCAGGCCTTCACGCGGATAGACGTACTTGATCGTGCTCTTCTGCAACGTCGCCCGTGCGGTCGAGCCGTTCCAGTTCTGCATCATGATCACCTCGCCCGAGGCCATGCGATCCACGGTGTTGTCGGAGCTGTACATCTTCAAAAACGGTTTTTGCTTTTGCAGCAGTTCGAGGATGCGTTTGGCGTCCTGCGGGTTTTCGCTGCACTCGTCGACGTTCAGATAATGGCTGGCGGCGTTGATCACGCTGCTCGATGTATCCAGCGCGGCGAGTTGGCCTTGCAGCTCTTTGCGCGGCTCAAAGAATTCTTTCCACGAGTCATCCAGTTTGCCGCCCGGCACCCGTGCGCTGTCGTAGGAAAACCCCGTGGTGCCCCACAGATACGGCGCCGAGAACTTGCGCCCCGGGTCGAAGCTCGGGTCGCGGAACGGCCCCTTGACGTACTGGAAATTGCTCAGGCTCGGCGCGTCGATTTCCATCAGCAGGTCCTGCTTGATCAGCGTCTGCATGATCGATTGCGACGGCACGATCACGTCATACGCCGCGCCGCCGGCCTGCAATTTGGCGAGCAGGGTTTCGTTGCTGTCGTAACCGTCCATGGTCACTTTGATGCCGGTTTCCTTTTCGAATTTGGCCAGCAGATCGACCGGGTAGTAATCGGTCCAGTTGTAGAAAAACAGCTCCTTCGGTTCGGCGGCGTGGGCGCCGAACGCGGCGAAACAACTCAGGGCCAGACCGGATACTGCCAAACGCATGCTTTTGACTTTCATGAGATCGCTCCAGATTTATTGTTGTTTACCGCGTTGGCCGAGCCAGAAGGCCAGCACCACAAGGACGATGGAAATCACCAGCATCAGCGTCGAGATCGCATTGATCTCCGGCGTTACGCCAGCCTTGATCGCCGAGAAGATGTACACCGGCAACGTCGTCGAGCCGGGCCCGGCGACGAAGAAGGTCATGATGAAATCGTCGAGGCTGACCACGAACGCCAGCACCGCACCGGATAACACCGCCGGCCACAGCAGCGGCAAGGTAACGCGGCGGAATACTTGCCATGGATTGGCGTACAGATCGTTGGCCGCCTCCAGCAAGCTCTTGTCCAGGTCGTTGAGCCGCGCACGGATCGGCAGGTAAGCGAAGGGAATACAGAAGCCGATGTGCGCAACGATCACCGTGAGCAAACCGAGTTTGATGCCGAGTGCCATGAACAGCAGCAAGGTCGCCACAGCGGTGACGATCTCCGGCAGGATCAGCGGCAGGTTGATCCCGCCCTCGACCATTTTCTGCCCGTAGAACGGCCGGTAAGTCGCCAGCGCTGCGAGCAGGGCAATCGCCGTGGCGCAGACCGTGGCGAGGGTGGCGACGATGATCGAGTTCAGAGCCGCCGTCTGAATCGACGGGTTGGCCAGAATCCGTCCGTACCAGGCAAACGAAAACTCGGTCCACACCGTCGCCGAACGGTTGGCGTTGAAGCTGTAGGCGATCAACACGAAGATCGGCAGGTACAGATAGGCGAGGATCAGCAGGCTGATTTCGCGCGTCGCCGGGAGTTTTTTCAGGTGCAGGGAAATCATGCTTTCGCCCCCCGATGGATGGTCTTCGCCGCATGGCGGCTGTACAGCGCGTAGAGCACCAGCGACACCAGCAGAATCGCCAGCAACAGGAACGACAGCGAACTGCCCAGCGGCCAGTTGCGGGCGGTGCCGAACTGTTGCTGGATCAGGTTGCCGATCATCAGGGTCTTGCCGCCGCCCAGAATCGCCGGAGTAATGAACGCGCCAAGGCTCGGCACAAACACCAGCAACGCACCGGCAATCACACCGGGCATCGACAGCGGCAAAATGATTCGGCGCAACGCGTGCCAACGATTGGCGCCGAGGTCATAAGCGGCTTCGACCAAACGCCAGTCGAGTTTTTCCAGGGTCGAGTAGATCGGCAGAATCATGAACGGCAGGAAGCTGTAGACCAGACCGACACTCACCGCGAAGTCGTTGTAGAGCAGGGTGATGCCGCCAGCGCTCGGAAACAGCGCGTTAAGGCTTTGCGCGACCCAGCCGTGTTCGCGGAGGATGATCAGCCACGCGTAGTTGCGGATCAGCAGGTTGGTCCAGAACGGAATGGTGATGAGCAAGACCATCAGATTACGTCGGCGCGGGGTCAGGCTCGACATCCACAACGCCACCGGAAAACCGAACAGAAAGCACAGCGCGGTGGTGCCGCCGGCCTGCAATACCGAGCGCAACAGCGCCTGGGCGTAGACCCAATTTAGTTCCAGTTCGCCGTCGAAACCCTCCTGGAAAAACAGCTGCACGTAGCTTTGCAGTTGCCATTGCGCTTGCCAGTCGACGCCGCCGTAGGTGTTGCGCGGCAGCAGGCTGATGTAGCCCATGATTCCCAACGGAATGGCGATCAGGGCGAGCAGGGTCAACACCACCGGGCTGAGCAACAGCGCGCGGTTGAGGGCAGGGGAAGTGCTGCTGACGCTCATCTCAGGCCTCCATCAACAGGCAGGCGTGCGGCGGCAGGTGCACGGCAACGCGTTCGCCGACCGCGCGGCTTTGGTTCAGGCCCTCATTGTTTTCGCGCAGCATGACTTTGATATCGTTGTTCAACCGGCACTGATAAAGCGTCGCGGTGCCGACGTAGAGCACCGCTTCGATGATGCCGCGCAGGTGATGGGGCTCGCTGGCATCGACCAGTTGCGAACGCTCCGGGCGGAACGCCAGTTGCACGCTGCTGCCGGCGAAGCTTTGTTGCTGACACGGGATTTCGATCGGCATGCCGTTGGGCACGAAGAGTTTTTCGTTGTGCTCGCCGTGCTTGAGCTGGCCGGGGAGGAAGTTGATGTCGCCGATAAACTGCGCGACAAAACGGTGTTTCGGGTGTTCATAGATATCGGTCGGCGTACCGATCTGCAGGATTTTGCCGGCAGACATTACGGCGATGCGATCGGACAGGGTCAGCGCTTCTTCTTGATCGTGGGTGACGAAAATGAAGGTGATGCCGGCTTCTTTCTGTACGCGCTTGAGTTCGACCTGCATTTCCTTGCGCAGCTTCAGATCAAGCGCCGACAACGGCTCGTCCAGCAACAAGACCTTGGGTTTCGGCGCCAAGGCCCGGGCCAGAGCCACGCGTTGTTGCTGGCCGCCGGACAATTCCGCCGGTTTGCGCCCGGCCAGATGCTCCATTTGCACCAGCGCGAGCATCTCGTTGACCCGATCCGGGATCAACTTGCGATCAAGACCCTGCATCTCGAGCCCGAAGGCGATATTCTGCGCGACACTCATGTGCGGAAACAGCGCGTAACTCTGGAACACCGTGTTGACCCGGCGCTTGAACGGCGGCAGATCGTTGACCGGCTCGCCGGCCAGACGAATTTCGCCTTCACTGACGTGTTCGAAACCGGCGATGGTGCGCAGCAGGGTGGTTTTGCCGCAGCCCGAGGGGCCGAGCAGGGTGAAGAATTCGTTGTCGGCGATGTTCACCGAGACATTGTCGAGGGCTGGCGCAAGGCCAGGATCGTCGGAGTAGCGTTTGGAGACGTTGCGCACTTCAATTGCTATTGGTTGACCCATAATGGTGCAATCCTCTATTTATTGTATGCAATATCTGAATGCAATTTAGAAATACCCGGATTAATCTGCGTGTGCAACCCCCTTTTTCCATGGCCAGGCATCGCCAGGGGTTGGTTGCCCGACGCTAAAGGAGTGCTCGAATGACAGAAAAGAAATTGGAGACCACGGTCGACCGCGTCTACCAAGGGGTTTACGAGGCGATCAGCAAGCGTTCGTTGCGCCCGGGGATGAAGCTGGGCGAGGCCTCGCTGGCCGAATTATTTAATGTCAGCCGCACGTCGGTTCGCGCCGCGCTCAAGCAGTTGGAGGCCGATGGACTGGTCACCACCGAGCCCAACAAGGGTGCATCGGTGTCATTGCCGAGCAACGAAGAGATCCGTTCGCTGTTCGAAACCCGCCGGCTGATCGAGATCGGCATCGTCACCGAATTGTGCCGGCGCAAGGACACGGCGGCGATGCAGGACTTGCGCGAACACCTGCTGCTGGAAGATGAAGCCCACGCCGCCGGCGATCATGAACGCTTGATCCATCTGCTCGGTGAATTCCACATCAAACTGGCGCGCAGCCTGAATAATCCGGTATTGCTCGACTGGTTCCAGAAGCTGATTTCCCGCGCCTCGCTGTACGCCGCCGCACTTGACGACGACAGCCACGAAGCCTGCCGCGACGATGAACACTTGCGCCTGCTCGAGTACATCGAGGCCGGCAATCAGAGCGCCGCCATCGAGCTGACCTGTATGCATTTGAACGGCATCGAAAAAGCCATTCTCGACGTCGCCGCGAAGATGAAAACTGGCTACCATCCGCTCAAGCATTTGATCGGCGTCTGACCCAGGACGAGGATGAAATCGGCTATACCTTTTATGAAACCAATGCGCCTGAAGACGCTCGAAACAGACGGGCGCCGTATCGTTCTGGCGCTGAGGTTTACGGGACAACCAGCACAGGACACTGAGTCAGGCGATGCAGTTTTTATCCGATAGCCATGGTTGTGACGGCTGGAAAGGCGAGATGGCCGAGCGCATCTGCGCGTTCGACTGGAGCCGGACTGAACTTGGCCCACTGAACAATTGGCCAGCCAGTCTGTGCAGCACCGTGCAATTGATGCTGGCCTCGCCACTGCCGATGGTCATGCTCTGGGGCCGCGCCGGCTTCATGATCTATAACGATGCCTATTCGATATTTGCCGGTGGTCGCCATCCTTACCTGCTGGGGGTGCCGGTTGAGCTGGGCTGGCCGGAAGTCGCCGATTTCAATCGCCATGTCGTCGATACTTGTCTGGCCGGCGGCACTTTGTCGTTTCGCAATAAAGAACTGGTGCTGTTGCGTGACGGCGTTCCCGAAAATGTCTGGCTCGACCTCTATTACAGCCCTGTGGCCAATGACGAAGGCGAGCCGGCCGGGGTGATGGCGATGGTGGTAGAAACCACCGAATTCGTGATCTCGGAACGCCTGCGCCAGGAAGCGGAAAACGCCTACCGCGCCGACAACGAGCGGGTGCGACTGGCATTGAATGCCGGGGCCTTGCTCGGCTCGTTTGTCTGGGATGTGAAAAACAACACGCTGTCGGCAGATGAGCGTTTCGCCCGCACGTTTTCCTATCCGCCGGATCAGGACCTGAGCGATCTGGCTCAGGACATCGCTGAGTCGCGCATTCACCCCGATGATTTCGCCTGGGTGCAGGAGCGGGTCACGTATTCCTTGCAGACCGGCGAACCTTATAACGCTGAATATCGCGTCCAGCGTAGCGATGGCCGTTATATGTGGGTGTTGGCCAGCGGCGCTTGCGAGTTCGACGAGAACGGCGAGGCGTTGCGTTTCCCGGGCGTGTTGATCGACATCCACGAACGCAAGAACGCCGAAGAATCCCTGCTCAAATTCACCCGCAACCTCGAACAGCGTGTCGCCGATGAGGTCGAGGCGCGTTTGGCGGCGGAAGAGCAATTGCGTCAGTCGCAGAAGCTTGAATCGATAGGCGGGCTGACGGGCGGCGTGGCGCACGACTTCAATAATCTGCTGCAAGTGATCGCCGGCAATCTGCATTTGCTCGCCCGTCACGAACCCGATAACGCCAATGTGCAGCGTCGGGTCAGCGCCTCACTGGCGGCGGTTGAACGCGGGGCCAAGCTGTCTTCGCAGTTGCTTGCGTTTGCCCGGCGCCAACCGCTTTCGCCAGCGGTCTGCAACCCCCAGCAGATCTTCGAAGGGGTTGGCGAGTTGTTGCAACGGGCGCTGGGCGAGACCATTCAGATCGATGTGCAGTTGCCGCCAGAGCCATGGCACATCAACGTCGACCGCAATCAACTGGAAAACGCGATTCTTAATCTGGCGATCAACGCCCGCGATGCCATGCAGGGTGACGGCACCATCGGCCTCAGCGCCGCCAATGTGCGGCTCGATCGCGAGTTTTGCAGTGGCAAAGGCATCGTCCCCGGGGATTTTGTCCGGGTGGCGGTCAGCGATAGCGGGGCGGGCATCCCGGCGCAGATTCTGGAGCAGGTGTTCGAGCCGTTCTTCACCACCAAGGCTGACGGCCAGGGCACCGGTCTGGGCCTGAGCATGGTGTTCGGTTTCGTCAAACAGAGCGGCGGGCATGTCGAGATCGACAGTCAGGTTGGCGAGGGCACGCGGGTGCAGCTGTACTTCCCGCGCAGCCTGCGGCCGATTCTTGACGACTCGCCCAATCTGCAACGGCAACAGAGCGGCGGGCACGAGACGCTGCTGGTGGTCGAGGATAACGATGCGGTGCGCACCTCGGCCGTCGAGTTGCTACGTGAAGAAGGCTATCGCGTGCTGACCGCCGGCAATGGCGATGCGGCCATGCAAATGCTCCTGGAGGGCAGCGAAGTCGATCTGATCTTCACCGATGTGGTCATGCCGGGGCTGATCAAAAGCGCTGATCTGGCCGCGTGGGCCAAGGTGCAGACGCCGCCGGTACCGGTGCTGTTCACCTCCGGCCACACCCGCGACATCATCTCGCGCAATCATCAACTGAGCCCTGAAACTCACTTGCTCGGCAAACCTTACAGCCCCGAAGCGTTGTTGCAGATGCTGCGCGTGGTGCTGAGTGCCTGAGCCCTCAAGCAAGGCCCGTCAATGACTTCCAAGCGAAATTCGAAAGCGCCCGCCGGCATGGTGCGGGTGCGTGGTGCCCGTGAACACAACCTGAAAAACGTCGACGTCGATATTCCTCGCGACGCGCTGGTGGTGTTCACCGGGGTGTCCGGTTCGGGCAAATCGTCGCTGGCCTTTTCCACCTTGTATGCCGAGGCCCAGCGGCGTTACTTCGAGTCCGTGGCACCGTATGCCCGGCGGCTGATCGATCAGGTCGGCGTGCCGGATGTCGACTCCATCGAAGGCCTGCCGCCCGCCGTGGCCCTGCAACAACAGCGTGGCACGCCGAGCACGCGGTCGTCGGTGGGCAGCGTCACCACGTTGTCGAGCCTGATCCGCATGCTCTATTCCCGCGCCGGCAGTTATCCGCCGGGCCAGCCGATGCTCTACGCCGAAGACTTTTCGCCGAACACGCCACAAGGCGCTTGCCCGGAATGCCACGGTCTCGGCCGGGTTTACGAAGTCACCGAGGCGCTGATGGTGCCGGACCCGAACCTGACCATCCGCCAGCGTGCCGTGGCGTCGTGGCCCTTGGCGTGGCAGGGGCAGAACCTGCGCGACATCCTCGTGACCATGGGCATCGACGTCGACATTGCGTGGAAGAAAATGCCGAAAAAGCAGCGCGACTGGATTCTCTTTACCGAAGAAACCCCGACCGTGCCGGTGTACGCCGGGCTGACCCCGGAAGAAACCCGCGTCGCCCTCAAGCGCAAGATGGAGCCGAGCTATCAAGGCACCTTCACCGGGGCGCGGCGCTACATCCTGCACACGTTCACCCATTCGCAAAGTGCGCTGATGAAGAAGCGCGTGTCGCAATTCATGCTCGGCAGCCCTTGCCCGTTGTGTGACGGCAAGCGCCTGAAGCGTGAGGCGTTGTCGGTAAAGTTTGCCGGGTATGACATCGGTGAGCTGTCGCAGATGCCCCTGTTGCAAGTGGCCGAGGTGCTCAGGCCGGTGGCGACGGCGAGTTATCTCGAACACGCCGACGAAACCGGCGAGACCTTGAGCCATGCGCAAACCCGCGAGGCCCGTCAGCAACGCGTGGCCCACGGCGCCAGCGGGCACGCCAGTGCGCCGGATGTGCGGCACACGCCGAACCTGTCGCTGGAGAAACGTCTGGCGGCGCAGCGCATTGCCGAGGATCTGCTGGAGCGGGTCAGTACGCTGACCGACCTTGGCCTCGGTTACCTGGCGCTGGAGCGCAGCACGCCGACGCTGTCGTCCGGGGAGTTGCAGCGGTTGCGCCTGGCGACGCAGTTGGGTTCGCAGCTGTTTGGCGTGATCTACGTGCTCGACGAGCCGTCCGCCGGGTTGCATCCGGCGGATGGCGAGGCGCTGTTCGAGGCGTTGCAGCGCTTGAAGGCTGACGGCAACACACTGTTTGTGGTCGAGCATGACGTGGAAACCATGCGCCGCGCCGACTGGTTGATCGATGTGGGGCCGGCGGCGGGCGAGAAGGGTGGGCAGGTGTTGTACAGCGGCCCGCCGGCGGGGTTGGCCGGAATCGAGGCGTCACAGACTCGCGCCTATCTGTTTGCTGAAACACAGCGGCCGACCCGTGCGGCGCGTAAACCGACGGCGTGGCTGAAACTCGACGGCATCACCCGCAATAACCTGAACAACCTCAGCGCTGAATTTCCCTTGGGTTGCTTTACCTCGGTGACCGGCGTGTCGGGCTCCGGCAAATCGAGTCTGGTCAGTCAGGCGCTGCTGGAACTGGTCGGCGCGCAATTGGGCCGTCCGACGGTGGAGAGTGAGCCTGAAGAACTCAGCCTCGAAGACGACGCGCCGCAGCTCAGCACCGGGCAAGTCAGTTCAGGGCTGGAATCGATCAAGCGTCTGGTGCAAGTCGATCAGAAACCCATCGGCCGCACGCCGCGCTCCAATCTGGCGACTTACACCGGGCTGTTCGACAACGTGCGCAAGCTGTTCGCCGCCACCCCTGAGGCGCGAGAGGCCGGGTATGACGCCGGGCAGTTTTCCTTCAACGTCGCCAAGGGCCGCTGCGCTACCTGTGAGGGCGAAGGGTTTGTCAGCGTTGAGTTGCTGTTCATGCCCAGCGTGTATGCGCCGTGCCCGACCTGTCACGGCGCGCGGTACAACCCGCAAACCCTGGCGATTCGCTGGGAGGGCTTGAGCATCGCGCAGATTCTGCAATTGACCGTCGATGAAGCGGTGACGGTGTTTGCCGAGCAGGCGGGGATTCGCCGTTCGCTGGAAGTCTTGCGCGACATTGGCCTGGGTTATCTGCGCCTCGGGCAACCGGCCACGGAACTGTCCGGCGGCGAAGCGCAGCGGATCAAACTGGCGACCGAGTTGCAGCGCAATCAGCGGGGCGCGACCTTGTACGTGCTGGATGAACCGACTACCGGCCTGCATCCGCGCGATGTCGATCGGTTACTGGAACAACTCGATACGCTGGTGACGGCGGGGCACACGGTGATCGTGGTCGAACACGAAATGCGCGTGGTCGCGCAGAGTGACTGGGTGATCGACATTGGCCCCGGGGCGGGGGATCAGGGTGGCAGGATTGTCGCGGCGGGCACACCGCAGAAAGTTGCCGCGAGCAAAAAGAGCAAGACTGCACCGTTTTTGGCGAAGGCCTTGAGCCGATAATTGCGTTGGTCCGACGGCCTCTTCGCTAGCAGGGCAAGCCCTGTTAGCGAAGGCGATTTGCCGGACACGTCCTGGGTCTGTCCATGATTTTCGCTGTCTACGACTGGCGGCCAAGTGCTAGCATCTGCGGCCAGCGCCTAAGGTTATGGGCAATGATTCAAATCAAGGAGCAGTGCAGATGGCGGAAAAGATCGTGAAGTCCAAACTGGTCAACTTTCTGGTGGCTGATGTTGAAGTCGATTACGACGAGATCGGCGAGTTTTACGACGACGTCGGCGCGGGCAACGTCAATGTGCTGGCCGATGTGATGGAGGCTTTCCAGCATGCCTATGGCGGTTTGTGGGTTGGCGGGAGGATGGTTTTGACCCGAACAGCCATTCACCTTAATGCCAACGCGATGAACCGCATGGTCCAGGACGGCACGCTGGATATCGAAATCCCCATCGGCATGATCCGCAAGGTCAGCAACGAAGGCGGCTTCTTCACCAAGATCATCCGCCTGGACACTGATGCCGGCAGCGTCAAGTTTCGCTGCTATGGTGCCAAGGACGTTGTCGCGCTGATCGAAAAAATGATCGTGCCGCGGGTATCGACTGCCGTGCTCAAGCGGGCCTTATAGCCAACGCAGTGCGCGTAGCCGCGAGTGCTTAGCGACCGTGCGCCGCATCGGCCAGTTGCGCGGTGTCGACCCGCACAAACACCGAGTCGCCCACCGCCGTCAGCACATCACCGGCAAACACCTCGCAAATCACTCGGGTCTTGCGCCCGACGTCGCCTTCGACTTTTGCCCGCAAGGTCAGCGTGACGCCCATGGGCGTCGGTTTGATGAACTTGAGGCCGAGGTTGCCGGTGACGCAGTCGATGCGCGGCAGTGTGCCGGGTTCGCGCTGTTCGGCGCGGTAGTGGTAGGCCATGGCTGTCCAGTTGGAGTGGCAATCGACCAGCATGGCGAGCAGGCCGCCGTAGACCAGGTCTGGCCAGCCGCAGTATTTGGCCTCTGGCAGATGCTCGGCAATCACATGCACACCGTCCTCATCCCAGCGACTTTTGACGTGCAACCCGTGGGGATTGCGGCCGCCGCAGCCGTAGCAAACGCCTTCGGGGGCGGCGAGGTCTTGCAGAGAGGTAACGGGGCTGGTCATGGTTTTTATTATCCTGGAGTGGTGAGCCCGGTCAGGCGCAGGCGATTGCGGCCGCCGCGCTTGGATTCGTAGAGCGCGGCGTCGCCTTGCTCAATCAGCGCGGTGAGGCTGGCGGGCGGCTTGTCGAACAGACTGGCGCCGATGCTCAGTGTCACGGCGTTGGGGGTGGGGAAGGTCTGGGACGCGCTGGTGAGGAACTGCTCGCGCAAGGTGTTGCCCAGTTCGACGATGCGTTCGCTGGAGGCGTTGTTCAGCAGAATGACGAACTCGTCACCTCCGAGTCGGGCGGTCAGCGCATTGCGCGGCAGCACCGAGCGGATCATTTCACTCAAGGCAATCAGCAAACGGTCGCCGGCGCTATGGCCGTACTGGTCGTTGACCAGTTTGAAGTTGTCGATGTCGATCAGCAGCAGCGCGCCGGGGTGCTCCTTCGAGACGTCCGCCAACAGGCGCGGCGCACGTTTTTCTAGGGCGCGGCGGTTGTACAGGGCGGTCAGGGGATCGCGCTCGGCGAGGCGGGCGATCTGTTTTTCCCGGCGATAGCGTTCGGTGCCGGTCATCGACAAGGCGATCAACATGATCGCCATCGCGCCTTCGACCAGGGAAATCTGAATGATCTCGCCACGAAAGGCCGCCAGATCGATCAACGTGCCGGGAATCACCACGGTCAGGGCTTTGGCCACGTAGAAAATCCCATGCCCCAGCAGCACGTAGCGCAATTGCACGGCGCCGATGCTCAAGGACTTGCCATGCGGCCGCAGCAGCGAGCTGGCCTTGAGCGTTGATAACGCCACCAGCAATGAGTTGGCCGCCAGCATGGCTTTTGACCAGAGGGGGCCGTCCGGCAGTAACAGCATGACCAGCCAGACAGCAAAAATCAGATACCAGGCGGGTGACAGGCGGATCTGGGTAAAGCGCACCACGCCCAGCAAAAACAGAAAATGCGCCGTCACCAGCAGCCCGTTGGCGAACCAGATACCGATAAACAGAAAACCACTGCTGCGCAGCAGGGCCAGGGTCGAGCCCACGGTGATGGTGGCGAAACCGGCGCTCCAGAACAGGAGCGAGGGTTCACGGATGCTGCGCCATTCAACCGCCAGGTACAGCGCGGCGGCGGCCGCAAGGGCGATCGTGATGGTGAGCATCGTTGGCGGGTCGAGCGGCATTTCCGGGCGGGCCTGTCTGGTTGGCGGTAAGACCGGCGATTGTAAGCGTTCGGGCAGTTTTTTCGCAGAGGGCGTGTTGCCGCGCAGACCATCGGTGCTGGTGCGGCAGGCTCAAACCACCGCGCCGAGCGGTCAGGACGACGGCGTGAGCCAGGTGTCGACGACGCGCCGGTCAAGTTCTTCCCAATACGCCATGCCCAGCACGCGGGTGGTGTTCAAGCCGCGCAAATAACCGCGCAATTGATTGGCGGTGTCCTGGATGAGTTGCGGGTCGGCGGCATTCTTGTCCATTAGAACGCTTTCGTACTGGACCAGGTATTCGGCCACACGCTCACGAAAGTCTGGCAAAACGGCGTCGCGAATCAGGTCAAATGTTCTCAAGGAAGCATCCTCATTGCTGTTTTTCTAGTTGTATTGAGTGTGTATCAGTCTGCACGACACGCAACTATTGCTAGAAGTAATAGTGACCATCACGAAACGCAAGTTCTGCTTTGTCGGCAATCGGCGGAAAATCGCCTCCATCGAATACGCCGCTCAAGGAATATGCGCGATGAAGACTCTGACCCGACTGGCTTTGGTCGCCCTGTTGACGGGCGCAGCACTGACCACTGCTCCAGCGTTCGCTGGCGACGCCGGGTCCTGTCATCTTCCCGCCATCGCCGCGAGCAGCACCACGTTACAACATTCGCAAACGGTTGGCGTGTTGCTCAGCGAGAACACGCTGGACAACCTGCAATACCTGGAGCGCTATCACGACATGGCGGCAAACGGTGCGCAAGATGCGCTGGATTCGCGAATCCGCCAGGCGTTTGTCGGCAGCTCCGATCCGGAACTGGCCATCGACTGGTTGGTGAGTTCGCTGCAGCAGCAGTTCTTGTCGGTGACCGTCTACGACAACCTCGATGCACTGGTTCAGGCGCATCCAGACGTTGTGGTCAAACTCGACACCTTCAACCGCCTGCTGACGCAGCGCAACAGTCTGGTGGAAGCGCGTTTTACTGCGCGGTTTTACGACGCCGATCTGCAATACATCGGCAAGGCCGAAGGCGCGGTGGAAAAACAGTTGCCGTCGGTGTGGGTGCATAACCAGTCGGCGCCGGCAGTTGCCGCGCAAATCGACAAGCAGCGAGACCTGCAACTTAACGCGCTGAAGCAATTCGATGTGTCGCTGAAGGCGTTGGTGGCGTCGAGCTGACTCTTAAAACATAAATGGCAACGGCGGCTCCGTGAGGCTGAACCGTTGCCAGTTGAACCGAACCTTTATTTTCAGGATTACCCCTATGCGTCTTTTCTTCGTGCCTGCCGTGGCCGCCGCTGTCTTGTTGTTGAGTGGTTGCGCTTCTGCGCCGAACAACCCGACCCTGACCTTGCAGACCAGCAAGACTCCTGCGCAATACGCTGAATGCGTGGTGCCGAAGTTGCAGGGCAGTGCGCTGAATCCGACGGTTTCGCAGACTCAGCGCAGTTATCGGATTGTGGTGCCGAGCAAGATTTCGGCGGACAACATTCTGGAGGCTTATAAGGCGGGCACGGGGGGCAAGGTGTTCCTTTATGAGCGGCATTTGTTGGCGAGCAATTATTTGCCGTCGAGTTTTGAGCGGGCGGCTCAGGATTGCATCTGATCTGGCCCTGTATGCGTATTTGAAAGAGCTCCTTTGGTTGGCCGCAACCGACCAATTTTTTGCCCTGCGATCTTGATTGGTCGTGGGGTTTTTTTTTGTCTTGGCGGCCTTTGGGCCGACCAGGTTCTTGGGGTTTGGGGGGTATATCCGTTTCTTTGGGTGTTGCGGGTGGCGGTTTCGCCCTTACGGCGAGTCCCTTTGGCAAACGCCCCAAAGGAACCAAAGGTCTGGGCCCCTGCGTTCGGCCCTCGCTGTGGCTCGGGTTCCTTCGTTCCGGGATCGATCCGGGCGCATCGCCTACGGTTTGCTTCGCTGCACCTCCTCTCGATGTGTTCGACTTCGTCGAACGGTCGCTGCGCTCCCACGCCCGGATCAATCCCTCCACTCAGCCTTCCGATGGGGCCGGTACGGCAAGATCAAGAGCGGTACTCGAGCTTGCGCTCATTGTTTTGAGTGGTTAGGGGCGGGTGGCGGGGGGCGGCGTTTTTGAGGTGGTGAGCGATTTAGGGGCTGACGGTGCTTTGGCAGACGGCTTATACCCATTTGAACCGGGCCGGGAATCTCGCGATAAAGCAGGTTCCCGTTTCGGCATTCGACGTCACGTTTAAGCTGCCGTTGTGCGCAGAGACGATCTGCGCGGCGATGTAGAGCCCCAACCCCAGGCCTTCGCAACGCTGCCCGGCTTCGGCTCGGGAGAACGGTTCGAACAGCAGTGGCATCAATGATGGCGGTATCGGCGAGCCCTGGTTGGTCAGGGAAATCACGATTTCGTCGTTTTCTGCATAGGCCTTGAGCGTGATCGGTGTACCGGCCGAGCCGTGGGTTACCGCATTGCCCAGCAGGTTGGAGAGCAATTGGCTGATGCGCAAGGCATCGCAATAGATGCCCGCTGGAACATCGAGGGCATGGTTGAACGTGGCGCGAGGATGTGAGGCCTGCACTTCTTCGAGGGTCAGTTGCAGCGTTTGCTGCAAGTCATCGACCAGTTTGCGCTGCACCGGAATCCCGCCACCCAGACGTCCCCGAGCGAAATCGAGGATGTTTTCGATCAGCACACCCATGCGTACAGAACTGTTGCGAATCGCCGAAATCAGCTTGAGCGAGCGCTGGTCTTCGGTTTTGGTTTCCAGCAGATCTGCGCTCATGCGCACAGCGCTCAACGGAGTGCGCAAGTCGTGCCCGAGCACGGCGATGAACTGTTCGCGTAGCCGGCCGAGTTCGTTGGCGTTGTTCAACTGGAGGGTGGCCGCTTCGAGACGGCTTTGTGTGTCGAGGCTCATCGCGATCAGTTGGGCGAACAGGGTCAGGGTCTTGGCGATGGCCGGTTCGTCGAGGTTGGCCGGGACCGAGTCGATGGCGCACAGCGTGCCGAAAAAGTCGCCATTGGCCTTGATGATGGGAATGGAGATGTAGCTTTCAAGGCCATAGGTTTTCGGCGTGTGGTGCCGGGAGAAGATCGGGTGGGCGCTGGCGTGGCCAAAAATGACCGGTTGCTGGTGCTGGCGAATTTCATGACAAATGGTCGATTCGAGCACCAGTTCGCCGCCGGGTTCGAGGCCGAAATTGATGGAGTCGTCGACCGCACAGGCCACCCAGTTTCGGTCGGTAACCCGCGCCACCGCCGCAAAGCGCATGCCGGTCAGGTGTTTGACCATGCTGAGGATCACTGGCACGGCGTCAATGCGGTGGATGGCTTCGATGTCGGATGAAAAATCTGCAGAGGTCATGAGACGGCGCTTCGCGATGATGTCGTCAGAGACTATCGGTAAATAGCGGACATGACTAATGCACTGAGGCAAAAAAAGAGGGCGCCCGTGGGCGCCCTCTGCAGTGATGGTCATTTGCGCTGTGCGGATGACGGCTCACCCATTCAGAACTTGTACTTGGCCGTCAGCATGTAACTGCGCGGATTGCCGTAGTTGTCGGTCGAGCCCCAGGTCACGTCGGAGCCGATGGACGAGTAGTACTCACGGTCGAAGATGTTGTTGGCGTTGACCTGCAGGTCCAGGTGTTTGTTGACCTCATAACCGGCCATCAGGTCGGTGACCGCATAACCGCCCTGTTCTAGACGGTAGTTGCCGCCATTGGCCAGGGTGATGTCGTTGTACATGCGGCTTTGCCAGTAGACGTTGCCGCCGACGCGGAATTTCTCCAGTGGGCCTTGCAGCCGGTACATGGTCGAAACCTTGAACAGATGCTCAGGCGTGTCGGTGTCGAAACGCTGATTGTTGTTGTCCGGGTTTTCGTCCTTGATGTAGTGGGCGCGGGTGTAGGTGTAGCCGGCGCCGACTTGCCAGTTTTCGGTCAGCGCACCTTGCAGTTCGACGTCCAGACCCTGGCTGCGGACTTTGCCGGAACCCTGGTAGCAGGTCATGACCGGGCAGCCGAACTGATTGTCCGCAAGGGTGGCGCGGTTGGTCTGGTCGATCTGGAACACCGCCACACTGCCGTTGAGCGCGCCGTCGAAGTATTCGCCCTTGATGCCGACCTCGTAGTTTTCACCGACGATCGGCTCCAGCAGTTTGCCGGACAGATCTTTCTGGGTTTGCGGGGTGAAAATATCGGTGTAGCTGGCGTAGACCGAGTGGTGATCGTCGAGCTTGTAGATCAGGCCGGCGTAACGGGTCAGGTTGCGCGTGACCTTGTAGTCGCCATCGCCGCTGCGGTCATCGTAGTCGTACCAGTCGAGGCGGCTGCCGAGGATCAGGGTCAGTGGATCGCTCAGGCTCAAGCGAGTGGTCAGGTAGAAGGCGTCCTGGGTGGTGACGCTGCGGGTCTTGCCGTCACGCACGAAGTCAGGTTTCGGCGCGCCGATCGGCCAGGCCGTGGTGTACGGGTTGTATTCCTTGGAGGTCGCATCGTAAGCCCGGTTGCTGGCACCGACTACCAGTTCGTGGGTGCGGCCGAACGCTTCGAACGGGCCGCTGGCAAAGGCATCGAACGCGGTTTGCTTATCGGTGTTGTGCGACTGATAAGCGGTGGTTTCCAGCGGGCCGGCGTAACGCGACAGGTAGGTGCCGGAGAATTCGCCGTTGAGGGTTGAGGACGTGCCGGCGACGTGCAGTTTCCAGTCGTTGTCGAAGCGGTGCTCGACTTCACCGAACACGGTGTCGATCTGCAGCTTCTTGTTTTCCCAATCCGTGCCCGGGTAGGTGGAGCGGGGCAGGTCGAGGTGATGGCCGTCGGTGCCGATCGGCAAGCCACCCCAGAAATAGTTGGTCTGTTCGTTTTGACGGGAGAAACCGAGGGTCGCGGTGGTGCTTTCGCTCAGATCGGCTTCACCGATGGCGTAGAACAGGCCGTGATCGTTCTGTTCCTTGTCGCGGAAACTGTCAGCGCCTTGATAGGAGCCGACGATGCGGCCACGCAAGGTGCCGCTGTCGTTCAGCGGGCCAGAGGCGTCGAGCTCGCCGCGGTAATCATCCCAGCTGCCGGCCGCACCGGTGAGGGTTACTTGCGGCGTGGCCGTCGGGCGTTTGCGCACCATGTTGATCGCCGCCGAAGGGTTGCCGGCGCCGGTGACCAGGCCGGTCGCGCCACGTACCACTTCGACACGGTCGAACATCGCCAGGTTTGGCTGCACGGCCATGGTGAAGGGCGAGTAGGTGCTTGGCAGGCCGTCGTACATGATGTTGTCGATGTCGAAACCGCGAGCGCTGTAAGTCTGCCGGCCCGGGCCGCTGGACTGACTGAGGAACAACCCCGGCGTCGCCCGCACCACGTCATTGATGCTGGTCATGTTCTGATCGTCCATGCGCTGACGGGTAATCACCGTCACCGCTTGAGGCGTTTCGCGCATGGTCAGCGGCAATTTGGTCGCCGTCTGCATCGGGCCCGTGGTGTAGGAGTCCGTGCCTTCGGTGGTGCTGCTCATTTGCGTGGCGCCAATCTCGGTGGCGCCGAGTTCTAGCGTGGCAGGCGCGGTATCTTCGGCCAAAACAGGTGTGGCGCCGGCCATGCAAATGGCGAGTGCCAGCAGGTTAGGCGAGAGGTGCGAACGGCGGTGAATGGTGTGAAACGACATCAATCTGCTTCCCCAAGGATTACTAAAACGAATCTGATGCGTATGCATGTAAGAAGTATTCGCATTAGCATGTCAGATTCAGTTACATGAAGAAAGGCATACGAGTCAGTTAGTTAACGAATTTTTCACATTTGTGGGCGCGTCGTGCGGCCGAAAGCCGTGCATGGAAACCACGGCTGTTCAGTGTTAGCGCGGGAAGACTCAAGAGGTGCGGAGGCGGGACGAAGCTCAGCAGCGACCGGTCAAAAGGGCTTTCAACCGGCCTCACTGCTGATGAAAAATGGACGTGTTGGAAAGCAGTTTCAGTTCAAATCGTCAGCCGAATGTCGCTCCGGCACCTGACTCTCTTCATCGCCCCATGTGCGGTTGACGCGCTGCCCGCGAATGACCGCCGGGCGATTGGCGATCTCTTCGGCCCAACGCTGCAAATGGGTGTATTCGTCCGCCGCCAGAAACTCGGCCGCTGAATACACGTTGTTGCGCACCAGTTGCCCATACCACGGCCACACCGCGATGTCGGCGATGGAGTATTCGTCGCCGGCCAGATAACGACTTTCGGCCAGACGCCGATCCAGCACATCCAGTTGCCGCTTGGCTTCCATGGTGAAGCGGTTGATCGGATATTCCAGTTTCTCCGGTGCATACGCGTAGAAGTGCCCGAAGCCGCCGCCCAGGTAAGGCGCTGCGCCCATTTGCCAGAACAACCAATTCAAGGTTTCGGTACGTCCGGCCGGATCTTTGGGCAGGAATGCGCCGAACTTCTCGGCCAGATACAGCAGGATCGAGCCGGACTCGAACACGCGAATCGGCGGTTCGACGCTGCGATCCAGCAATGCCGGAATCTTCGAGTTCGGATTGATCTCGACAAACCCGCTGGAGAACTGATCGCCCTCGCCAATGCGGATCAGCCACGCATCGTATTCGGCCTCGCTGTGGCCGAGTGCGAGCAACTCTTCCAGCAGAATCGTCACTTTCACGCCGTTCGGCGTGGCCAGCGAGTAGAGCTGCAACGGCTGCTTGCCGACCGGCAAGACCTTGTCATGGGTCGGGCCGGCAGTCGGGCGGTTGATATTGGCGAACTGACCGCCGGACGCGGCGGTGTTTTTCCAGACCTTGGGCGGAACGTAAGACGCTTTGCTCATGAAACGGACCTCATCGTTGGCAGGCTGAGAATAGACAGCCACCGTAAGGAAAAATCCCCGCGCATGCCAGGCTTACTTGGGATTGCTGGCCGGCGGAATATCCCCGCAGAAAATATCCACGCTGCCATCGGTTGCCGCCGTGCGCACCACCACCGAATACTCACCGGCGAGTAAGGTCGACAACGCCACCGGCGCACTTCTGGAGAACGCCCAGCCGCGCACAGGCTGGCGCTCTGTGGTGACTTTATCGTTCATCGCGTAAGCCACCGGCCCAGGCTGCTGACACCGGCCTTGATTGACGAACGCGTAAAGACGCAAGGGTAGCGAGGCCCCACTCGGCGCGCCGCTGATAAAGAAACTGAAACCGGTGTCCTTGCCCCAGTCGGCCAGCGTGACATTGCCGATCTGCCCGGGATTTTGCCGGGTGGCGTTGAGCGTGACGCTGGCACCGGGATGCGACGAGGACGCGCAGCCGAACAGGCTGAGCGAAACCATTAGCGCCGTGACCGGGTTTCGAATGTTCATGGCTGACCTCCGAGATTGAACGTTACCGCTGCAATCGGTCAGTTAAGCAGATTGCCTCGAATCCCCGTGGCCGATGCGTCGCCCAATGGCCAGCGTCCGGCCAGATACGCCGTCAGATAATCGACAAAGGCTCTGACTTTCGTTGTCATCGCCGCGCGTTCCTGCACACAGGCGTAAATCTCCATGGGCTCTGTTCCCGCGCTGTCTGGCTCGAACAGCGGCACTAATTGACCTCGCTGGATAAAAGGCGCTGCCACAAATTCGGCCAGACGCGTGATCCCCATTCCGTTCACGGCCATGTGTGCCAGCGCATCAATGTCATCGCTGATCGCCGTGGCATTGATGTCGGCGTCGTAGCGCTGCCCGTCGCGGATAAACCCCCAGCGCAGAAATCGCCCGTCCAGCGGGTAGCGAAAAGCCAGGCACGCGTGCTGTTGCAGATCGTCAGGAGATTGCGGCCAACCGGCGCGCTCCAGGTACACCGGGGCGGCGCAGAGGATGAAGGGCAGGGAGGCAATCTTGCGCGCAACGATGCCGTCTTCCAGTTGCGGCTTGATGCGCAGGCTGAGGTCGATGCGATCCTGAATGTGATTGATTTTGTTGTCGGTGGTCGAGAGTTCTATGAGCAGACGTGGATGTTGCGCGGCGAACCCGGCAATCAGCGGGGCCAGCACGTGTCGACCGAATGCAGCAGTGGACGCAATGCTCAAACGGCCTTGCAGCTCGGTTTCATCGCTGCTGATCGCGCTTTGCGCCGACTCCAGGTCCTGCGCGATGCGCCGGACCTTTTCGTAATACACCGCGCCGTTTTCCGTCAGCGCCAGACTGCGCGTGGTGCGTTGCAGCAGGCGCACGCCGAGGTGGGTTTCGAGGCGGTTGAGCGTCTGGCTGACCGCCGCAGCACTGACACCCAAGCGCTTGGCCGCGCCGACGATGGAGCCTGACTCGACCACTTTGATAAAACTGGCAATCGCCGCCAACAGGTTCATCCAGGCTCGCCCATCACGTTTGATTCGTAAGTTGTGCTTTATAAAGCAGCAACCGATGACCGTCTAGTGGGCGCTAATCGGCCTTGTTAAGGTGCCCGCTCCCTGTCAAATGGATGGAAAATTCCTATGGATCAACGTGCTGCCGAAGCTGTTTATATCCGCCGCCGCAGGCTGTCGCATCGCGCTACGCCCTACGTGTTTGCTCTATACATGGCGACGATCATGGCGTTCCTGATGTCGCTGGTCATTACCGCTGCCAATGCCGGCATTGATAACAATTACCTGAGCAATGCCTTGCATGCCTACAAACTGGCGATGCCCGTGGCATTTCTCTGCATCCTGGTCGTTCGGCCGATCGTGATCAAACTGGTGGCGTTGACGGTGCATCCGCCGCGTTGACGATCACTCAAGCCAATATTGCTGCAACGCTCCGTGCACGCCTTGCACCGGATCCTGCTTGGGTAGCGGCAATTGCGCGATATTCGCCAGTTGCGCCGGGGTCGGTGCTTCACTGCAAATATCGCCGTGCTGGCCTGGCGGATAGGCGCCCACCACGAGAAAGTCATCACTGGAACCGAGGCTGCAATGGCCGGTGCCAACGGGCAGCAGCAACACATCGCCAGCGCTGACGTCCAGCACATGCCCATCGGGCCCGCCGAGCACCAGCCGTGCATTCCCGCACGCGACCCCAAGCACTTCATGGCCCTGGGTGTGGAAGTGATGAAAGTCGTAGACGTGGTAGCGCCACTGCGGCGGCCAGCCGTTGGCGCTGAAGGTCTGCTCGAACAGGGCCGCAGGATCACTGCCCTCGATGGCAATCGCCTGCGGATAAATCAGTACCGGCAACTGCGGGTTATTCGGCACCCAATTGTTACGCTCAAGCTGCAAGGTTTGTACGGGGAGGGGCATGTTGTTCTCCTTGTCCGGATGTGTCGTGACTGAGCTGACGGCTTCGCGAGCAAGCTCGCACCCGCAGGGGATCGCATTCCAGTCTTGCCACGGTGGACAACAAAGGCCGGCATCCGCCTCAGAAAAACTCATCAACCATCTGATAGAAGGCGATTCGCTGCGGGTGGGGCAAATCAATCGAAACTTCGTCGTTAGCCAGGCTGTCCAGACCGTTACACCAGCGAAAAGACGAGGATCGAGATGACAACGACAGTAGGAGATTTTCTGGTTGAGCGGCTCAGCCAATGGGGCGTCACGCGGATTTTTGGTTATCCGGGCGACGGCATCAACGGCGTATTCGGGGCGCTCGCTCGAGCCAAAGGCAAGATCGAATTCGTTCAGGCGCGGCACGAGGAAATGGCCGCGTTCATGGCCTCTGCCCACGCCAAATTCACTGGCGAGTTGGGCGTGTGCATCGCCACGTCCGGGCCCGGCGCGTCTCACCTGATTACCGGGTTGTATGACGCACGAATGGACCACATGCCGGTACTGGCCATCGTCGGCCAGCAGGCGCGCACCGCGTTGGGCAGCCACTACCAGCAAGAGCTTGATCTGGTGTCGATGTTCAAGGACGTCGCCGGCGCATTCGTGCAACAGGCTTCGGCGCCTTCGCAGGTGCGGCATCTGCTTGATCGGGCGGTGCGCACGGCCGTGGGCGAACGCCGCGTGACCGCGCTGATTCTGCCCAATGATCTGCAAGATCTCGAATATCAGGCGCCGGCCCGTGCCCACGGCACCGCGCATTCCGGTGTCGGCTACAGCAAACCGAAAGTGCTGCCCTACGAAGCGGATCTGCAGCGTGCGGCGGATGTTCTGAACGCCGGCGAGAAGGTTGCGATCCTGGTCGGCGCCGGTGCCTTGGAGGCGACCGACGAGGTCATCGCCATCGCTGAAAAACTCGGTGCTGGTGTCGCCAAAGCGCTGCTCGGCAAAGCCGTCGTGCCGGATGATCTGCCGTGGGTCACCGGCAGCATCGGCCTGCTGGGCACCGAGCCCAGCTACAAACTGATGAGCGAATGCGACACCTTGCTGATGATTGGTTCGGGTTTTCCATACTCCGAATTCCTGCCAAAAGAAGGTCAGGCGCGCGGCGTGCAGATCGATTTGCAGCCGGACATGCTCAGCCTGCGCTATCCGATGGAAGTCAATCTGGTCGGTGACTCGGCCGAAACCCTTGCGGCGTTGCTGCCGTTGCTCGAACAGAAAACCTCGGGCAAGTGGCGCAAGAAGGTCGAGGGCTGGCGCGGCAGCTGGGAAAAAACCCTGGAAAAACGCGCGATGGCCAAAGCAGATCCGGTCAATCCGCAACGGGTGGTGTACGAGCTGTCACCGCGGGTCCCGGATGAGGCGATCATCACCAGCGACTCCGGCTCCTGTGCCAACTGGTATGCCCGCGACCTGAAGATCCGTCGCGGCATGAAGTGCTCGCTGTCCGGTGGACTGGCGTCCATGGGCGCTGCGGTGCCGTATGCGATTGCGGCGAAATTTGCCTATCCCGAACGCGCGGTGATTGCGCTGGTCGGTGACGGGGCGATGCAGATGAACAACATGGCCGAGCTGATCACCGTCGCCAAATACTGGCGGCAATGGCAGAGCCCGAAATGGATCTGTGCGGTGTTCAACAACGAGGATCTCAACCAGGTGACGTGGGAGCAGCGGGTGATGGAGGGCGATCCGAAGTTCGAGGCTTCGCAGAGCATCCCGGATGTGCCGTATCACTTGTTTGCGATTTCCATTGGCCTGAAAGGGATTTTCGTTGATCGCGAAGAGGACGTCGCCGCCGCTTGGGAACAGGCCCTGGCGAGCGAAGTGCCGGTGCTGATCGAGTTCAAGACCGACCCGAACGTAGCGCCGCTACCGCCGCACATCAAACTTGAGCAGGCGAAGAAATTTGCCACGACGTTGCTCAAGGGCGATCCGGACGAGGCGGGCATTCTGGTGCAAACCGCCAAGCAAGTCCTCAGCTCAGTTCTCCCCGGCAAAAAATAACGTCCTCCTGTAGGAGCTGCCGCAGGCTGCGATCTTTTGACGTTGTTTATAAGATCAAAAGATCGCGGGCTGCGGCAGCTCCAACAGGGGAGTGGAGCTTCGGAGGTGATGTTTGATTTTCGTTGGGTGTGCCGGCTGGAGTCTTGGGCGTGAACACTGGCCGGCATTTCCGGCGGAGGGCACGCACCTGCAGCGATATGCGGCGCGGCTCAATTGTGTGGAAATCAACAGTTCGTTCTACCGCCCGCATCGCCGCTCGACCTATGAACGTTGGGCGGATTCGGTGCCGGACGAATTTCGTTTTTCGGTGAAGATGCCCAAGCAGATCAGCCATGAACGTCGTTTAGTCGACTGCGAGGCGGCGCTCGATGAGTTCCTGGCGCAATGCAGCGGTTTGGGTAACCGGTTGGGCTGTTTGCTGCTGCAATTGCCGCCGTCGCTGATATTTGAGGCGGTGCAGGCAGAGACTTTTTTCAGCGCACTGCGTCAGCGTTTCGATGGCGCAGTAGTGCTGGAGCCTCGTCATGAGTCGTGGGTGAACGCTGAATCATTGCTGTTGGCTGATCGAGTCGCTCAGGTAGCCGTAGACCCGACGCGTATCAGCAGTGACGCAGCGCCGATGGGATGGCAGAAAACCCGATATTGGCGGCTGCACGGGTCACCGCGCATTTACCACAGTGCCTACGAGGACACTTATTTGCAGCATCTCGCCAGCGCATTGCAGGCCGCCGATAGGCAAGGAACGTCGACCTGGTGCATTTTCGACAACACCGCCAGTGGCGCGGCGCTTGGTAACGCGTTGACACTGGCGGCACTGTTGTCGGGTTAGCAGTCTTTCAGGCATCGGATCGTCTGAGAGAGGAAATCCACTCGAAGATCCGATCAGTTGCCATCCGCGACCTTGCGCTCGATCTCATCGACCTTGCGCTGCAACTCTTCGGCATCCTGCTCTTTAACGCGGGTGGAAGAGGGCGTGATGACTTCGTCCACGCCTTTGGTGTCATCGTCGCGGTCTTCCAGATCGCGCTCGACGACGTTCACTGGCTTGCCGGACGCGTCGGTGGGTGGGGCATTCGGGGTTTTATCGTCGTTGCGGTTCATGGCGTTGATCTCCAGGGTTGTAAACATTGGAGGCAACGCCACGTCAGGCGTTCGATATTTTTGCGATGCCACCACCGCCATCGCCAGCAGACTGGCTGCCACGGATTTTCAGTCTTTAAGAATGTCGCGATCCTTGGTTTCCGGCAGGAAGAACGTGCCGAGTATCGCCGTCATTACCGCGATGACGATCGGGTACCACAGCCCGTAATAGATATCTCCGGTAGCCGCGACCATGGCAAATGCCACCGTCGGCAGGAACCCGCCAAACCAGCCGTTGCCAATGTGATACGGCAGCGACATCGAGGTATAGCGGATACGCGTCGGGAACAGTTCGACCAGCCACGCGGCAATGGGCCCGTACACCATGGTCACGTAAATCACCAGGATGGTCAGCAGGAGCAACACCATCGGGTAGTTGGTTTTCGCCGGGTCGGCTTTCTCCGGATAACCGGCCTCCTTGAGCGCGCTGCCCAGGGTGGCGGTAAAGGCGTCGTTGCGCGTCTTGAAGTCGGCTGCCGGCAACGCACTGCCTTCAAAACTCTCGACGACTTTGTCGCCAATGCGCACTTGCGCGACGGTGCCCGGTTCGGCGATCACGTTTTCATAAGGGATCGCCCGTTTTGCCAGCAAGGTTTTCGCCAGGTCACAGGAACTGGTGAATTTGGCCTTGCCCACCGGATCGAACTGGAACGAGCATTGGTCGGGGTTGGCGATCACTTTGACCGGGTTTTTCTCCTGAGCGATGAACACGTCAGGGTTGCCGTACTGGGTCAGCGCATGAAAGATCGGGAAGTAGGTCAGCGCCGCCAGAATGCAGCCGACCATGATGATCGGCTTGCGCCCGATCCGATCAGACAGGCTGCCGAAAATCACGAAGAACGGTGTGCCGATCAGCAGCGAACCGGCGATCAACAGGTTGGCGGTTTGCGGGTCGATCTTCAGCGTCTGCAACAGGAAAAACAGCGCATAGAACTGCCCGGTGTACCAGACCACCGCTTGCCCGGCTGTACCGCCAAGCAACGACATGATCACCACTTTGAGGTTGTCCCAGCGGGCGAAGGATTCGGTCAACGGCGCCTTCGACGCCTTGCCTTCGTCCTTCATTTTCTGGAACACCGGCGACTCGCTCAGTTGCAGGCGGATGTACACCGACACGATCAGCAGCAGGATCGACAGCAGAAACGGAATCCGCCAGCCCCAGGCTTCGAACGCTTCAGTGCCCAGCGCAGTACGGCAGGCGAGGATCACCAGCAGCGAGAGGAACAGGCCGAGGGTCGCCGTGGTTTGAATCCACGAGGTGAAGAAACCGCGTCTGTTGCGGGGCGCATGTTCGGCGACGTAGGTTGCCGCGCCGCCGTACTCACCGCCCAGCGCCAGCCCTTGCAACAGGCGCAGCGTGATCAGAATCACCGGTGCCGCGACGCCGATGGTCGCGTATCCCGGCAACAAACCGACGATGGCTGTCGAGACGCCCATGATGACGATAGTGATAAGAAAGGTGTGCTTGCGCCCGATCATGTCACCGAGGCGGCCAAACACAATCGCGCCGAATGGCCGCACCGCGAAACCGGCGGCAAATGCCAGCAAGGCAAAGATGAACGCGGTGGTTTCGTTGACGCCGGCAAAGAAGTGTTTGGCGATGATCGCCGCCAGTGAGCCGTACAGGTAAAAGTCGTACCACTCGAAAACCGTGCCGAGCGAGGAGGCGAAGATGACCTTGCGCTCCTCCTTGGTGATGCCGCCGCTGCGCGGTGGACTGCCGGTCGAAGCTGTGTCGATTGTGGCCATGGGTGTTCTCCGTCGTGCTTATTGTTGTAGGCCGGAGTCCCCCATTACTGCTTACCGCACTCTGGCCTTGTGGCAGATGCCGTCATCGTTTCCGCGTGAAGCTTGCACAGTCTGACTGCCTCGCCGCTCTGCGAGGTTTCCTTGAGCATAATCAGCTTTTGCCAGATATCCACTGACGCCTACGCCTTGACCCAACGCTGCCGGCTCCAAGCACTCAACCAGTCGACCATGAACACCAACACCAGCATCGCCAGGATCACCGTGCTGGCCTGCGCCTCCTGAAACAGGCTGAGGCTGACATAGAGCATCTGCCCGAGCCCGCCGGCACCGACAAACCCCAGCACACTGGCCATGCGGATGTTGTTTTCCCAGCGGTACAGGATGTACGCGAGCAACTGCGGCGCGAGGTTCGGCAAGGTGCCGTAGCAGAAGGCCAGGAGCGGATTGCCGCCCTGCAAACGAATGGCTTCCGCCGGTTGCGGCGGAGTGTTTTCCAGCGCTTCGGCGAACAGTCGACCGAGCACGCCGGTGGTGTGCAAGGCGAGGGCGAGTGTGCCCGCGTTGGGGCCAAGGCCGGCGGCGAGCACCATCAATGCCGCCCAGACCAGTTCCGGAATGGCCCGCAAGGCGTTCAGCAGCAACCGCGAAACGCTTTGCAGCGGCCAGCCGAAACGTCCGGCGGCCGGCAAGGCGATCAGGATGCCGGCCATGGCCGCGAGCAAGGTGCCGAGGGCCGACATCGCCAGGGTTTCCATCGAGCCGTGGACGATGGCTTTGAGGTAGTCAGCGCTCAAGTCCGGGCTGAGAAAGCGCTGTATGTACGCGCCCATCTGCTTGAGGCTGTTGGTGCTGCCCAGTTCTTCCAGGTCCAGGCCCAGATACGTGAACGAGGCGACGACGGCGACCGCGATGGCGCCGATCAGCAGCAGGTTGATCAGGCGATTCATGTCAGCCTCCAGCGCAGCAAACGGCTGAGTTGATCGGCGCCGAGCACCAGCAGCAGAAACGTCAGCAACATGCTGGCGACTTCACCGCCCGCAAACATACGGATCGACAAATCGATTTGCTGCCCCAAGCCCCCGGCACCGACAAACCCCATCACCACTGAAGCACGGATCGCACATTCCCAGCGATACACCGTGTAGGAAAGCAGTTCCGCGCCGACATTGGGCAGCGTGCCGTAGGCAAATGCCGCCAGCCGACCACTGCCGGCCTGCAACAGCGCGTGCGTCGGGCGTTGATTGGTGGATTCGAAGATCTCTGCGTAGACCTTGCCGAGCATGCCGCTGTAAGTGATGGCAATGGCCAGCACACCCGCCGCCGGGCCGAGGCCGACCGCTCGTACAAACAGCAGCGCCCAGACGATTTCCGGCACGCTGCGCAGGAAAATCAACACACCGCGAACCGGCCAGCGCAGCAGACGCCCGAAACGGCTGGGCACGCCGCCGCGCGAGGCGGCGGACAGCGACAGGGCGCGGCTGGCGATCAGGCTGGCCGGCACGGCCAACAACAACGCCAAAGCCATCCCCGCCGTGGCAATCGCCAGGGTTTGCAGGGTGGCTTTGAGCAGTATTTGCAGAAACGCTTCGTCATGCGCTGGCGGCCAGAACTGCGCAACAAAGCGGCCCATTTCGTTCTGACTACCCGGCAACAGCACGCCCAGATTCAGTTCACTGAGCTGAATGCCCGGCCACAGCAAGGCAATGGCCAGCAGCGTCAGAACCAGGCGAGGCCACGCCGCCGGATCCCGTGAATCGGCCTTCAGCATCGTGGAATCTGCACAGTCAGGGGCGCTACCGCAGCGGTCGGCGATTGCAGTTTTTCGTTGGCGTACAGCGCGTCGAGCATCTCGGGGCTGACTTGCCCGGACGGGCTGTCGAAGAGAATCTGCCCGTCACGCAAACCGATGACTCGGGGAAAGTGCGACAACGCCAGATCCACCGCGTGCAGGCTCGCCACCAGGGTGACGTTGTGCTCACGGGCATGTCTGGAGAGGATCGACAACGTGTGCCCGGCCATGACCGGGTCCATCGCCGACACGGGCTCATCGGCCAAGAGAATCTCCGGCGCCTGATACAGCACGCGGGCGATGCCGACACGTTGCAGTTGGCCGCCGGACAGTTGCTGGCAATGGGCGAACAGTTTGTCGCCCAGATCCAGTCGCGCCAACGCCGCACGGGCACCAGCGACATCCAGCGGATGCAGCAGGTTCAACAGACTTTTACCCAGACTCCACTGGCCGAGCATGCCGGCCAGCACCGCCGTGACCACGCGCTGGCGCGGTGGAATGGGCGGTGCCTGATGCACCAGGCCGATACGCGCACGCAGGCGTTGGCGTTGGCGGGCGGACAAGTGCCAGGCGCGTTCACCGAGCACTTCAATTTCACCGCTGCTGGGCCGCAACGCGGTGGCCAGCAGGTTGAGCAGACTCGATTTGCCGGCCCCGGACGGGCCAATGATCGCGACCTGTTCGCCAGCGCCGATCTGCAAGTCGACACCGCGCAGGGCGTCGACTCCATTGGCGTGGCGCAAGCCGCCCTGGTTGAGGCTCAGGGTCATTTCAGCAGTTCGGCGGCGCGGGCGGCTTCCTCGATGCCCTTGTAATTTTCAGGCTTGGTGTCGATGAACCGGCTGGCGGCCTGCAGATCGAGAATCTTCTTCTGCTCAGGGTTGGCCGGGTCGAGAGCGAGGAAGGCTTTTTTGATCTTCGCCGCGAGCGCCGGATCAAGGGTGCCGCGCACGGTCCAGTTGTAATCGAAATAGGTCGGGGTGGTGGCGAAGACTTTGACCTTGTTTGTGTCGACCTTGCCGGCGTCGACCAGTTTCTGCCAGACGCTGGCGTTGAGCACACCGGCGTCAACTTTGCCGGCCTGCACCCAAGCGACGGTGGCGTCGTGGGCGCCGGAATAGGCGACACGGCTGAAATAGGCTTCAGGCTTGATGTTGTCGTTCTTCAGCATGAAATAGCGCGGCATCAAACTGCCCGACGTCGACGAGACGGAACCGAAGGCGAAGGTCTTGCCTTTGAGGTCGGCGAGGCTATGCACGTTCGGGTCAGCGGTGATGAATTTGCTGGTGAACTGCGCATCCTGCTCACGCTGTACCAGCGGGATCACTGGGGTGGTGGCGTCGGTTTTCAAACGCGCCTGCACGAAGGTGAAGCCACCGAGCCAAGCCATGTCGAGGCGATCGGTCGCCAGTGCTTCTACCACCGCCGGATAATCGGCCACCGGGACGAACTGCACTTTCATGCCTAGTTGCTGCTCCAGATAAGCACCCAGCGGTTCGAACTTGCGCAGCAGTTCGGTCGGGGCTTCATCGGGAATCGCGCTGACGCGCAGTACGTCGGCGGCTTGTGCAGCCAGTGCAGAAAAAGACAGGGCCAGGCCGGCGGTCAGTGCCAGGGTTCGTTTGAACATGGAAATCTCCGTTTCAGGGGCGTCGATAGAGCTGAAATGACGGGGTGAGGCGCAAACTCAGGGTAGACGAATCGGCGAGGTTATACGTATTCACACGCGCAAAGGCCAGCGCCATCGAGAAGAGGGCGGCGCGATTATGGGGGATGCAGCTTTTGACGAGCGCAAAGAAACTGTTACTGCGGTATTCCGTGCTGTGACAAAGGCAAGGTCTCTGCCTATTCTCCATGACACTCTCAACGTGGCAGCACCCACTCACTGTGTCCCGCCCATCACCAGAAGTTTCGTTCATGGATCAAGCGTTACTCAGATCATTAATTGTCCGGAAGTGGAAATCCGCGCTACGGGTGACGGGATGAAGCGTTCCCGGCCGATGCCGATCGACCTGCGCGGACTGATACTACTGTTTGTACTGTTATCGGTCGTGGCGACCCTGTGCAACAGCCTTTATGTCGCCTATCGCGTGCAGCGCGAGGCCCTGATTCACTCGGCGCTGGAGGCTAACGCTGCCTACGCGGCGAAAGTCGCGTCCAGCATCGCCGAGTTTCTGGGGGCGGCGCACAATCATTTGAGTTACAGCGCGACCGTGCTGGCCGAACATTGGGGGGAGCCTGAGGCGTTGCGCAGGGAAGCCACGCGCCTGCAGGCGCAGGATACCGACTTCAACTCGGTGGCGATTCTGGATGCCAGCGGTCAAGTCCTTCAGGCGTATCCGCAAAGCCTGCAGATTGTCGGTGCCACACTGCAATCGCAGGGTATTCAGCAAGCGCTCAAGGAGCGCCGGCCCCTGGTCAGTGAGGTGTATGTGTCCTCGGCAGGGAACCTGGTGGTGTTCGTTTCGCAACCGGTATTCAGCTCCTCAGGCACATTTCTCGGGATCGTCGGCGGCTCTGTCTATTTGCTTGAGCAAAGCGCTTTTCACACCATTATCAGTCGCCACTTTCACCACGATGGCACGTTCGCGTTCGTGGCCGATGGCAACCGGCGGCTGTTGTATCACCCGGACGCGAAGCGGATCGGCGAAGTCCTGGGCTGGAGCCTTACGGTAGACGCCGCTTTGCGCGGTGAGAGCGGAACCTTGCAGGGTGACAACTACAAAGGCGTGCCGATGCTCGCCGGTTACGCCCGGGTGCCGGATGCCAATTGGGCGGTGGTGGTGCAGCGACCTCGCGAGCGCAGCCTTGCCCCGTTGGGGCAACTGATGCGCGACATGGTCGTCGGGATGGTGCCAGCGGGCCTGTTCGGCCTCGCGCTGATCCTCGTTGTAGCGACGCTGATTGCTCGGCCGCTGCGGCAGTTGTCGGCGGTAGCCGACCAGCTGTCAGCCCCTGACACCACGCAGCGGTTGGATCGGGTGCATGCCTGGTACCGCGACGCCGCCGCGATCCGCCAGGCGATGCTGGCTGGTGTGCAGTTGCTGCAACAGAAACTTGGCCAGCTTAGCCATGAAGCGCAAAGTGATCCCCTCACAGGCCTGGCCAATCGGCGCGCCATGGCTGCATCTCTGGAGTTGCTGGATCAGGCCGGGCAGGGGTATGCGGTGCTGGCGCTGGACATCGATCATTTCAAACGCGTCAACGACACCTTTGGACATGACGCTGGCGACGTTGCCCTGAAAAGCGTTGCCGACATCCTCAAACAGAACTCGCGTTCGGGCGATCTTGCGTGCCGTTCCGGTGGCGAAGAGTTCGCGCTGATTCTTCCTGACGCCTCTCTGGAGACCGCGCGATTGATCGCACAGAGAATCCGCGCGCACCTCGAGGAAACCGAGGTGCCGCAGGTGGGAAGGTTGACGATGTCCATCGGTGTGGCGTGTCGCGATGCGGACGCTGCGACAGCGGCAAGCGTCTTGAAACTCGCGGACGAGCGGCTCTATGCCGCCAAACAAAACGGGCGCAACAGGGTGGTATGAATGGCCGAATCGCTCTGTCAGGCCGCGTCGGGCAACCTGGCAATCACCTTGATCTCGAAATCAAACCCATACAGCCACGTCACGCCAACAGCGGTCACGGTCGGGTGCGGTGCATCGCCCCAGAATTCCGTCAGCACGACATCCCAGATCGTTTCGAATTTCGACTGTGGGTCAACGATGAACACGGTGACATCGACCACGTCGTCGAAGCTGCCTCCGGCTTCCTCAAGGATTGCATTGAGGTTGGTGAAGGCCTGACGCACCTGATTTTTCAGGTCCGGCTCGGGCGTGCCGTCCTCGGTGCTGCCGACTTGCCCGGAGACAAACAGAAAACCGTTGGAGCGGATGGCCGGCGAGTAACGATGGCGCTCGTACAAGGTGCGGCGGGCGGGTGGAAAAACAACATCGCGCTGAGTCATGGGAGTGTCTCCTTCAGTTGAGTTGATGGAGTCACTGTAGGTATTTGCAGGCGAGTGATAAACGCGCAAGCTTGGCGCTCACTGTTTGTGAATCCCAAACAATCGAGGCGCGAACATTGGACCGATTCGATGCAATGCAGGCCTTCGCGCGGGTGGTCGAGGCGGGAAGCTTCACCAAAGCGGCGGAAACCCTGCACATGAGCAAAACCACCGTGACCCAGTTGGTGCAGCAACTGGAAGCGCGCTTGCGCGTGAAGTTGCTCAACCGCACCACGCGCAAGGTCAACGTCACGGCTGACGGTGCCGCTTACTACGAGCGCGTGATCAAGTTGCTGGCAGACCTAGACGAAGCCGAAACCAGCCTGCCCGGTGCGGCGGCGGTGCCCGCTGGCCGATTGCGGGTCGACGTGCCGAGCCCGTTGGCGCGGCTGATCCTGATTCCCGCATTGCCCGACTTTCACGCGCGCTATCCGCACATCCAGATCGACATGGGCGTCAGCGATCGCATCGTCGACATCATTGATGAGAACGTCGATTGCGTAGTGCGTGGCGGTGAATTACTCGATCAATCGTTGATGGCGCGCAAGGTCGCTGATCTGCCGTTGGGCGTGTTTGCCGCACCGGCGTATCTGGCTCGCGCCGGAATACCTGTGCATCCACGAGAACTCGAAGATTCTCATCATCGAGTGGTCGGGTTCCTTTGGGCGCGCACCGGCAAACCGCTGCCTTACACCTTGCACAACGCCACGGAAAATCTGCAGATAAAAGGTCGTCACGTGCTGGCGGTTGACGACGGTAACGCCTATTTGGCGGCGGGTCTGGCCGGTATGGGCGTGCTGTGGCTGCCCAAATACATGTCCGCCGCCCACGAAGCAGTCGGCGAGCTGGTGCCGCTGTTCGAAGGCTGGCAACTGGAGTCGATGCCGCTCTACGTCGCGTATCCACCGAATCGGCACGTCAGTCTGAAGTTGCGAGTGTTTATTGATTGGGTAGTGGAGTTGATGTCGCATTAGAAAGGTGGTGCGCTTATTGCTTCCCAGCGCGGTAATGCCGTCAAAAAACCAACTCGAGCGGCGACTTGAAAGCGTGCAGTGATGAGATGCATGACTTTCGAACCCAGGAGCTTCCCTTGCAATGAATATGTACATCGATATTGTCGGCGCCTGTAACCTGAGCTGCCCCTCTTGCCCAATGGGCAACTCGGAAAATCTCAACTTCAAAAAAGCCATGCAGATCGACATGTTCAAACAGATCGTCGAAAAGGCCCGCACAGAAGGGGTCAAGACGATCTATCTGTACAACTGGACTGAGCCTTTGGTTCACCCGAAAATTGGCGAATTCATCGAGATCATCAACGCCGCCGGTATGGGCAGCGGTATCAGTACCAACCTCAATCTTGCCAAGAATATGGAAAAGGCCTTGTTGGCCGAGCCGGGTTATTTCCGTATTTCGCTGTCAGGCTTCTATCAGGAAACCTACAAAAAGGGCCATGTAGGCGGTGATATCGAAGTTGTAAAACAGAACATGATTGCGCTGCACGAGATCAAGCAGCGACTGGGTTTGAATACCCGTGTCGACGTCTACTATCACCGCTACCTCGATAACATCGAAGAGGAAGCGCTGATGCGTGAGTTCAGCGAGCGCCTCGGCTTCAAGTTCACCACCGGTTATTCGGTGATGATGCCGCTGGAGAAAACCCTGGCGATTATCGAGCGCGACCCTTCAGTCACCGATACCGATTATGAAACCTTGAAAAGACTGGCTCTGCCGCCCTATGACGATATTGTCAATGTCGCCCAGCAGTACCCTCAGCAAGATTGCCTGCTCAAAGATGACTGGCTGGTGATCGACTGTAACGGCAACACGATCTTGTGCTGCACGATCTTCAATCAGAGCGAATATCAGGTCGGCAAGTACCTCGATATGCCGGTTGCGGAACTGATGCAGCGTAAAAACACGCAGAAAAACTGCGTCGACATGTGCAGCCGCTGCGCCAAGAAGGGCATGCATATCTACTCGATGTTCCCCAACCAAGGGGTGCTGGAGCGACATGCAGTCAATCGCATCATTGACTTCGAGAATCTCAGCAGCATGGGATTTGCCGTGGACAGCGAGTTACTGGGGCGTACGGGCGAAGTCAGTGCTGAAAACTTCGACGAGGCCCAGTATTTCCGATTGAACGAGGATGTGAGGCGCGCAGTGTCCACCGGTGAATTCTCAAGTGGTTACCAGCACTACGTGCTTCACGGTCGACTGGAGGGAAGATTGGGCGCTGGCGTGTTCTCGGTGGTTTGATCAGGACTCAGATTGGCTGACAACCAAGCGGTAAAGCTTTTCGCCAGCGGATCATGCTCACTGTCGCGATGGGTCAGCAACGCCCAGTTCGGCCCGCGGATGGTGTCCTCCACCAGCGCTTGCAACACGCCGTCAGCCCGCGCCTGACGGCTGAGCAATTGACTGACCAGCGCAATGCCAAGCCCGGAACACGCAGCGTCGAGCAGCAGGCCGGGATCAGAGAAATTCAGGCCCTGATCCTGCTGACCGACGTCGATTCCGGCTTCGACTGCCCAATGGCTCCAATCCATTTCCCGCTCACCATGCAAGGTGGTGCGCTGTGCTGCCGGCAAGGCTGAAACCCTCGGGTGGCACGCGGGATACAGACGATCGGCATGCAGCACTTTGAAGCTGCATTCGGCCTGGGAACTGATGTCGTCACGCACGGCGATGTCGATGGTTTGCGTGGCCATGTCCGGCACTTCATCGGTGCTGTAGATCCACAGATCAACGTCCGGATGTTGCGCGCGAAAGTCCGCCAGTCGCGGCAGCAACCAGTGGCGGGCGAACGCCGGTGTGGTGTTGAGCACCAGTTGATTGGGCTTCTGATACTGGCCTAAACGCCGAATCCCCACGGCCAGTTGCTGCAGCATTGCTTGCGTGGTGCTGAGCAAATCGTGGCCGGCATCGGTGAGGGTCACGCTGCGCCCACTGCGGAAAAACAGCGGTTGCTCCAGATACGCTTCAAGGCTGCGGATCTGCTGACTGATCGCCGATTGCGTGAGGCTCAACTCTTGCGCCGCCTTGTGAAAACTGCCGAGGCGGGCGGCGGCTTCAAAGCCGCGCAGTGAGCTGAGCGGCGGCCAGTGTTTAAGCATATCGATAAGCTCCTCTAATCAGTTATCCGCAAAATCCATCGTTTGTCTGCCGTTTTCAGGGCTCGTAGCATAAGCGCATTGAACACAACGGCTTAACTGACGAGGCTTATCATGCAGCACACCGACAATAAAAACAGCGCCTGGATGATGCCGGCAGAGTGGGTGACCCATGCCGCGACGTGGATGGTCTGGCCGCACAACAAAACCTTGTGGGAGTCGGGATGGCGCGTGACCTTGGCGCAGGTACAGGAAGATTTCGCTCGAGTCGCCAACGCCATCGCCCGTTTCGAACCGGTGAAACTGGTGGTCGACCCATCGGCCATCGCCAGCGCCAAAGCCCTGTGCGGGCCGAACATCGAGCTGATTGCCCTGGCCGTGAATGACAGTTGGTGCCGCGACTCCGGCCCGACCTTTGTCTGCCATCCGCAAAAGGGTTTGGCCGGTGTGAGCTGGCGCTTCAACGCCTGGGGCGGCAAGTCGGCCCATGATCTGGATGAAAGCCTGGCGCGCCGTGCGCTCAATCACCTCGGCCTGGAATGCTTCGGCACGCCGCTGAGCAACGAGGGCGGGGCGATTCACGTTGACGGCGAAGGCACGCTGATCACTACCGAATCGGTGCTGCTCAACCCCAATCGCAACCCCGGCATCGGCAAAGCCGAGATGGAAGAAATCTTCAGTCGTTTGCTCGGCGTGAAGAAAACCATCTGGCTGCCGGGCGATCCGGATTACGTCACCGGTGACATGACTGACGGCCACGTCGATGGCGTCTGTGCCTTCGCCCGTCCCGGCGTGTTGCTAGTGGACGCCACCCACGATCATTCGTCGGTGTACGCCGAAGTGGCGCGCGAAAATCGCCGCGCACTGGAACTGGCCACCGACGCCAGCGGGCGCAAATTCGAGCTGATCGAACTGTTCGAAGCCACCGACGCCGTCGACACCGAAGCCGAAGTGTTCTGCGCCTCGTACACCAATTTCTACATCGCCAACGGCGCGATCATCATGCCAGCGTATGGCATCGAGGCTGACAACGTCGCCGCCAAAGTCCTGGAGCAGACCTTCCCCGACCGCGAAGTGGTGCCGGTGCGCATCAATCATCTGGCGCACGGCGGCGGAGGGGTGCATTGCATCACGCAACAGCAGCCTGCCTGGCCGGTGAGAGGTTGAAGCCATGACGATTTTGACCATCGCCGCTACGCAGATGCCGTGCACCTGGGATCTGCCGGGCAACCTTGATCGCGCCGAGCAGCTCGTGCGCGAAGCGGCGCAGCAGGGCGCGCAAGTGATCCTGTTGCAGGAGCTGTTCGCCACGCCGTACTTCTGCATCGAGCAAAGCCACAAACACATGGCGTTGGCCGAGGAATATCGCGACAGCCGTGTGCTCGCGCGCTTCGCCGCGCTGGCCCGTGAACTGGGCGTGGTGTTGCCACTGAGCTGGTTCGAAAAGGCCGGCAACGCGTACTTCAATTCGCTGAGCGTGGCCGATGCCGACGGGCGTCTGTTGGGCGTGTACCGCAAGACGCACATCCCCAACGCCATCGGCTATCAGGAGAAGGAATATTTCAGCCCCGGCGACACCGGTTTCAAAGTCTGGGACACCGCGTTCGGCCGTCTCGGCGTGGGTATCTGCTGGGATCAGTGGTTCCCGGAAACCGCGCGCTGCCTGGCCTTGATGGGCGCCGAAGTGCTGCTGTATCCAACCGCCATCGGCTCGGAGCCGGGCTGCGCGGCGCTGGATTCTCGCGATCACTGGCAGATGACCATGCGCGGTCACGCAGCGGCCAATCTGCTGCCCGTGGTGGCGTCGAACCGCGTCGGTCGAGAAACCGCGACCACCGATTCGAGTCTGCAAATGAGCTTCTACGGCTCGTCGTTCATCAGCGATCACAAGGGCCAATTGCTCGCCACCGCTGACCGCGACAGCAGCGGTGTTTTGCTGCACAGCCTCGATCTGACGGCCATGCGCGAAGAGCGTTTGAGCTGGGGCATCTATCGCGATCGTCGTCCGGACATGTACGGCCCGCTGTTGAGTCAGGACGGTCGCCACCTTCATGCACGCTGGAACACCCAAGGGGTTTGACATGGCTACCCATCACAAACGCTTGCGCGGCGCGATCGGCCTGGCGCTGATCTGCTTGATACCGTCACTGCACGCCGAAGACAAAACCCTGCGACTGTACAATTGGGCCGACTATTTTGCCGAAGACACGCTGAGCCGCTTCACCGCCGAAACCGGAATCAAGGTGATCTACGACGTCATGGACGGCAGCGAAACCCTTGAAGCCAAAATGCTTTCCGGCGGCAGCGGTTACGACCTGATTTTCCCCGGTGACACCGTCGCCGAGCGCTTGATGCGCGCCGGCAGCCTGATGCCGCTGGATCAATCGCAGTTGACCGAACTGGCCGACATCGAACCCGGTTTGCAGAAGCTGCGCGGCCATTACGAGCACTCCAGCAAAGCCACGGTGCCTTATACCTGGGGCACCATCGGCCTGACCTACAACGAAGAGCAGATCAAACAACGCATGGCCGATGCACCGGTCAACAGCCTCGACATGCTGTTCAAACCGGAGCTGGCGGCGAAGTTTGCCGATTGCGGCATCTCGATGATCGACTCGCCGGATGAGGCCTTGGCGGTGGTACTCAATTACCTCGGTCGCGATCCGCGCAGCGGCAAAGCCGAGGATCTCGCCGCCGCCAGTGAATTGCTGATGAAACTGCGTCCGTACATCCGCAAGTTCCAGTCGCAACCGGTGACTGATCTGGTCAACGGCAACCTGTGCCTGTCGTTGGGTTACAGCGGCGACATGACCCAGGCCCAGCGCACCTCGGACAGTGCCGGTAAGCACACGAAGTTTCAGTATCGGGTGCCCCGCGAAGGCACCACGGTGTGGATGGACACCATGGCCATTCCCGTCGACGCCAAACACCCGGAATACGCCTATGCATTCATCAACTTCGTCATGCGCCCGGCGAACATGGCGGCGATCAGCAATTTCACCGGCTACCCGACTTCCAATGCCAAGGCGCGGGCGAACGTCGATGCAAGCATGCGCGACAACCCGGATATCTACCTCGACGAGGCGACCTATGCTCGATTGATTGCGGGCAAGGATATTCCCCAGGCCGACATGCGCGCACGCATGCGGACCTGGACCAAATTCAAGACCGCCACTGGCAAATGATTCACGGTCGGCATTCGCGTCGGCCCTCGTTTTTACAGGAATACACAGCATGTCGACTCGTCGTGAGTTCATCAAACAAGTAACGGTTGCCGCGAGTGTTGGCGCTGCATTCATGGGCCTCGGCCTGTCGCCGGGCAACGTGCTCGCCGCCGCGCACGGACGCTGGTTCATGCCCGACGAAGGCGACAAACATGAGCGCGCCTACATCGCCTTCGGCGCGCAAGACGCGATCTGGGAAGACTTCACCGAAGACGTCCAGGAAGCCCTCGGCCGTATCGCCCGTGCCATCGCCCGTTATGAGCCGGTCACGGTGTTCTGCCGCAAGAACGAACGCAGTATTGCCGAAGCATTCTGCGGCACGCGCAACATCACCTACGTCACCGCCGCGCTCGATGACATCTGGATGCGCGACATCGGCGCCAACTTCGTCATCGACGACAAGGGTGGTCTCGGCGCGGTGGACTTCAACTTCAACGGTTGGGGTGGCAAACAGCAGCACGGTAAAGACTCGAAGATCGCCGCACGGGTCGCCGACGACGCGCAAGCCACTTACATTCGCACCGAGTTGGTGGGCGAGGGCGGCGGCATCGAAGTCGACGGCCACGGCACCGGGATCATGACCGAAAGCAGCTGGATCAACGCCAACCGCAACCCTGACTGGAGCAAGGCTGACGTCGAAGCGGAACTGAAAGAACGCCTCGGCCTGCGCAAAATCATCTGGTTGCCGGGGATCAAGAACAAGGACATCACCGATGCCCACGTCGATTTCTACGCACGCTTCATCAGGCCCGGCGTGGTGATCGCCAACCTCGACACCGATCCTGAATCCTACGATCACAAGGTCACTTTGGCGCACCTGGAAATCCTCAAGAACGCCACCGACGCTGACGGTCGCAAACTGCAGGTCCACACGATTTCGCCGCCACTCAAGCCGCGCAACAGCAAGTTCAACCAGGACAACCCGGACTTCGCCGCCGGTTACATCAATTACTTCGTGATAAACGGTGCGATCATCGCCCCGGAATTCGGCGACAAAGCGGCAGACAAAAAGGCGTTCGATCTGCTCTCGCAGTTGTATCCGCAGCGCGAAATCGTCCAGCTCAACATCGATGCGATTGCCGCTGGTGGGGGTGGAATCCACTGCGTCACCAGCCATCAACCGCAGGCGTGATTGACTCTGACGCGGATCAAGCCAACTATCGGCGCATAACAACAGACCGATGGACTCGAACTTGATCGAACGACGCCAATTCAGCGGAGGCATGAAGGGGAAAAACCTCCGCTATCTGAATGAACACAGCGCTGCTGACCCGCTGTTGACCCGCACCGGTTTTCTGCTACTGGAACACTTTTCACTGCCAGCGTTTACCCAGGCGCTGGACACGGTGGTCACCACTAATTTGCTGCGCCCGGGATTGTTTTCCTCGCGCACGTTTGGTTTGGGCGACGGTGAAGTTATCAGTGATCTGGGGCTGGTCATCCGCCCCGATGCACGGCTTGATCTGTCTGCGCTTGATCAACTGGATCTGCTGGTGGTGTGCGGCGGTTATCGCACCGAGTTGCGCGCCAGTGACGAATTCATCCATTTGCTCAAGGCTGCGGCGGAGCGCGGTATCAGCCTGGCCGGGTTGTGGAACGGTTCGTGGTTCCTCGGCCGTGCCGGATTGCTCGACGGCTATCGCTGCGCGATCCACCCGGAACACCGCCCGGCACTGACTGAAATCGCCAAAACCACCCACGTCAGCAGCGAACCCTACGTGATCGACCGCGACCGCCTCACGGCGTCGAGCCCGTCCGGGGCGTTTCACATGGCGCTGGACTGGATCAAGAGCCTGCACGGCAAAGCCTTGGTCGAAGGCATCGAAGACATCCTCGCCTTTGAGGAATCGCGCTATCGACGAATCAAACCGGACGAGAACATCTGCGTCAGTGCGCCGTTGCGGGAAGTGGTGAAACTGATGGACGCCAACCTGGAGGAACCGCTGGAGCTGGAGCAACTCGCGGTGTATGCCGGTCGCTCTCGGCGACAGTTGGAGCGCTTGTTCAAAGAGCAGCTCGGCACCACGCCGCAGCGGTATTACCTGGAACTGCGGATTACCGAAGCGCGGCGTTTGTTGCAGCACACTGAGTTGTCACAGGTGGAAGTGCTGGTGGCTTGCGGGTTTGTTTCGCCGAGTCATTTCAGCAAGTGCTACAGCTCGTATTTCGGCTACAGGCCTTCCAAAGAAAAACGGCTGGTGAAATAGGGTCAGCCGTTTACCGAAGGGTTCTTAAACACCCATGCGCACACGCGTTTAAGTTACACGCACTGTTACGCCATAACGGCTACAACACCTTGCGCCGTTGCCTACGCGTACGCCAGAATCCGCCGGCTTACGCGCCTTGAGGCGGGCTGTATCGTTTCCCGGTCACTGCAAAACAGTGATCGGGTTTGGTAGCCCGTTTCTCGACAACCGTATGGCGCCACACCTTATGCAGTCTCTTTTTTGGGGCTCAGTTTTTATATGGTGGCCATGCGTGGGGCCCTTTCGGGGGCGCCGGGTTTTTCCTGTCTTGACCGGTCTACCAACCCACGTGTGGCCGCCACCCTTCGTTTGGTAGCGAAAGTGACGGCTCTTCAATTCTTTCAAGACAACGAGTCCTTTATGTTCAAAGTCACGCCAAACCCGCCAGAAACCGATCCAATCCCCTACGACGCTTCGCTCGAACCTCAGAACATCAAAGAGGCCACCGAACGCGCGATCAACTTCTACCTCAGTCCCGGCTCGCAGAAGCTCTCGATACCGAACCGCAAGAGCGGCAGGATCTACGTTATCGACCCCACGGTGGATAACGAGACGTTGCTGGTCGAGGCGTCTGAAACCTTGTCTTCCGCCAGTGACATGGCGCGTGAGCTGGCTGATTCGATCGACAGTTCCCAGCGCAAGAAGATGCTGATCCTGCAACAGGTGATCATGCTCAGTGAGCTGGTGGTCGGTCGAGTGCTGGATAACCAGCGCTTGCCGCACTAGTTGCGCTGCAGATGAGTGAGGGGGGCGTGCCTCCCTCATTGCACAGAGGCGTCGATGATCGCGACGCCTCACACCTTCTATCAAAGAACCTTCTTGTCTGGAGTTTCAGCTGATGTCACCGCTACCCGAACCGCCGGTCACCGATCCGGCATCGCCTTACGTATCACCTCATTCAAGAAAGCTCCACGACGCGGCAGAACGAGCCCTTGACCATTACCTTCTGCCTGCCGCGATCATGGCCGAGCCCTATACGGCCAGCACGCTGTTCATGGTCAATCCGCAATCGGACGCTGAATCTTTGCTGACCAATGCCAGCGGATCGTTGGCGTCCGCCACGGTCATGCTCGGTAATTTTGCCGGGGTACTGGAAGGCTCAAACCGCCAGACTCTGCTGGGCATTGCGCAAGTGGTGATGTTGGGAGAGTTGGCGGTGAACAAGGCGTTGGATCTTGTGGTGCCAACCGATTGATCGCGCACATCAGGCGGGGTTGAGGGTGTCTGGTCAGGCGTGATCGCGAGCAGGCTCACTCCTACATTTGAAATGCGTTCCCCCTGTAGGAGTGTGCCTGCTCGCGATGGCGTCCGTTCAGGCAAGCATCTGTAAAACGGGACCATCCCTCAAGCCTCAATCCCACCCTCAAATAATCAAGCAGTCAGCCTTCGCGGCTGACTGCTTTTTTGTTTCTACAGATGGTCGGCGTCGATCACAGCCTTGGCAAACGCCTGCGGGTCTTCCTGCGGCAGGTTGTGGCCGATGCCGCCGTTGATCAAGCGGAACTGGTACTTGCCGGTAAAGCGCTTTGCGTAGTCCTCCGGCGCCGGGTGCGGCGCACCGTTGGCGTCGCCTTCAAGGGTGATGGTCGGCACGCTGATCGACGGTGCGGTGGCGAGTTTCTGCTCCAGCGCTGCGTATTTCGCCTCGCCTTGCACCAGGCCCAGGCGCCAGCGGTAGTTGAACACGGTGATGTCGACGTGATCCGGGTTCTGCAACGCCTTGGCGCTGCGGTCAAAAGTGGCGTCGTCGAACTTCCACTGCGGTGAAGCGGTTTGCCAGATCAGTTTGGCGAAATCGTGGGTGTTCTTCTCGTAACCGGCGCGGCCACGGTCAGTCGCAAAGTAGAACTGATACCACCACTGCAATTCAGCCTTGGGCGGCAGCGGGTTTTGCCCGGCGGCCTGATTGCCGATCAGGTAACCACTGACCGAGACCAGCGCCTTCACCCGTTCCGGCCACAGCGCCGAGACGATGTCCGCCGAGCGCGCGCCCCAGTCATAACCGCCGAGCACCGCTTGCTTGATCTTCAGCGCATCCATGAAATCGATCACATCACTGGCCAGCGCCGCCGGTTGGCCGTTGCGCAAGGTGTCTTTGGAGAGGAACTGCGTATCGCCATAACCGCGTGCATACGGCAACAACACCCGATAACCCTTGGCCGCGAGCAACGGCGCGACGTCGTCGTAGCTGTGAATGTCGTAGGGCCAGCCGTGCAGCAGGATCACCACCGGGCCGTCAGCGGGACCGGTTTCGGCGTAGGCCACGTCAAGGACGCCAGCCTTCACATGCTTCAACGGGCCAAAGGGCGAGGGCGCGGAATAGCTGACGGCCGCAGGTTCCACGGCTTGCGCCTGAACGCTAGCGACAGCGCCGAACAACGACAACGCCAGAATCGACAAACCGAACGCGGTGTTGCGGGTGTGCAGTGCCTTTTTCATGGTGACGTCTCCTGTGTACCTTTGGCCGAGGGGTCTTCGTGAACCCTTGAAACCTTGGGTGCATTTGAGCGTGGGGACGTATCCGGGCTGTGTCGAAAACAGGCGTTGTTGAAAGGCGATGTATCGGTAGGGAGCGAGTACACACTGTGATACATGACGCGTGAGGCGTTGCCGAAGGTGAGCTGCGACCTTCGCGCCTTGCTATTTGGAGCGGCTGCAAAAATATCGTTGTGCCACTATCTTTGAGCTAATCTCTTCTTCGCTCTGTTTTACCGACAAGGACGTTGCGGCGATGACTCTTCATTCCATTTCCAGCACCAGCATGAGTGCGCTGCGGCATTCGCGCGACGAATTGTTTGTCGCCGACATTGTCGCTTGGGCGAAACAGCAGATTGCCTGGGCGCTCGACTCGCGTGATGACCCCGAGTTGACCAGGAGGGCTCGGCTGACAGTCCGGTTCGGGCAGCGCTACGGTGTCGAAGACGAAAATGATCTGGCGCTTTTGTTCGGTGCATTGCATGTTGCGGGGCCAGGTCTGGCACGGGAAGAAGCCTTCCAGCATTCGCTAGGCCATCTGGGTGCAGAGGAGCGGCGACAGTTGCTCTTCGATGTACTGAGTGGAGTTGTCGCGTTCAGCCAGCGTTATGGCGGGTCAAATTGGACACTGACTCTCGGCTAAGGAGTTGCCATGCTCAAATGCCATTTCTGCGACAAAACCGGCGAATACATGCCCGCACCGGAAATGGGAGCGCCTTACTCCGCTTCCGCCAATATCGGGCTGAAGCTCGTGACCTGCGATTTTCATCTGCACCATTGTGCCTTTTTCGTGTGTGCCGATTGCTGGAACGCAGAAAAACATCTTTGCAAGAACGAGCACCGGCAATGGGAGTCACGTCTCGAGGATTCGGTGGCTTCCAGAGGCTCCAAGGACACAAGCATCCGCCTGCGCTGGCGCTATCGTTATGTCGATCAGAATCAAACACGCTTCCCGTCCGTGTGTAAGCGCGTACAGAGCGAAGACTTGTATTGCAGTCGTTGCGGGACACAAGGCATCACGGCATCGACAGGCGACGCGTGCCCGCTGCACGGGTGCACAGGCACGATGGTCAAATCCCACTGTCCTGCCTGTATCAAACTCACTCTGCCAGATGGCAACGGTATTTCTTCGGCCTGTCCCGCAAAGCTGGCCACGAAAGGTTCCTCAACGGTGGAGCGGGTCAGTTCCACCAGCCAGGACGTCTATGAGAGCCTTCCGGTCCGGTATCGGGACAGGACGTTATACGAGAGGTTGCATACCTTGGAGAAAGACCCGGCGGCGGCGCTCCTTGAGATTGATTCCGCTTGGGATACCTATGTCGATGAGGACTCGCAAGAGGGCGAGGCAGGAGACGTTGAGGCGCCAGTCGCTGAAGTCGTTTGGGGCAAGTATGTGGCGACGAATATTTTTTTCAGTCAAGAATGGGGCATGACTCACTCTGTGATCCTTCTGCCAGAGCCGTTATTCGAAGAAGTGAAGCATCTCACTACGTTGCCACAACAGATCTGGACCCGCGCACAAAGATCATCGGACGAAGCCCGAGCGAAGGCTGAGGAAGCCGCCAACCTTGAGAAGACATGGCTGAAGGGCGCCATCAAGTTTCAGCCGCATACCTGCCACCTGTCTTCAATGCCACCGATCGACCTTTCTTACCTGGAAATACCGAATGGAGTCATGAAGCATCAATCGATTTTGATCAACCCTCCCAAAAAAAGCAGCGGCGGTCACGGTGGCGCAGTTGGGCGTGGTAACTCCATGGGCGATACAGGTTTGGTACATGCCGTGCCGCGTGAGTCGGAGGGCCAGTTGATATGGGACGACTGCGATGCGTTTCTCGAAGGTCGGCAGGCATCAAAACCGATTGCTCATGGCGGCTGCCAGGGAAGCCTTATTTCGGCGCAAATTGCCGACGACAGTCGTTACTGGTGTCTGCGCTCGTTTCATGGCAGCCCGTATGACTTGTACATGACGCTGCCGGACAACGAAGGCGACCCCGAGCAGGGAAAGGAAAAAAAACAGAGAACGGTTCAGCACGAAGTCGACAATTTAACGCAGGAAGAGGTCTCGATAGGGCCGCCGCACAAGTCGCTTGACATGCCGTTTGACAACAGTTTTTCAAGCCAGCCTTCCAGCAGCATGATGGTTGATTCAGAAGAGTCCTCACTAAAGAAGCGTACGCGTGCTGACAGGGAGTCAGCCCCTTCCAGCCGTCAGCAAACCTTTAATGCATCGCCGGAGGTCATGTCGACCCGAAGACTGGTGAAGGCCGTTCGGCGAGTCGGCAGCACCGAGTCAGTGCCGGTTAAATCCTTCGACAATCCGTCGGCTTACCCCGATGCACCGAATTACCGTTCTGCGTTCTGGGACTGGAACGGCCGTCCACTGGAGGTGCAGGGCAGTGTGGGTGATACGTGGATCAGGTTGACGAGGGACAAGCTTGCGCGGCGAGAGTATAAGGACACGCACCTGTTCATCATGAAACCGCACACGACCTCACGACAAACGGGGCAGCGCGATCAGGGTACTTTCTTTGACGGCATATCGGCGGCCGAGGTCGTGACCGGAGTGACCAACAATGTCGCCGCGCAGACCAACCGTCTGGGCAGTTTTGCGCCGGGTTTTGGTCCGGATACCCCAATGATCAATTATGAATGGTCGCATTTGATCGGCGATGGGGAAGGTGGCGGCATTCATCGCGCTAACCTGGTGGCATCCAGCCGCGCGAACAACACTGAAATGATGGTGATCGAGACGTTGCTGCAAGGTAACTGCAAGAAGCTGAACGATGCTGGCCTGGACATCGTTATTCGGGTAGAGGTGACGTTGCCTGAACGAATACCCTTTCTCGAAACAAGTCATTTGTTCCAGGGCAATGTGCGGTTTTGGCTTTATTTGAGTCATGTGGGCGAATGGATGCGCTATCGCGTGTGGCTCCGTCGTCGGCCCGTGGCTGTCACGACCAGTTCCTCCAGCTCATCCTCCTCACCCCGGGTGGAAGAGGATTGTCTGGTTATTGACCATATTCTGGATTGCCACCGCCGGTTCATTTCCAAGGATTACGTCAAGTTTTTCGCGTTCCAGTTGAGGGAGCGACTGGATCAAGTGCTGCTGAACCAATATTCACTGGTACTCGAGCGCTCGAACAAAGGCAAGAAGAAAGCCTAGCGAAACAAGCTGTCGGCGACAGTTGAGCCGGCACATCGCAGGGCAAAATTTAAGTAGCTGTTTTAAAACAAAAAATATTTCACTCCGCGCTTCCCAAACCCCAAAAACCTTGGTAAATTGCGCCCCGTTCTCACAGCGAACCTAACGAAGTAGCTGGAAAGAGCAGTAGGGGCGTCGCCAAGCGGTAAGGCAGCAGGTTTTGATCCTGCCATGCGTTGGTTCGAATCCAGCCGCCCCTGCCATATTCGAAAAAAACGCCAACTTCGCAAGAAGTTGGCGTTTTTTTATGCCTGCGATTTGGCCTGGCTTGGTAAAGCAGACATGCGCGGCGCCGAAGCACCGCGCATGCCATCCACTCAGTGCGGTGCGCGCGGAATGGTTTTGATCAGGTCTTCGGGGCTGATGTGGCCGACCACGCTGCCCGGTTGCGGCAGGTTGAGGATGTGGCCTTTCATCTTGCCGATGATGTGCATCTCGCACGGCTTGCAATCGAACTTCAGCGTCAGCACTTCATCGCCGTGGATCAACTGCATCGGTGCGACTTTGGTGCGCACGCCGGTTACGCCTTTGGCCTGTTTCGGGCACAGGTTGAAGGAGAAGCGCAGGCAGTGCTTGGTGATCATCACCGGCACTTCGCCCGGCTCTTCGTGCGCTTCGTACGCGGCGTCGATCAGCTTCACGCCGTGACGGTGGTAGAAGTCGCGCGCCTTCTGGTTGTAGACGTTGGCGAGGAAGGTCAGGTGCGAATCCGGGTACACCGGCGGCGGGCTGGTTTCGGCTTTACGACCGCCACGCGGGTGAGCGGCAACACGGGCGGCGGTCAGGTTCTCGATCACTTCACGGCGCAGGGCTTTGAGCTGCGAGTTGGGGATGAAGAACGCCTCTGGCGCATCCAGTTTGATGTCGGTGGCGTGGTACTGCGTGGTGCCGAGCTGGCCGAGCAGATCGCGCAGCTGTTCCAGCGCTTGCTCAGGTTTGTTGGCCACACCGAACGGACCGGGCAGGGTGGTGCTGGCACTGATGCCTTCTTCACTGGTGGCGGTGACTTCCAGCTGTTCTTCACGCAAACGCGCGACCCAGCTCAGGGCCACGCGACGCTCGGACGAAGTCTTCTGCAGCGCCTGTTGCCAGTTGTGGTCGAGGTTGCGATTGAGCGGGTGGTTCGGGCGCAGCTTGAACAGGCCCTCGGGCATTTCGTTCGGCTCGACGCGGTAGCGGTAGCGCTTCTCGCCGTCTTCTTCGAACTCGCCTTTGGCTTCGGCGATGTTGGCGCGGAAACCCACGACTTCGCGTTTCACCAGTACGTTCAAGCCGTCGCCGTTGGACAGCGGCTCTTGGGTGACGACCTGCATGTCGCGTTTGCCGACTTTCTCGACGGTGCCGACTGGCAGACCGGTGAAGGTCGGCGAGTCGAAAGCGCCGATGTCGATCTTGCGATCAGTGACGAAGTAATCAGTGCTGCCACGGTGGAAAGTCTTTTCCGGGTCAGGCAGGAAGAAGTGCGCTGTGCGGCCGCTGGAAGCGCGGGCCAGGTCCGGGCGATCTTCCAGAACCTCGTCGAGGCGCTGGCGGTAATAGGCAGTGATGTTTTTCACATAGCCCATGTCCTTGTAGCGACCTTCGATCTTGAACGAACGCACACCGGCTTCGACCAGCGCGCGGATGTTGGCGCTCTGGTTGTTGTCTTTCATCGACAGCAGGTGTTTTTCGTAGGCGATCACGCCACCCTTTTCATCTTTAAGGGTGTACGGCAAACGGCAGGCCTGGGAGCAGTCGCCACGGTTGGCGCTGCGGCCGGTTTGCGCGTGGGAAATGTTGCACTGGCCGGAGAAGGCCACGCACAAAGCGCCATGGATGAAGAACTCGATGGCGGCGTCGGTTTCGTCGGCGATCGCACGGATTTCCTGCAGGTTCAGCTCTCGGGCCAGAACAAGCTGCGAGAAACCGGCCTGATCGAGGAACTTCGCTCGCTCAAGGGTGCGGATGTCGGTCTGGGTCGAGGCGTGCAGCTCGATCGGCGGAATGTCCAGTTCCATCACGCCCAGATCCTGAACGATCAGCGCGTCGACACCGGCGTCGTACAACTGATGGATCAGCTTGCGCGCCGGCTCCAGTTCGTTGTCATGCAGGATGGTGTTGATGGTGGTGAAGATGCGCGCGTGATACTTGCGGGCGAATTCGACCAGTTCGGCGATTTCGCCGACTTCGTTGCAGGCGTTGTGGCGCGCGCCGAAGCTTGGGCCGCCGATGTACACGGCGTCGGCGCCGTGCAGGATGGCCTCGCGGGCGATGGCGACATCGCGGGCAGGGCTGAGCAATTCCAGATGATGCTTGGGCAAGGACATAGTTTTTTTAGTCAGGCTGTCACGGTTAGGCGCGCATTCTACCCCCGAATCGCGCGCCCGGCACGCCTGTGCTGCCCGATGGCGCCTGACACCGCGCAACCCTGTGGGAGCGAGCTTGCTCGCGAAAGCGTCAGTTCAGTCTCCATTGATATTGAATGCCCTGCCGCCTTCGCGAGCAAGCTCGCTCCCACATTGGGTTGTGCAGTGAGTCTCAGGCCTTGGCCGCCATCGCAGTCACTTCCACGCGCATCCCTTCAACGGCCAGCGCGGCCACGCCGACGGCGGCGCGAACTGGCCACGGCTTGGCGAAGAAACGCTTGTACACCTCGTTGAACGCGGCGCGGTCAGCCATGTCGGTGAGGTAGATGGTCAGGTGCATGACGCGATCCATCGAACTGCCGGCGCGTTCCAGCGCGACTTTCAGTGCTTGCAGGGTGCATTCGCTTTGCAAGGTGATGTCGCCCAGTTCCAGGCTGCCGTCGGCGCGGGTTGGAATCTGCGTGGAAACCATGATCCCGTTGAAGGTCGTGACGTCGGAAGAAATCGAGTCGGCGTCCGGATCCGGGGTGAAAGTGATGTCTTGGTTAGCCATGCTGATCCCTTGTGTGAGCGAGTGAATTGCGCCGCAGTTTACATCACTACGGGCGGCTTCAACGCCGTCGCCTGATACACCAGCAACTGCCACTGCTCACCGGTCTTCTGCCACGCTGTCAGCGTTCGGTTGTGCAGGCGTTTTTTGACCCCGCCGGAGGTCACCGTGGTGATCAGTTCACCGAACGCGATAGCCAGCTCGCCCACCCGGGTGATTTTGTCGATCTGGTGATTGAGGGCGTGATAGATGAACTCCCCGGAGCGACATTTCTCCAGATAGCTTTTCAGGTCGTCGATTACGCCGCTCGAATGAATGTAGGTCAGGTCGGGATGAAACAGGTGGCTGAAAATGTCCAGATGACCACCGAGCATCGCGGCGCTGCGTTGGGCTTCGCAGGTACGGATCACCAGATCGATCTGATCGTTATGCGCCATCTGCCGATCCTCGCACCGCCGTAACGATGATTTCGATCAGTAATTTGCCGCCCAGATCGACGCCGTAACAGGCGCGTTGCGGCCAGTGCTGCGGGTCGTCGCCGATCCATTGCGCCCAGATTTCATCGACCAGAGGCTTGTCACGCATGTCGGCCAGCAGCACTTGGGCGGACAACATGCGGCGGTGGTCGGAATCCAGGCCTGCAAGACTGGCGCTCAGGGTGTTCAGGGCCTGATGGGTCTGGCCGGCGATGTCCAGTGAAGTGTCGGGGGAGGTTGCAACGGTCCAGATAAGGTCGGCGTATGCGCAGGAACGGCTACGTCCTGCGTGGCCGCTTGGGACGCGATCTATTGTCTGCATGGGATCTTCATCCAGTTGAAGTGGGCAGAAGCCAGGGAGGCCTGGCTTCTGACGGTCCGAAGTTAAACCGGCTGGGTGGCCTCTTCGGCGGCGATGGCGGCCTGTACGCTCGGGCGCGCTTCGACACGGGTCATGAACGAGCCCAGTTCCGGCCAGTCATTGACGTCGATGTTGAAGAACGGCAGCCACTTGAGCACGGTGAACAGGTAGGCGTCGGCCAGGCCGAAGGTGATAAGCAGGTAATCCTTGTTCACCAGTTTCTTGTTCAGGTAGTCCAGACGCTTGAACAGCTTCTGGCGGAAGATTTCCTTGGTCGGCTCGGGAATGTCGGCATTGAACAGCGGCGCGCTGCCACCGTGGACTTCGGAGGTGATGAAGTTCAACAGCTCTTGCAGGCGCGAACGTTCCCAAGTGCCGTTGGCAGGTGCGAGGGCGTTGCCCGGCACAAGATCAGCCAGATACTGGACGATGGCCGGGCCTTCGGTCAGCACCTCACCGTTGTCCAGTACCAGCGCGGCGACATAACCCTTGGGATTGATGTCGCGGAAATCGCGGCCGTCGGCGGTGCGTTTGGTCTTGTTGTTGACCCGGATCAGTTCGAAGTGCAGCCCCAGTTCACGCAGAACGATGTGCGGGGACAACGAGCAGGTCATCGGGGCGAAGTAGAGTTTCATGTGATCTCCTTATATACGGGTAGCGACTACCCGGATGTGGCGCCGTTCCGATGGCGATGAAACGGCTGTGAACCTTGGTTTAGACATACTGGTGCGCTGTAACCATTCGGTAAAATTACAATTTCATGCACCCGTCATTAGGGTGTCTTATGGTGTCTCAGGCGACTTTGGCCTCGGTGCTGCGCACGGTCATCGGAATCTCGGTGGTCAACGTCGACTTCCTGATTTCGTTCAAAAAGGCCTGCGCCGATGGCGTGCGTTCGCCGGCCTGAGAGCAGACCAGACCGAACTCGCGGTAAATCGGTTTGCTCAGCTCGAACACACGCATGCCGCGCCGATCCACCGGCAGCGTCGAGGCCGGCACGATTGAGATGCCCATGCCTTCACTGATCAGGGCGAATGCAGTGGTCCAGTCGCGCACGGTGATTTTGATGTCACTGAGGGAAAGGCCCTCACGCTCGACCAGCGACTGGCCGTGCAAATGACAGCCGCCGGTGGCGAGAATGAACGGCTCGTCCACCAGGTCTTTGAGGGCGATGGTGCTGGCGGAAGACTTGCGTGCCAGCGCGTGGCTCGCCGGCACCGCCGCCACCCACGAATCACGCCCCAGCAAAACAGCGCCGCGCGACGGGCAAGGGTTCATCACCACGCCAAGGTCGACGCTGCTGTTGTCCAGCCACTGTTCAACCTCTTCGTCAGTGCCCTCGAGTGAGACGATTTCGATCCCCGGATGCAGGCGGCTGAAACTTTGCAGCAACGGTGGCAACAACGAGGCAAACACCGAAGGGAAGCTCGCCAGTTTGATTCGCCCCAGATGACAGCCGCGCGACGCGTCGACGAGGTTCTGGATCGATTCGAATTCGCTGAGCATGCGCCGCGCGCGGTCGATGATCTGCTGGCCGATGGCGGTCGCGGTGGTCTGGCGGCGATCGCGCACGAAGACCTTCACGCCCAGCGCTTCCTCCATTTGCGTCAGGGCCTGGCTCGCGCCGGACTGGGTAATGCCATAACGCTCGGCGGCGCGGGATACGTTTTCAGCGTCGGCGACGGCGACCAGTAGTCGCCAGTGCATCAGGTTCATCATCTCAGTAGTTCCTCTTATGCTCGGGTAATCGATATTTAATTTTACGAAGCACCTGCACGCCCTCAGGATCGCCCCTGAATACACAGTGAGGTGTTGCCAAGTGAGTGAAGTCCAGTCAAAGGAGCTGACGGCCAGAACGGCCTCGGCGGTTCCTGTTCTCATCAGCGTGGCGGTGAGTTCGTTCATGGTTGCGCTGGATGTCACGGCGTTGAATGTGGCGCTGCCCAGCATCGGTCAGGACTTGTCGACCGGGATGGATCGCCTGCAATGGATTGCCGGTGCCTACACGTTGGTGTTCGCCAGTTTGCTGTTGTCAGCGGGCGCGTTGAGTGACCGCTTGGGTGCGCGCAAGGTGTTCGTGTTTGCGTTGTTGGTGTTCACCCTGGCATCGGTGGCCTGTGGACTGGCGCCCAACGTGGTCGCTCTGATCGGCGCCCGCGCGGTGCAAGGCATCGGTGCGGCATTGATGCTGCCGGGTTCCATGGCATTGCTGGTCGAAGCGTTCCCGGATGCCCAGCGTCGGGCGCGGGCCGTGGCTCTGTGGGGCGGTATTTCGGCATTAGCGTTGGTGGCCGGGCCGTTGCTCGGTGGGGCGCTGGTGGAATGGTTGAACTGGCGCTCGATTTTTTATCTGAACGTACCGTTTTGTCTGTTGGCGCTGGCCTGCTGCCTATCGCGTAGAAGTGCCTTGGCGGTGCAGCCGCGATCCATCGATTGGGCAGGGCAAACGCTGTCGGCACTGGCGTTGGTGTCATTGATCTTTGCCCTGATCGAGGGGCCTGTGTGGGGCTGGCAACATCCTTGGGTGGTGGCGACGTTGCTGGCCGCGCTGGCGTTGGCGGTAGCTTTCATTTATTCGCAGAAAAAACAGCGTGAACCGATGTTGCCGTTGAGCCTGTTTGCCTCGAGGACGTTTTCCGCCGCGATCGGTGCGGGGTTCCTGCAAACCCTGGCGTATTACGGCAGCCTGTTCGTGCTGCCGTTTGCCTTGCAAGGGCAGGGGCGCAGCCCGGTCGAGGTCGGTGTGGCGATGATCCCGATGACCATTGCGACCGGCGTGATGGCCAGTCTGTCGGGGCGTCTGTCGAATCTGTTCGGTGCGCGGACGGTCGGTGCCGCTGGCATGTTGTGTGGCGCGCTGGGCGCGGCGTTGTTGGCGTTGTATGGCCTGGATCGGCTCAGCCTGTTGATCGGTGGCCTGTTGATCGGCCTCGGTGGCGCGACGTTGCCGGTGATTGTCGGCGCATGCCTGGCCAGCGTGCCGAGCGGCAAGGTCGGGGTCGGCTCGGGCGTACTCAACGCCGCGCGGCAATGTGGCGGCGTGACCGGCATTGCTTTGCTGGGGGCCGCCCTTGAGGGGGCGGGACGTTCCAGTGGTGCGTTGTCGATCATTGCCCTGGCGTTTCTCGCTGCCGGCCTGTTGACGGTGTTGCGGTTGTACACCGTCGAGGTCGATACGGTGAGTGAATGCTGAGCGGTACAGGACCGCGGAGTGTTCGAATGGGTCAACGATGGGTTGCCGGGTCGCGAGTGTGCGAGCAGGCAACCCATCGTTGCGATGTAGCGTTCGATTGTGAAAGAGCGGTTTCGGCAGGGGCTAAAGCGTCCCTGCCAAAGGTGTTTCATAAAACGTTGTTCAGGCTCGAATCAGCGGGTTACTCACCAGCATCCAGCGTGTTGTCGAATGCAGTAATGGCAGGTGCTTCACCGGACAAGCCGAGGTTGCTCCAGCGCTCACGAACACGTTCGTAAACGGATTCGCGCAGCAATGTGCGGGTCGGGAAATTACGGATGTTGCGGTAATCCTTGCAGGCGTTGATCAGCGCTTTGGAGCCGAAGAAACGCTTTTCCGGAGGGTTCTGCGCCGGGTCCAGCGGTGAGCCTCGGGTATTGCGCAGAATATCGATGTCATCGCTGGGCGTGGCGCGGGTCGCCATGGCCCAGAGCACCTGGTTCATGTCGGTCGGATCGACGTCCTCATCCACCGCGACAATCCATTTGGTGATGTAGGCCCCGCCTGGCACCTGACCGGCGAGTGCCAACGCCTGGGCGGCGTGGCCGGCGTATTTCTGTTCCAGACTGATCACGATCATGCCGAATGCACCGGCAGCCGCCGGCGGGCAATACACGCCCTTGATACCTTGAATGCCGAGCTTGTCGAGGTCATTCCAGATCTTCGCCGAACGGATTGTCGAGAAAAACGCGCTCTGCTCGTTCGACGGGAAATCCGCCATTAACGCGTTGGTCAGGATGGGCCGGGTGCGGTAGTGCAGGGCGGTGACTTCGATCAGCGGGCAATCGATGTCCTTGTAGCCGTAGTAGCCGGTGAATTCGCCAAACGGCCCTTCTTCGCGAGTCGAACCTGGACGAATCACGCCTTCAATGACGATCTCCGCCGCCGCCGGAATCAACAGGTCCGAGTGTTGGGCGCGCACCACTTCAATCGGCTTGCCTTTGATGCCCCCGGCGAAATCGAACTCCGATACACCCGGTGGCAACGATTGCGAGCCCACCACCATCATCAAGGGGTCGACGCCCCACGCGGCGGCGACGGGCAAGGCTTCGCCGCGCGCCCAGGCCTGATGAATGTGGCGCAGCGCATCCTTGCCCGGTGCCAGCGACAGGCCGACTTCGCGCGGGCCCTGAATCATCATGCGATAGGTGCCGACGTTGAGGTAGCCGGATTCCAGGTCGCGGGTGAACACGGCATCTGCGGTGCCGGCATAAGCGCCGCCGTCCCGTGGCCAGTGCTTGGGGATCGGCAAACGGGTCAGGTCGATGTCGTTGCCGGTCAGGGTGTTCTGGTAGATCGGAGCCTCGTCGGCGCGCACTTCAAGCGGGGCGATGCTGTTTTTCAATTTATCCTTGGTGCGCCGGATCAACTCCATGGTTGGCGTATCCGTTGGCTGCTCAAGGGTGATCGCGGTGCGCGCGACACTCGGCCCGAAGATGTTCCATAAATGTCGCAAGCCCAGCGGCGAGTCGGCCTGCTCGAACAACACGGCGGGTGAGGCGGGCTGACGGGCGACCAGATAGGTGATCGCGCTCATTTCCTCTTCAGGGTCGACGGGTTGGGTGATGGTCTGCAATTCGCCGATTTTTTCGGCGCGGGCCAACCAGTCGCGAAGGTCGGCAACGGGTTCAATTTGCTCATTCATTGTGTGTATCCACTGGAAACGGAAAAAGCGGCGCGCGGATGACTCCGCGCGCCGCTGCAAGGATCAACGTTTGTCGAACGAGTACTTCCCGGGGCCCAACAGGCAGAGGAAAAGGAAACCGCCGGCAATGCTCACGTTCTTGAAAAAATGCACGAACAGCGTGTGATGGTCGGCCGGGTTGGATGCGTTCCAGAACGCATGCCCGATGATTCCCGTGCCAATCGTGTAGACCACGAAAATCGCCGCGATGGGCCGGGTCCAGAAACCGAACAGCAGCGCCAGGCCACCAAAGAATTCGACGAGGGTCGCCACGATTGCGGTGAACTCGGGAATCGGCGCATCCACCGATTTCAGGTAGGTGACGAAGCTGCCGTGGTCAGTCACGTAGGTGAAGCCGAAGTAGCCGTAGAGGATCAGAATCATGATCCGCGCCAGCAGAATCATCACATCGCGTTGGTCGTCGAAGAGTTGATAACGTAGGTACATTCCATTGCTCACTATCAGATTGGAAAAGGGATGGTGCTGGCCGGGGCCGTGACCGGCTTGCGCGCCGCAAACTCAAACACTTGCGGGTTCACCGCGTTGTCTGGATTCGGCTGACCATCGAACACATCGAGAAGGTTGCCGGCTGCCAGCACGGCCATGCGCGTCACGGCCTCACGGGAAACACCGGCCAGGTGCGGCGAGCAGATCACGTTGTCGAGGCTCGGCAGACCGCTGGCGTGCGGCGGTGGTTCGGGCAGGAACACGTCCAGGGCCGCGCCGGCGATGCGTTTCTCGACCAGCAACTGATACAGCGCCTGCTCGTTGACAATGCCGCCGCGCGCGGTGTTGATCAGGTAGGCATGGGGTTGCAGCAGGGCCAGCCGCTGCGCCGACAACAGCCCGACGGTTTGCGGCGTTTTTGGGCAATGCACGCTGATGTAGTCCGCCGACGCCAGACCAGCCTCCAGTTGTGCCACGGGTTGCACGCCGAGGGGCAGATCCTGCACGTCGATATACGGGTCGTAGACCTTGACGCGCATGCCGAACGCCAGGCACAGCGTGGCCACCCGACTGCCGATCCGCCCGCAGCCGATCAACAGCACTTCACGACCTTCCAGTTCACTGGGCAGGTAGTCGTAGCGCTGATGCCAGTCACCGCCGCGCACCAGGCCGGTCAACGCTTCGGTGCGTTTGGCCAAGGCAAGCATGAAACTCAGGGTGTGTTCGGCGACGGCACGGTGATTGGCATCGGCGCAGACCATCACCGGGATGTGTGCATCGGACATCGCCGCAATATCGACAGCGTCAAATCCGACACCAATACGCGACACCACTTGCAGTCCGCGCGCCAGGGCCAGTTCGGTGGCGCCGAAACGGGTCAGTCCAAGCACCACGCCGTGCACGGCATCGTAGCTGTCGAGCAACGCCTGGAACTGGCTCTGCTCCAAGGTGTTGTGAAACTCGACCACTTCGATGTCGTCGCGCTCATGCAGCATCCGTTTGCCTTCGGCCCCCAGGATATGGGCGATCAATACGCGTTTTTTGCTCATGCGACATGCTCCTGTGCCACGTCGGGTGCGAAGAACGCACCGTCGTTGACGCCGATGCGAAACATCACCCGTTGCGCATCACGCGGCAGTGCCGTGGCGCAGTGCAGTACCGAACGGTTGTCCCAGATCAACAGATCGTTGGCTTCCCACTGATAGTTGAAGACCCGTTCGGAAGTCAGGGCAAAGGCAAAAATCTCGTCGAGCAGGGCCCGGCTTTGTTCTTGTGAATATCCGTTGATATGCGTGGTGTAGCCGGGGTTGACGTACAGGCTTTCACGCTGAGTGCGCGGGTGGATGGCGACCGTTGGGTGGGTACTGGCGGGGAAGGTCTGTGCCAGGCGACTGAAAATCTCCTGGATCGATTCGCCGACATCGTCTGCCTTGACTTTGTAGGTCCAGCGCACGTCATGGACGGCCTGGCGATTTTTCACCCGCTCGTAGAGATCCTTGGGCAGATCGTCGTACACCGATTGCATGTCGACGAACAAGGTATCGCCACCGGCCTCGGGGATCTGCTGGGCATGCAGCATCGTCAATGGCAGTGGTTCGGCCAGGTAACTGGAGTCGCTGTGCCACATGTTGCCGAGTTTGCGTGCGCCCACCGCACCGTCGCCGTTACGGTTGTTGATCACCAGGATGTTCGGGTACGCCGGATCGTGATAACTCTTGAGCTTGAACTGCTCAAGCTCACCGAAGCAGGCGGCGAACTGTTGATAGCCCTCGCGGGTCAACGTCTGGTTTTTCACCGCCACTACTTTACGTTCGTAAACCAGCTCCTGAAGGGCACGGATGTCGCTCAGAGAGGCTGTATTGATGTCGAAGTCCGTCACCGCCGTGACGAAGCTGTCTGCTAGATCCGTTCGCTTCACGCTGAATATCTCCCCGGATACGTCGATCAGATGGTCAACGCGGCAGCGGCTTGACCCGCCGACACGAGGCCTGCGTGATCACTGCTTTTGAGCATCAGACTCAGGTCGAGGATGTCCGCCGGGTTGTGCGCCGAGGTAATTGCCATGCGCAGTGCGGCCTGACCGCGCGGTACGGTCGGGAAGAACACCACCGAGGTGTAATGACCCTGCTGCAACAGGTATTCACCTTTGGCAATCGCTTCCACTTCGTTGCCGATGCGTACGATGCGGATCGGCAGTTCGCTGCCGCTGGTTTCGGTCGGGATCAGGCTGTCGAACAGCTGGATGTTGTTGCGCAGCGAACGCTGCAACTTGTGCAACTCAGGGGTGGCATGGATCTCGGCCGACGCCAGGGCAGCACCGACCGCCGCCATGTTTGGCGCGCAGGAGAAACCGTAAGTCGGGGCGTAGCGACGGATCGAGTTCTCGATGTGCTTGCTGCCCAGCATCAGCAGGCCGCCGGCAGCGCCATAACCCTTGCCCAGCGAAGCGGCGACGATGGTTTTCTCGTCCAGACCGTCCAGTTGCGAACGTACGAAGCCCTCACCGTGCTGGCCAACCACGGAGATGCCATGGGCGTCGTCGAGGTAGACGAACAGGCCGTATTTGTCTTGCAGGGCGCGCAGTTCACGCACGGGTGCAGCGCCGCCCATCGAATAGGCACCGTCGCCGACATAGGCCACTTTGCGGCCGCTCTGGCAAAGACGCTCAAGGTGTTCGAGATCGTTGTGTTCAATCACGATCACCTCGGTTTCTTCGCGCAATACCGGGATGTGATACTGCAGAGTGACGTGGGCGAAGCGGTCGAACGCGATCAGCGGTTTCTCGCCATCGGTAAACAGGCCGGCGGCGAGCAGAGGAAGGGCGCCCATGTTGGCGGCGGCAACCGTCGGGAAAACCACCACGCCATTGACGTCGAACAGCTTGGCCAGCGTATGTTCCAGGCGCACCAGCGGCTCAGCCGAGAGGCGGGTACGTGCGACCGAGAAGTGCACCGACGGGATTTCATCCATCGAGGCCTTGGCGGCGGCGAGTACTTTCGGGTGGCTGTCGAGATTGAGGTAACCGCAACGGGTGTAGTCGATCACTTCCTTGCCGCTGGTGGCGATTTCGATGCGACGGTTATCGAGGACTCGGCAAGACACCCCCATCAGACCTTTTTCGTACGCAGCGTCGAAATGCGGGCGGCTGATTTCAGCCATGCGCGAGGCATTGCGTGCTTTCAGTTGTGGGGCTTTTTCGTCCTGGCTTTTGTTCAAATCAACTGCGTTATTCACGGCGATCTCATCCTATGAGTGGGCGTTTTCGTAGCCGTTATGGCCCGAAAGCGTCGCTAGGATCCTCGACCCTTGAAACATTTTGCAAAGGACTTCTTGGGTGCTACCTTATGACAAAATCTCATGAGCATTAGCCCGTCTTATGGTCGCCAGAATTCCTTCCCTCAATGGATTGAGAGCATTTGAATCGGCTGCTCGCCATATGAGTTTTACCAAAGCAGCCGAAGAGCTGAACGTCACCCAGACCGCGATCAGCCACCAGATCCGCCGGCTGGAAGACGAACTCGGAATCCGCCTGTTTCTGCGCCTCAAGGATGGTCTGGCGTTGACCACAGAGGGGCATGCTTATCTGCCCGGCATCCGCTCGGCCTTCCATGAGCTGCGTTACTCCACGGAAATGCTCCGCGAGTCGACCAACAACAGCGTGTTGACCATCAGCACACTGGTGTCATTGGCCTCCAAATGGCTGCTGCCGCGTCTGGCCTCGTTTCAGGACGCGTTTCCCAATATCGACGTGCGCGTAACCGCATCCACCGACCTGGTGGACTTTCGCAAGGGCGGTATCGACGCTGCGATTCGCTATGGGTTTGGCGACTGGAAGGGGCTGCGCGCGGACTGGCTGATGTCCGATGAGATTTTTCCGGTGTGCAGCCCCAAATTGCTCACCGGCCCCAAAGCCTTGAAGAAGCCGGTGGATCTGGCCAATCACACGTTGCTGCAAGTCAGCGGCATGACCAGCAATGACTGGAACATGTGGCTCAGCGCCGCCGGGCAACCGAAAAAACTGGCTGAAGGCACGCGGCTGACTTTCGACCTCGCCATGATGGCCGTGCAGGCTGCCATCGACGGTCTGGGCGTTTGTATCGGTCGTTCGACCTATGTCGATGATGATTTGAAGGCCGGAAAACTGGTGGCGCCGTTCAACCTCAAGCTGAAATCCGACCTGGGCTTTTATCTGGTGACACCACTGGAAATTGCCGAGTCGAAAAAGGTTGTTGCGTTCAGAACCTGGCTGATCGATCTGGTGCAAAACGCTGACATTGCGTCCCTGCCGCAAACCGCGCCATGACGCGCAGCGTGTATCGGCCTGTATCAGGCAGGTCGCGCGACACACTGGCTCGATAAACCCTGGCATCTCGACACAGTGCGCTTACACGCAGCGCTCAACGTAGTGACTCCCATCACGACTGCTCTGAGGGCTGCATCATGCAACGTACTCTGTTAATCGCCACCGCCACCGGAATGCTGACACTCGCCGGTTTGGTTCACGCCGCGCAAACGCCGTCCATGAACTGGCAGCAAGGGCTCAGCCGCACGGATCTGGTCCATCAGGATCTCGGCGCGGCTGACCGCGAAGTGCTGCAAGCCCGTGTCGATTTCGATCCGGGGGTGACCTCGCCAAAACATTCTCACCCGGGCGTAGAGATCGCTTATGTCATCAGCGGCACCTTCGAATATCAACTGGAAGGCCGGGCGCCGGTGACGCTGAAAGCCGGGGACTCGCTGTTCATCCCGGCCGGCGTGGCTCATGTGGCGAGGAATGTCGGCAGCGAAAAAGGTTCGGAACTGGCGACCTATATCGTCGAAAAGCAGCGACCATTGCTGCAGTTGCAGCAGTAATAGTTAGCGGGTGTAATCACGGTGCCATCATCGCGGGCGAATTTGTTTATTGCGCCCGCGTGACGCCCGCGCCAGTCTATTTCGACACTGCACAATCCCAGGGTGAGCCTGCACCCTGGTCAAGGAGAACGCGTGAAGGATTCAAATGATTGCATGGGCACGGAGTACCGCCGTTTTCGTCAGCGGATCCTGAAAGACTGCCCGTCCTGGCGCGACGACAGCGCCACCCGGTGGACTCACCCCGACACTGAGGTGGTGCCGCGGTTTCGCACGTTACGCAGACTGATTCGCGAGTTTCGCGGCAAGGTGCGAGACCGCGTCCGTGCCTTGATGGTGGAGAACCCCGATCACGAGCCATTGATCCGGCGTGCGCTGGCCATCCCGGCGCCCATTCCCTTGCTCGTCGAGCGCTGGTCCTGCTTCCGTAAATTGGGACAGATCCTTGTACCTCTGTTCATTTCATGGCGCGAGGTTCAACGGCGGATGAATGAGGTCGGCACCTTTGAAGGGCGTCAGTACCTGTTCGATAGCCGGTACAAACGTATGCTGGGCGTCGATATTCCGCTGTTCGATAGCGGTGTCGATTTGGCGTTGCGTCGACTGCCGCTTCCGTCTTTCGCGCAATTGCAGACATTGCGCTCGCTGAGCCCGGAGTGGGTGCACGCCTGTTTTCGAGTGGGTATGCGTAGCCTGGCCGAGATGGAACCGTACGCGCGGTATGGCCATTATGAGGTGTCCGGCGAATTGGCCCTGATACTCATCGAAGAGGGCGTAATTACTCGCAAGGAAGAGTTTTCCTGGATCAAGTCAAAGTACGAATGGCGAGTCCTGCAGGAGCATTGCCGCGATGGCCTGCTGTGGAAATCACGCCAATTGGTTCGCGTACTGCGCGATCACGGTATTGAGCGCCAAAGCATCGCAAGCGTTTTCCAGTTTTACATCGAGCGTTTCAACGCCCGGCGTTGCGCGGCGAATCTGGCGGTGTTGCGGGGCGCCGGGTTTGAAGACCTGACTGCGCTCTATGCGGTGTACGGCGATAAACTCTGGGACACACCAACGGCGGGTTGGTCGTTTGTCGTCGACACCCTCGGCGCACGCAATGTGGAGGATGTGGAGTCATTTCGCCGCTTGATCGACAGTCACCATCCGCTGTCCAGCGAGTACGTCGAGGCATTGAAAAATATCGGTGCCGGGATCAAGGAGTTGGCTCAATGCCAGTCGCTGATCCTGCAGGCCAGTCAAAAGGAAAGCCCGACGAGTTCCATAATCGGCATCAATGTGCTCGCCGGTGCGCCGCATTCACTGACGATCCAGCAACTGACGCAGTGTGGCGGCTACCTGTCGAATCCGGAAAAACTGCCTGAATATCTGGCGATTCTGGCCCGATACGGATACGGCTCTGCCGTAGCGGTACTGGAGTTTCAAAAGTGCTACAAGAACACCTCGACGCATCTTCTGGAGTATCTGCTGAAGCTGCTCGGCGAGCGCAAAGCGGTGTTGACCGACGTGGTCGACTGGGTCCAGCAGGCCAGTAAAAGCGTCGATACAGATGCCTACGATTACTTGCTGAGCGTGATGGAGCTTCCGCATTTCGTGCACCTGCAACAGGTACTGTCCATTGCCTGGCTCGGACGGCGATTGCTGACCTTCCTCGTCGAGCGCAAGGGCTTGCGCAGCATTGACCTGCTACACGATTGGTACTACGACGAGGTCAAAGGCATTCAGGGGTTTCGCTGGTGGGGACGCATGGATGACGCTTATCTTCTGCTGCTGGACGATGCTTACGCGCGGAACAATTTCAGCGTGGTCACAGGCAACCAGAGCGCGGTGCACGACGTTGTCCGCTCGCGTTGCCTGGCTGTGCTGGGTGAGCGATTCGTCGCGCGCGACGAGGCGTCCAGAGCTCTCTATGACGAGGCCTACGCAACACTGTTTGCCCAGGAACTCGGCAGTCTGATCACCGTGCTGCCAAAGATTCTCCACCGCACCGCAGGTGTCGTGCTGAAAAGCATTCTGCGCAATGCCTGGGAGCCTTCTCACGTCATCGAAGATCAATTGGCGGCGCTCAATCCGCTGATCGACCAACTGTTGACCGGGCGCGGCCCGGCAGATGCAGTGTTGGATGAAATGCAGGCCGATGCCATTTCCATGGTCTACCGGACGTCGGTTGGCACCGTGCTCGAAACCTGGCCTGAGGTGCGCGGGCGAGAGGCTGATCTCGCCGCGCTGACCCTGCAGGCCCACTATGCGATGACGTGGGAAAAAGCCTTTCGGCGTCTTGACGGTTTGCTTGAGCGCAGAAGTTTGAATGGGCTGGACCGCGCAGCGGCTTATGCCATGCGCTTTCACGAACGGGGAGATCAGGACATTGCCCAGACGTGCAAAGGGCTTCGCGCCAAGCGTTTGGAGGATGCTGCGCGTGATCCATGGTCCCTGGCCGAACATCTTGGCGTGATGCTCGCGGCAGCTCGCGAGGACACAGCAGTGGCGCAGTGGGTCAAGCAAGATTTGCAAAATGTCGCGCAGATGGCCGGAGAGGGAGCCCAGGCGTTTGAACGATTCGAGCAGTTGAAAAAGTTGTTCAACAGCACGTTACCGGACGCACTGAATGAACATGCCGAGCGTTTTCTTGCAGGATTCAGCGAAACGGACGCGGCGATTTTTGCCCGCCGTCTCGTAGTGACCGCACAGTGGTTGCCCGGTAGCGGGCGCGAGCAACTGCGCGAAGCGTTCAGACAGGTCAGGGAAAATGTCCTGGAGACGTGCTTGCGCTGGGTCGCCAGGGAGCACGCCAAGTTCGTCAAGGTCAAGACTGAAAACCTGTCCACGGCGCTGGAAGCGACGCTGTCAAAACATCCCGCTGCGTATTTCGCCAAGCACGCCGCGGTGCTCTGCTCTCGACACAATACGCAAATGTGGCAGGATTCCAGGCAGGCCCATCTGCTGGTGTTTGACCCAGCGCAACGGCGTCTGGCCGGCATGGCGCTGGTGTGCCTGGAACCGATCCCGGCATTGCACCCAACCGGCCTGTGCCTGATTGTCCGCGCGATCAATCCAATGGATGACATGCTCGCGGCGCATACGGCGTCATCCATTGTCGAGACGTTTTTTGAGGTCGCCATTCAAATCGCTGAACAGAACTCGCTCGTAGCTGTTGCTTTCCCGTCCCACAATGGCGCTCATTTGCTCTCGAATCAAAAGTCGATTGAGGACGATATCGTTGCGCGATACATGAATAAGGCGACGACCAGTATCGGTGATCTGGCTGATGCTGACGGCGCGAAAATCAGGGCGCATTGGCGCAGAAATCCGCTGCGCGTCAGGATGAAATTTTATGCCTACGAAGTCGGGCAAGAGGAAGTCAATGACGTCTTCGTCCTCTGGCAGGGCGATTTGCCGCCAGCCCGCGCCGACCGGCCGGCCTACGCGGAACTGGACATGGATTGACCGCTTTGAGGCGGGTACGCAGAGGTTGCGTATCCGCCTGATTCACTCAGGGCGTCACTCACTGGCGCTGCCAGACCCGCACATAATCGACCCGAAACGTCGACGGCAAGTCGGCATCGTCGACCACGCCAAACCAGTCCCACATCGCCTCGCTGTCGAAGACGATTTGCATCGGGAAGTGCCAGTGAGTGTTCTTCGCCTCCCTGACCAGCACGCCATCGACGTACCAGCGCAGCGTCTCGGGTTGCCAGTCGAAACCGTAGACATGAAAAGTGTTCGCCAGACGCCACGGTGCTATCCAGGTGCTGCCGGCGCTCAGGTGTTCGTTGCTCTGCGGTGTGGCCCAGACGTGGGCATTCATGTTGTAGAGGCGGTCGAACGCTTCGTTTTTGGTCTTGCCGCCGATTTCGAAAATATCGATTTCGGTGGCGTTGTCCGGCAGGCCGGTCCAGGCCAGCCAGAAGGCGCTGGAACCGGCGGAGTTCATCGGCTTGGCGCGGGCTTCGTAGTAGCCGTAGAGGCCGCGTTCTTCAGTGCGCACCATGGCTGAGCTGTAATCCTTGTAGCCCAGGCGCACGTATTTGTCGGGCAACGTCTGTTTACGGAAGGTGATGTTGAGGTTGCCGCTGCCGACCTTGGCGTTCTCCGGCAGAAACAGCGCGGGTTTTCGACCCAGTGAATCGGTGCCGGTGGCATCGTTGACGTGCCAGCGAGCGGCGTCGAGTGTGGTGCCATTGAACTCGTCGGACAGCCGCGTATCGCGCTGCCAGCGCCCGACGTTGGCTTGATCCGACAGCGGCAGATCAGCGTGGGTCGGCGTCGGCGTGGGGCCGAGTGCGCCGACGCGGGTCCAGGCATCGGCCTGTGGCGGGATGGCGATTGCCCATTTCTTCGCCAGGTATTCGAACACGCTGCGGCGCTCATCCTGGCTGCTGAACGGGCGGTCATACACCAGCACTTCGGCGATGTCGCCACGGAGGATTTCCGAGGTGCCGACGACATTGCGCGCCACCGCGAACGGGCCAATCGGTACATCCTGGCTCTCCAGAAAGGCCAGGGTCGGCTCGTACGCCGTGGTCTGTTGCACGCTGATGCCGAAGTTCGGCGCGACATTGTCGTTGTCGGCCAATTGCGGTCGCGAACTGAACAACCGTTGCCAGGCCTTGCCGCCGGCCTGCTCGGGCAAACGACGCGAAACGACGAACACCGTGACCGGGCCTTTGGCGGCTCGAATTGCCTTGCCGAGAAAAGCCGCCGTGCCATTGAAACGCACGACGGCTCGACCGTTGAGGGCATCGCTCACGCGCTGCGGCAAGGTTGCGGCCTTGGGATTATCGACCTCAACGTCGTTGCCCTTGGCCGACTTGTCGCGCCAGCGCACGATCTGATTCTGCGCGTCGAGGGTCATGCCTGCCGGGTCGTCAGCATCCAGCCACAGCACCAGACCAGCGGCGGTCGGTGGTTCAAGCGCCGCGTGCGCACCCGTGCTCAGCACAATCAAGACCAGCAGCCACCACGGTAATCTGCTCATAAGTCATTTCATGCCGACGGCGAGCAGCGGCGCCGGTTGCGCGCTGTAGCCCCGAGGGTTGTTGGATTGCCAGCGCCAACTGTCGATCAACATCTGCGTCAGATCACGCTGGGCGCTCCAGCCCAATTCGCGCTCGGCCTTGCCGGCGTCGGCCCAGCATTCGGCAACGTCACCGGCGCGGCGCTCGGCAAAGTGATAGGGAATGCTGATGCCGGTGACGTCTTCAAAACCGCTGATGATTTGCAGCACGCTGTAGCCAATGCCGGTGCCGAGGTTCCAGATGTGCAGGCCTGGCTCAGCCTGCAACACTTGCAGCGCCTTGAGATGCCCTTCAGCCAGATCGAGCACATGAATGTAATCGCGAACGCAGGTGCCGTCCGCCGTTGGATAGTCGTTGCCGTACACGGTCAGCGCGGACGACAGGCCCATCGCGACCTGCGTCAGGCAGGGCAGCAAATTGGCTGGCTGACCGTTGGGCGCTTCGCCGAGCTGGCCGCTGGGATGGGCGCCGATCGGATTGAAATAGCGCAGCACCGCGATGTGCCAACGCGAATCCGCAAGCGTCAGGTCAGTCAGCAATTCTTCGATCATCAACTTCGAACGTCCATACGGGTTGGCCGGTTTGCCGGTGCCCAAGGCCTCGACAATGGGCGTCGTCGCGGGCTCGCCGTACACCGTCGCCGAGGAACTGAACACCAGATTGAACACGTGAGCCCGGGCCATTGCCTGACACAGGTTGAGGGTGCCGACGACGTTATTGGCGTAATACTCCATCGGCCGTCGTACGCTTTGCGCCACCGCTTTAAGCCCAGCGAAATGCAGCACCGCATCGATGTCGTACGTGCTGAAAATCTCGTCGAGCAGCGCCGCGTCGCGAATATCGCCTTCGATGAAATCGATGTTCGAGTGACTCAACTGCGCCAGCCGCGCAATCGACTCGCGACAGCTGTTGCTCAGGTTGTCGAGGATCACAACCGAACGCCCGGCCTCGACCAGTTGCAGGGCCGTGTGCGAACCGATGTAACCGGCTCCACCAGTGATCAGAGTGGTTTTGCGCATGACGACGTGCTCCAGTGTGGAAAAGGCAGGTCAGCGGGCGGTGAACACCAACTTGAATTCTTGCGGCCAGCGCGGGTGCAACAGGCTGTAGGCCAACGCGTAGGTCAGCGTGCCGACAGCGATGTCGCCGGCCAGATGCAGGTAACCGGACAAGCCAGAATGTGCGGACGTCCAGACCACGGCCAGCGCCATCACCGAAGAGGCAACCATGCTGCGGTAACCGGATGCGAAACAGGTGCGCCAGTGATAGCCGATCGCGGCGTGCAGGCCGCGAATCTGCAACGGCGTAATCAGCAGCATGCGCAGCAGCAGTGCCCATGCCGCCGCGATGCCGCCAAACTGCCCACCGAACAGGTACACCAGCGCCAGCGCCAGCAGCGTGGTGAAGACCTCGGCTTTAAGCGTCAGATGCGTGCGGTTGACCGCCACCAGCGCGGTGGTCGCATACAGCGCCAGATTGCCCAGGGCTGCGGTGCAGGCCAGCACTTGCAGCATCGGGATCGCGTCGGCCCACTTGGCCCCGAAGATCAACAGAATGATGTCGTTGGCGGTCAGGGCGATGCCGAAAAACAGCGGCGTGAGGACAAAACCGCTGATCGCCGTGGAGTCGCCGATCACCCCGATCAACCGCGCGGGCTCGGCACTGCGTCGGGCAAACACCGGCAAGGCGTAGCTCATCAAACCGTTGTAGATCGCCGAGCGCGGCAGGTCGATGATGCGCATCGCCAGGTTGAACATGCCCACCGCATGGGCGCCGGCGGTGATGCCCAAAATCACGTTGACCCCACGTTGCAGCGTCTGCGAACTCATGACGTTGATCGCCACCGGCGTGCCGGCGCGCAGCAGTTCACCCAGCACCTGACGGTCGATGTGCAAGGGGATGCGCTGGCGGGCGTTGCGCATCAGCACTACGGTCGAGATGCAATCCATGATCAAGGCCTGGGCGATCACTGCCCATGGCCCGAAACCCAGCAGTGCGACAGCCACGCCACCCACGCCGCCAGCGATTTTGCCGAGCAAGGTGCGCGAGGCCAGCAACTTGAAGTTGCCGCTGCGGCGCATCTGCGCCACATAGACCCGCGCCATCAGCGTGAACAGTATCTTCACCGACGCCACCACCGTCATCCAGCGCAGCTCGGTGGACGTGGTGTAGAGCAGGGCGCCCAGCGCGATCAGCAGAATCGACGCAAAACTGACCAGCACCGCGAACCAGAACACACTGCTGACGTGTTTTTCTTCCAGGCGCTGCAAGCGCACCAGCGGATCCTCCAGCATCGACGAGAACAGAATGCCGACCACTTCGACGATGGCGATGATCACCGTGCCGACGCCCAACTCCGTGGGGGTCAACAAATGCGCGTAGACGACAAAGGTGATCATCGAGAGGAAAATCAGGCCGAACTTTTCGGTGAAGATCCAGATCAGCGTCATCAAGCGGTGATTGGCCATGGGCAAGACCTGTGCGAAAGGACGGTGGCTTCAGGCGTTTCTGCGCAAGGTTTTCACCCGTGCGTAGAGGTAGCGCAGGGTCGGTTTGCCATGGGCCAACAGCAACGTCTGCCATGAATGCGCAAGCATCTGCCGGAACACCTGGATGACCCGCGCATGGTCGCCGCGCCGGGAAAACGCATTGAGGAATTCGGCGTGATTGCTCAGCACGAAATGAATGCGTTGCTGCTGGCTCAGCCGCGCGCCGTAGCGGCTCAGGTACAGTTCGATAAAGCGGATCTTGTGCGGGTAATACTTTTCCGGCTGCGCGGTGATGTTGGTGCTGCTGACGGCCCGCCAATGCAGGATTTGCGGCACGGTGTGAATCTCGCGCAGCTCGGCAATCCGCGTCCACAACAGGCGATCCTCAGCAAAGCGCAGGCGCTGGTCGAAGCCGCCGATGGTGACCACGGTTTCGCGCAGTGCCAACACGCCCGAGGTGCCATTGATCATGTTCTCGCGCATGAAATCGACAAAGTGATCACCGTGCTTGCGGCGATCTTCCAGTTGTCGTTTACCGTCATCGAATTCACTCATCTGATAGCAATCGATCAGGCCGACCTGATGACCTTTGCGGGTCAGTTCGGCGTACAGCGCCAATTGCTTTTCCAGCTTCTGCGGGTGCCAGCGGTCGTCGGCGTCGAGGAAGGCAATGAAGGTTTCCTGCGCCGCGAAAATCCCGCGATTGCGCGCCGTGGCCGGGCCCTGATTGGCCTGCTGCAACAGCAGCAACGGGAACGGCGCCACATAGTCTTTGACGATTTGCGCGCCGGCATCGCTGGAGCCGTCATCGACGACGATGACTTTGTCCGGCAAGCGGGTTTGCCCGCACACCGAATCCAGCGTGCGGACAATGCTCGCGGCGGCGTTGTACAGCGGAATCACCACGCACACCGTGATGGGCGTCTCCGGGCGTTCGTTCAGCATGGTCGTTGCTCCTTGAAGGCGCTGCGCAGTGGGCGGACATCGATGGCGGCGGGGCGCTGGGCCGGGCGTTTGATCCGGTGATGACGGAACGTCAGGCTCAACACGCAAAACAGCAGAAACTCGCCCGAGCGGTAGTTGGGGATCACATAGGCGACGTAGTTGGTGACCACGAACAGGCCGATGATCACCAGCGCGCAGGCCTGGTAGCGGGCGGATTGATCGGCGGTGGTGATGGCGCGATAGCGTTTGACCAGGGCTTGGGCAAACAGCAGCAGCAACGCGATGAGCTGAATCAGCCCGCCGTTGAGCAGCGTTTCGACGTAGCCGCTGTGCGCGTTGCCGATGTAGCCCCAGCGGTTGATGAACGCGTCGGCATCGGCACTGGCCCAGAACGCACCAAAGCCGTAGCCCTTGATAAAGCGGTCATCGATCAACGGCTGCAGCAATTCCCAGATCAGCGTGCGGTCGGTGAGCGACGGGTCACGCCCGACCAGTTCCAGCAGCAGCGCGTAATTGGCATAGAGCAGCAGGCACAGCAGAAAGAACACGATCGTCGCGGCGAACAGCGCGGCCATCGAGCGGTTGATGCGCAAGCGGATCAACAGCAGAAAATAGCCATAGCTGACGCCGCCCGCGACGATCAGCGCAATCGCCGTCGCCGATTGCGCCAGGCCAATGGCAATCAACGCGCATAAGCCATAGAACATCGCCAACGGGTTGCGTTGGCGGATCATCGGTAGCAGCAACAGGATCGCGATGGCATTGAGGCGTGCCCCGGCATTCTTTTCCGCGAAGATCCCGCGAAAGGCGCCATCACGAATGCCGCCGGCAATGAAGGCGAAGTCCGGTCGAATCAGGGCAAAAATCAGCCCGACCAACGCCGCCGCGCCAATCACGCAACCGAACAGGAAAGCAATGCGCTCCAGGCTGTAGCGGTAGGCAATGAAACCGGCAAAGAACACCACGCTGAGCAGGGCCACAAAACGCTTGAAACTGAGCATCGGCTCACTCGACCAACTGATCGAAGCCGCGACGCAGGCGAGAAACAGGAGGAGGAAGAAATTCTGTCGATAGAAGCTTTTGCTCAGGAAGATTTTCTGGCGGACGAAGAAGAACAGTGGCACCAGCAACGTCAACAACCCGCAAATCTGATTGGCGACGTTGCCTTCCAGATCCTGCTGCGCATCGTCCAGCACACTGACGTTACCCAGGCGCAAGAAGAAGCTGATCACCTGGGTGTAAAACAACACGCCGAACAAGGTGAATGCATCGCCCAGCGTTGAGTAACGCACTTGCAGCCGGTTCATTTCAGCGGCCTCCCAAGCAATGCCCGCAGGTACGTTTGCACGGCGCGCGCGTTGACGAAACGGGCAGCGGCGTCGATTCGCCGTTGTTGATTCAGCGCCCGATGAGTCGCCAGTTGCGCGTTGATGGCTTCGGCGAGTGCCACCGGATCATCGACGTCAACCAAGGGCGCGACGCGGCCATCGGCAAGGATTTCCTGCGGGCCGTACGGGCAACGTGTCGCCACCACCGGCGTGCCCGTCGACAGGGCTTCGACCAACGCATTGGGGCTGCCTTCGAAGCGTGACGACAAAACAAAGCAATCGGCCCGGGCGATTTCGGCGATGGGGTCGGCGGCGTAGCCGGGCAGGTCGAAACGTTGCGCCACGCCCAGCGCCGTGGCCCGTGCGAGCAAATCACTGCACAGCGAGCCTTCGCCAAAAATGATCAGGCGCACCGTGGGATCCGGCAGACGCGCAAAGGCGTCGAGCAGGGTGTCGAAGCCTTTCTGCCGGGCCAATCGTCCCACCGCGACGATCACTGGCGTCGATTTGTCGTTCAGCCACGGATGGCGGGCAGCGGCGGGCGGGCGCTCGCGAAAATCGTTGTCGAGCACCGGGTTGTCGGCGGTGGTCACGTCTCGCGGGCGGGCGATGGTGCTGTCGACAAGATCCTGAGCGACGCCCTGTGAAACGCAGATCACCGGGTTGGGAATCAACCGATACAGCCACGGCGCCAGCCAATAGGCGAACCGCACCGACAGGGCCGGGTTGACATGTTTGTCTCGGGAGAACGCGTTGCGCTCGCTGACGTGCAGGCGTTTCAGCGTGCCGGATAACGTTGCGGCGGCGATGGCCACCACGTTGACGTGGGTGAGTGCGGCCAGTTGCGCATCGAAACGGTTGGCGCGCAGGAAGCGTGTTAGCGCCGGCACGGCAGCGGCGCTGCGGGGACTTTGCAAGCGCACTTGCCGCACCCGTGGATCGAGTGCAGCGAGATTAACGCCATCGCCGGTGAGCATCAGCAGCGTCACTTCATTGCCGGCCTCGACCAATGCGCTGGCCAGACGCACCATCATTTTCTCCGCGCCGCCAGCGCCGAGGTCTTGAAGAATGATCAGCAGATTTTTCATCGCTGCCACACCTGATAGTAGGCCTCGGCGGCGTATTGGCTGGTGTAGGGGCGGATCGCCTCGCTGACGGAATGCCGCGCGGGTGCGGCGTTGTCGAGGCTGTCGAGCAGCGCCTCGGCCAGCGCCGGCACATCATCGACGTTGACCAAACGCCCGAGGCGACCGTTATCGAGCAGCTCACGCGGGCCGCTGCCGCAATCGGTCGAAACCACCGGCGTGCCCAGCGCCAGCGCCTCAACGAGCACTGTCGGCAAGCCTTCGTGCAGCGAGCTGAGAATCAGCAGGCGCGCCTGACGAATCAGCGGATAAGGATTGCGCAGATGCCCGGTGAAGTGCACCTGGCGTTCGATGCCGAGGCTGACAGCCTGTTCTTCGAGCGCGGCGCGCATCGGGCCGTCGCCGGCAATCACCAGATATGGCAGGGCCCGCTGCTTCGCCGCCCGCGCATAGGCTTCCAGCAACAAATGAAAACCCTTGGGTTGCACCAGCCGACCGATGCCTAGCCAAAAATGATGCGGCACGCCGCCGGGTAACGGCGCTTGCGCGGCCCGCAACAATTGCTCGGTGATCACCGCATTCGGGCAGTAACGAATGCGCGGCTGGCCCCACGGCATCAGCCGTGTCAGCGATTGGCGCAAACCCTGCGACACTGCGACGACCTTGCCGCTGCCGCACAGGTACAGCGCGTACAACAGGCGCAGGCTGGCGAGGCCGGTTTTCTGCTCGGCACAATCGAGCGCGGCGTGGCGGCTGTAAATGACTTTGCAGGGGCTGCCAAGCGTGGCGAACCACGTGCACAGATTCGCTTGCTCCTTGGCGCCGATCAGGTGCGTCACGCCTTCGCGGCGAATCAATCGGCGGAGCAACACAATCGAGCTGAGCAATCCACGCAAGCCGCTGCCGCCGCCGGCACTGCTCGGTGCGCCGTCGACATCGGGTGAATCGCCGTTCATGACGAAGAAGCTCACGCGCCGGCCATCCTGCAAAAACTGTTCGGCCAGGCGTTGCTGCACGCACTCGACCCCGCCGCCAGTCTGGTAATCCTTGAGGGTGAACAGAATATGCATCGGCGTGATCCTCACGGGGCAGTGACATCGATGGCGACCTGACGACGCAAAATCAACTCGGCCAGGCGCAGCGCGTTGCTCGGGTAATCGAGCAGGTAGCGTTTGATCGTGTGGGGCTCGCGGTACATGCGATAGAACGCGCGCAGGTGCAGGCGGTTGATGGCGTCGGGGTAGTAGCGCTCGCTGGCGTCGGCTTCCTGGCGAATGAATCCGCCGCAGGTAAACGCCACACCGCTGAAACCGCCTTGCAGGGCTTGCAGCACAAAGCGTTCCTGCAGCCCGGCGCCGAGGCCGACCAGCAGCACGTTGGTGCGACAACGGCGAATGTCGGCCTGCAGCGCCACAGCTTGTTCGGCGTCGAAATAGCCGTTGTGCGTGCCGACCAGTTGCAGGCGCGGGTACTGCTTGCCGAGTTTTTCGACGAAGCGTTCGAGTTCCGCCTGACGAGCGCCGACGAGGTAGACCCGCTTGCCGCGTTGCTCGCACTCGCGCAGCACCGGATCGGCAATGGAGGTGAAGTCGAAACTGACCCGTTCCACCGCACGACCGGTGATGCGCGACATGAAACCGGACATCAGCATGCCGTCGCAAAAGTACGCCAGCGACTGCGCGGGCTGGTGCATGAAGCTGCCGATGGAGGCGAAATTGATAAACGAAAAGGCCCGGTTCGAATCCAGCAAGGCCGGCGAATAATGGTCCACCAGTTCCAGGCGGATCATGATGCGAGGCCTTGCGCCTGGGCGTCGTGGGTCGGGCGACCGACGCTGATATAGGTGAAACCGCGGCTGCTCAGACGCTGCGGATCAAACAGGTTGCGCCCGTCGAAGATCAGCGGTTGTTTGAGCAAGCGCGCGAGCAGTTCGAAATCCGGTGCGCGAAACGACGACCATTCGGTGACGATGACCAGCGCATCGGCGTTTTTCAGCGCGGCTTCTTTGGTCCCGGCCAACGTCAGGTCTTCACGGGCGCCGTACAGTTGCTGGGTCTGTTCCATCGCCTTGGGGTCGAACGCCTGCACGCTGGCGCCGGCACGCCACAGCGCTTCCATCAACACGCGACTGGGCGCCTCGCGCATGTCATCGGTGTTGGGTTTGAAACTCAGCCCCCACACGGCAAACGTCTTGCCTTCCAGCGCGCCGTTAAAGTGATCGGCGATCTTGTGAAACAGCGTGGTCTTCTGCTCGTTATTGCGCGACTCGACCGCTTTGAGCATGCGTGCATCGATGTCGACGCCCTGGGCCGCATGGATCAGCGCCCGAACATCCTTGGGAAAACATGAGCCGCCATAGCCGACGCCGGGGTAGATGAACTGATAGCCGATGCGCGGATCCGAGCCAATGCCGTGGCGAACCATTTCGATGTCAGCGCCGAGCTTTTCGGCGAGCCCGGCCATCTCGTTCATGAAGCTGATCTTGGTCGCGAGCATGCAGTTGGCCGCGTACTTGGTCAGTTCCGCGCTGCGCACATCCATGACGATGATTTTTTCGCGGTTGCGATTGAACGGCTCGTACAACTCGCGCATCACTGCTTCGGCGTGCGGGCTGTCGGTGCCGATGATGATCCGGTCCGGACGCAGGCAGTCTTCGACCGCACAGCCTTCCTTGAGGAATTCCGGGTTGGAGACCACATCGAACGTCAGATCGCCCCGCCCGGACTCCAGCAGCACTTCATGGATGCAGTCGCGCACCCGATCCGCGGTGCCCACCGGCACCGTCGATTTGTCGACGATGATCTGCTCGCCGCGCAGGTGTTGGCCGATGGTGCGGGCGACACTGAGGACGTGTTTGAGGTCAGCCGAGCCGTCCTCGTCCGGCGGTGTGCCGACGGCAATCAGCAGCACCTCGCCGTGAGCGACGGCGCTGGCCAGATCGCTGCCAAATTGCAGGCGCCCGCTCTGGTGATTGTCGCGCACCAGGCTTTTCAGTCCCGGCTCGTACAAGGGCAGGGTGCCGTCGTTCAGGGCCTGGACCTTGGCGCTGTCGACATCCACGCAGAGCACGTTGTGGCCGACCTCGGCCAGCGCGGCGCCCTGGACCAGTCCGACATAACCGATACCGAATACACTCACATTCATGGGAAAACCTCATGCGCGGTGGGGCGGGCCAGCGAGGTGGCCGCTGTCAGTAGATGTTTTTCGAGAACAGGGTGAAGGGCGTCTTCAGCAGGATCTTGATGTCCAGCCACAGTGACCATTGGTTGATGTAGTTGAGGTCTTGGGCGACCCGCCGCTGCATCTTGTCGAGGGTCTCGGTTTCACCCCGGTGGCCAGTGATCTGCGCCAGACCGGTGATGCCGGGTTTGAGGCGGTGACGCGCCATGTAGGCGTGCACCTTGCCGGTGTAGTAGATGTTGTGGGTGACGGCGTGGGGCCGTGGCCCGACCAGCGCCATGTGGCCGAACAGCACGTTGAACAGTTGCGGCAGTTCATCGATGGAACTGCGCCGCAGAAAGCGCCCGAGCGGCGTCACGCGGTCATCGTCGCGAGTGGCCTGGCGCACTTGCTGATCGTCGTGCTGGCGCATCGAGCGGAATTTCCACACCCGGATCACTTCGCCGTCGCAGCCGTGGCGGTTCTGCTTGAACAGCACCGGGCCCGGCGAGGTCAGCTTGATCGCGATGGCGACGCCCAGCAGCAACGGGCTGAGCAGGATGATCGCCACGGCAGCCACGCTGCGTTCGAACAAGTCCTTGCAGAACAGGCTGCCGGGGTGCGAGGTGAGCAGGCTTTCGTTGAGGTAGATCGCCGGCATCCGCTCGATCTCCGAGATCGAGTGATTGAGCAGCACCATGCTGCCCAGATCCGGAATCCACACCACGTCGACGTTCATGTCGAGCAGGTTGATGTACAGCGCTTCGATCGTCGCCGCCTCGGCCATCGGCAAGACGATGTAGACCCGGCGTGCCTGCAGGCGAGTGAGGATCTCGCGGATGTCTTCGACTTGGCCGAGCAACGGCAAAATACTCGGCGCCGGTCCGCTGTCTGCCGTGCCGACGAAGCCGAGCAACATCGGCCGTTCCGGATCGAAGAGTTTCCTCGCCAGTTCATGGGAGGTCGGGCAGGTGCCGATGATCACGGCACGGCGCTCGTGACAGATCTTGCGCGTGTACAACCGCACGAAAAGATGCAACGGTAGAAAACTTGCGGCCTGAACCAGAAACCCCGCGACTGCCCAGACGATGATCACCTGGCGGGAGAACAGTGCGCTGGTTTGCGTCACGAAGGCGATGCTCATCAGCAAGCCCAGCAGGATCAGCCAGCCAGCGAGCAAACGACTTAGGCCGATCAGTAAACCGTGGCGCTTGTGATAGACCTGCACCAGGCTGTAGACCGGCAGCGAGCCGAGCACCGTCAGGCTCATCAGCACCCGGTATTCACTGGGCAAGTCACCGACGCGCCAGTGCACCAGCACAATCAGCAACAGGTTGACCAAAGTCATCGCGCACAACCATTGCCCCCAGAACGTGAGGCCACGGCGTTGTGCCATTTGCGCGGAATATTGCGACGTCATCGGCTCGATCTCCGATTCGACAGAAGGGGGAATGCGGCGTTGGCGGGCGGCACGGCCCGCGAGATCAGCGCGCTGCGAAGTCGTATTCGTAGAAGGATCGGGAGTGGCCGTGGCCGTACTTGCGCGCCTTGCGCAGATCGACCTGATTGAGCACCACGCCGAACAGCGGCGCCTGGCTCTGCTGGAGCACGGCGATGCTTTTGCGCACCTGGCCGACCGGGGTGCTTTGCGCCTTGACCACGTAGATCACCGCGTCCGAGTGCTTGGCCAGCAGCAGTGCGTCGCTGACGATTTCCGCCGGTGGCGAATCGATGATGATGTGGCGATAGCGGGTCTTCAGCACTTCGAGCATGCGGCCCAGTCGTGGCGAACTGAGCAAGTCCTGCGCCGGCGGTTGAGCAACGGCGTAGCGTCCGCCGCTCGGCGATCTCAGGCGTGGGGTGTCAAACGGATCGAGTGCCGAAGGCGTCAGGCAACCCGCCGGGAGCATGTCGAGATTGCCGACGGTGCGGATGCAGTCTTCGAGGCGCGCGGTGCCGGCCATCAGGTTGGCCAGCCCGGGATTTTCCGCCGGGAAATCGAAGTTCAGCGACAGCGTCGGCTGGCGCATGTCGGCGTCAATCAACAACACGCGTTCAAGCGACGCAAGGGAGCAGGCGAGGTTGTTGGCGATGGTGCTTTTGCCTTCGCCTGATACCGAGGACGTCACCAGCACCACTTGCGACGGCGCCTCGCTGCTTTGCAGCATCAACCAGGTGCGCAGGTTGCGAATCGTCTCGCAAAACCTCGGATGATCGTTGTCCTCGAACAGCCGGGCCAACTGGCGACGGCTTTTTTTCACCACCAGCGGCACTACGCTGAGCAGCGGCACGTTGAGCAGGCTCTCGACGGTGTCATCGGTTTTGAAGGTGTTGCTCAGGGTATCGAAGAGGAAGGCGAGGGCGATGCCTACCACGGCGGCGACCAGTGCAACGATCGCGACGATCAGGGTTTTGCGCGGTTTGCTCGCTTCCAGCGGCATGATCGCCGGATCGACGATGCGCGCTTTGGCTGAGTCCATGTCAGAGGTAGCGGCGGTTTCTTTCAGGCGGGTGACGAAGGTTTCGTACAGCGCGCGGTTGCTGTCGACTTCGCGCTGGAACTCGCGCAGTTGGAATTCCTTGCGCGAAATGTCCTGAATCTGCGCCTTGTTGCTGTTGAACGATTTGCGCAGGGCGTCCTCGCTGGCCACCGACAATTGATATTGGCGCTCGATGCCGGCCACCACTTGCTGCACTTGCAGACGCAGGCTGTTGGCGGCGGTGCGCTGTTCGGAGCGGGCGGAAATCAGCGCCGGGTGTTTCGGCCCATAACGGCCCGACAACTCTTCGACCTTGGCCTGCGCTTTGGCCAGATCGGCCTGGAACTGCTGAATCAAAGGATTGCTCAGCACCGCCGGGACGCTGGACAGGCGACTGATATCGCCATTGCTCAGGGACTGCGCCTGACGGAACTGGCTCTCGGCCTCGGCGCGGTCGCGCCGCGCATCGATCATGCGGTTGCCGGTCATTTGCAGTTCGTTGGCGCTGATGGTGGCGACGCCGTCGACGTCCACCAGGCCTTGCTCTTCGCGGTACGCCTGCAGTTTGTTCTCGGCGACGCGCAGGTTGTCGCGCAGCTCGACCAAGCGGGTGTTCATCCAACTGGTGTTGTTCTGCGAGGACTTCAGGCTGGTGTCCTGCTGGCTATCGATAAAGCCTTGGGCGAGGGCATTGGCGGCAGCGGCGGCGAGGGCCGGCTCGGGCAGTTCGACGTCGATTTCCAGCAGTTGGCTCTTGCCGACGAATTTGACGCTGGTGTGCAGCATGAGGTTTTGCGTGACGTCATTGAACACGTCCTCCTCGGTCGGCGCTGGCTTGGGCGGCGGCAACAGATCCAGCCACGGCAGCCACTGACCGGCGTTGAGGTCCGCCAGCCACTGGCGCGGCGCGAACCAGCGTTTCGGTTGTTGGCGCGGGTCGGTCAACGGATGGGTGGTCAGGCCAAGTTTGCGCACGGCGCGTTCAGCCAGATCCCGCGATTGCAGGAGTGCCTGCTGGGTTTGCAAGTAATCCGTGGTGGTGCCGCCGTCCCTGGAATCGGCGGCCTGCTGAAAGCTGAGCACCGGCGGCGTCTTGTCCTTGATCAACAAGGTCGCGCTGCCGACGTATTGCGGCGTGACGAAGGACAGAATCACCACGGCGAGTGCACAACTGATCAGCACCAGCCACGCAATGTTCCACTTGGCGGACCAGACGACGCGCCACAATTGCAGGAGATCAAGGGTGTCCGACTCGTCACCGGACGCTTGCGCCTGGTGTGTCTGGAGTGGACGTTCGAGGTAGGTGCTAGGGCTGTTGTCCATGATCAGAAAAAGCCTTGTGCAATGGAAATGGTGTCGCCGGGGGCGATGACGGTGGTGCGTGAAATGTTCTCGGTGACCGGCGGCCCGCCGCTGCCACGCAGGATCGTTACGCGTTTCATCGAGGCGCGTTCGGTGAGGCCGCCGCCCAGCGCAATGGCTTTTTCCAAGGTCAGGCCCGGTTGGAAGGGATAGCTGCCGGGTTTCTGCACCTCGCCATTGATGTAGAAGGGGCGGTATTCGATCTGGGCGAGGCTGACCTTCGGATCGATCAGATAGCCTTGCTTGAGGCCGTCGACGATTTTCTGTTCGACCTGATTGGGCGTCAGGCCCATGGCAACGATTTCGCCTAAAAACGGGTAAGAGAAGGTCCCGGAATCATTCAGGCGGATCTTCTTGAAACTCAACTCGGGCTCGCCGAACACGGTAATGCGCAAGACATCACCGGCGGCCAAACGGTAATTGGTGCCGGGGTCTGCGGCCTCGACAGTCGGTGTGATCCATAGCAATAACAGCAGCAACATCAGGCGCGCGTTCATGGCCCAACCCTCTTACAGACTGACGTCGAAAGTGATCTGGAACACATTGCGGGTGAAGCTTTCGTTTGCCGCATCGGAGTCGTTATCGCGGTGGCGATAGGCGGCTTCGATATCCAGCCAGCGGCGCATTTTGTAGATCACGCCGAGCTTGTAATCCTGCAGATCGTCGCTGCGGTTCTGGCCTTCGTAGACGTAATGGCCCATGCCGGCCTCGGCGACGGTGGTGATGCGCTCGGTCCAGCCATGGCGCCAGCCGATCTGGGTGAAGGTGGCTTTCACTGCGTCCGAGCCGTCATCGCCCTCGGCCATGGCTTGGCGGGCGAGAAACGAGAAGGTCGAGTAGGTGCGCGGTTTCCACGCCAGATCCACTTGCCAGGTCGGATTGCTCAGGTCATCCGAACCGCTTTCATCGAAGTTCTTGCGCTCGTAACCGACGCGCACCTTGCCGGTGGTTCTCGCCGTCAGGTCCCATTCGGCACCGGCGAGCACGGCATCGGAGCGGCTGCTGCGCGTGCTGTTGGATTGCAGATAGTCGAAGCGGGTGTGGTCGTATTCGAGCAAGCCACGGGTCTTGCTGCCGAGGCGGTGATACCAAGTGGTGCTCAGGTTGCTGGTGTTGCGTTCCTTGTCGTCATTGATGCCGTCGCCGTTGTCGTAGCGCAGTTGCGCGTAGTTGGCGCCAAAGTCGATCTGGTTGGCGGCGCTGCGGGCGCCGAAGGTGTAGACGCCACCGACACGCGTGCTCTCGATCTTGTCGTTGATGCCATCGACGGCGGTCGAGGTGGTGCGTTCGTATTTGCGGGCTTCGGCTTCAAGTTTCAGGCGATGGCGATCGGTGAACTCCATGATGCTGTCGGCCCGCAGACGCTGGGCGGTGTTGGAGGCATCGCTGGCCTGGTGATAGATGTAGCGGGTCGGCTCCCAGATCACCCGGGTGGCGCTGTTGCGATCCTCGGCCTTGAGCTCGAAAGCGGGGGCAAGGCGGGTGACCATGGTCGACTCGACGTCGTGTTCCACTTCGCGAAAATTGTCGTCGTAGCTTTCCGACAACGCGAAGGTCGGCGTGAAGTCGAAGCCATACACGTTGATGGCTTGCGGGTCCGTGCTCCACGCCGCTTCGGGAAACAAACAGGCCACGAACAGCGCGGCGGGACAGCGAGACTTCAGGGCCATTGGCGGCTGCTCCTGAACGGGGATGTCGATGTCAGGCTTGGCGGGGTTGGAGGCTATTGCCGCTGACGTTCGAGGTGTCTCAGCGGTACGCAGACATGCTGCTGCCGGTTGAGAAACTGCAGCAGGAGCATCACGCGCTCGTCGCCCTGCATGGACATGAACACGCCTTCCAGCGGCGACAGCGGGCCCTGGACGATTTGCAGCGGCTCACCGGGTTCAAGGGCCTGATCGGCAGGAAAGCCAATCGACTCCAGGCTGCGGTCACGCAAATGCGCGATCACCTGTTCCTCGACCATGGCGGGGACGTGATTGAACTCGACAATGCGGCTCACCCCCCGTGTAGAACGGATCGGCGCCCAATTGTCATCGCGGCTCAACTGAATAAAAACATAACCGGGAAACAGCGATTCAAGCACCCGGTGACGTTTGCCACGGACACTTCGTTCGCTCATCAGCTGCGGACGAAAGGTCATGTAGTTTTGTTGCTGTAAGTTGAGTTGTGCCCGTTCATCCTGGCGGGGCTTGCACTGCAATAAGTACCAGTTAGAACCGTTGCGGCAAACTGTTAGCATGCTGGAGTACTCCATACATAGCGATCGTTTCAGCAGGACAGCCGATAACTTTTGACGTGCTGTCGTGCTGGCTAGTAGGTAGTAGGCTGATCAAGGCAAATTGGCCAAGCCAGATGCATCAATGTCTTTATTGGCAGGGGAAGTGTTTCAAATATGAATCACTTGAGGCGCATTATTGTTATATGTTGCAGTATTTCGGGTATTAACCCACAGCGGTTTTTGTTTAAGCAAAGCTACCGCACGGTCCGCGTTCGCGACCTTGAAGATTTTTGGTTACATAAGTTGCCCAATGTTGGGGGACATGAACAGGTGTGTCTGCACTGTCTCCCGTGAGCAGGAAGTAGTTATCGGCCAGTCTTCGCGAGCTGTCAATTAATAACAGTCAAAAAGATTGCCTTTTATCCATTTTTTAATCGCTATGCACTTAACGTATTGTATTTACTTAATAAAAAAATATGTTTTTAACATTTAAACTTTTTCAGTATTCGGTGGTCGGTGCGAGTTAGTTGCTACAAATGATATCAAATTAGTTGCATTGTCAGTGGTGGGTGTCACTTGCTGTAGTGCGCGCAACGCGTTGTTATGCTTGCGCTATTGGCCGATTGCGCAACTAGAGAAGCACTGATAGTTGTCTTGTCACAGAAGTAGGTCCAAGCTTCATGCGCCAACGCCGTTGCCGAGATTAATCACCGCGTGCGTATCCGGTTGCTGGCAATGCAGCTTCTATTCACCGATATGGTGTCGAACGGGAGTTTCTGTGATGACCCTTCTGGTAACGGGCGCGGCTGGATTCATTGGATATCACACGGCCAAGCGTTTATGTCGCGAAGGGCTGCAAGTCGTCGGCATCGACAACCTCAACCACTACTACGATGTGACGTTGAAACAGGCTCGTCTGCAAACATTGCGGGCGATGGACAACTTTCACTTTTACCCGATCGACATCGTCGACAAGCCCGCACTCGCGGCGCTGTTCCAACGGTACAACTTCGATCACGTCATCCATCTGGCTGCACAGGCTGGCGTGCGTTATTCCCTCGACAACCCCGATGCCTACGCGCAATCCAATCTGCTGGGGTTTCTGAACATTCTGGAAGCCTGCCGACAGTTTGCGCCAGCGCACCTGATTTACGCCTCGAGCAGCTCGGTGTACGGCGCCAATCACCAGATGCCGTTCCGTGAGAGCGACCAGGTCGACTCGCCGGTTTCGCTGTACGCCGCGACCAAGCGCGCCAACGAACTGCTCGCTCACAGCTACTGCCATCTGTACGGATTAAGCGCGACGGGCCTGCGCTTTTTCACCGTCTACGGCCCGTGGGGACGGCCCGACATGGCGCTGTTCAAATTCACCGCAGCAATGCTCGAGGGCCGCGCCATCGACCTGTTCAATCAGGGCGAGATGTCGCGGGATTTCACCTACATCGACGACATCGTCGAAGCCATTTATCGATTGCACGACCAACCGCCGGCGCTTAGCGGCGAGCGCGGGACGAATCGCATCTTCAATATCGGTCGTGGCAGCCCCGTGGCTTTGCTGAGCTTTGTCGAGTGCCTGGAAGAGGCGCTGGGCATCAAGGCGCAGCGGCGGTATTTACCGATGCAGGAAGGCGACGTGCTCAAGACCTGGGCCGACGTTTCCGCGCTTTCGGACTGCATCGGTTTCAGCCCGCAAGTGCCGGTCGAGCAGGGGGTGAAGGCGTTCGTGGATTGGTATCGCGGTTTTTACTGAGTCTGAATCTGGCGCCTCAATGCAGCGTGACGACCCGCCGGCTTTCGCCAATGCGGATTCGGTCGAGCGCGTGGTTCAGTGCGTCCAGCGCATCGATCAGAGCCTTGGCTTCTGCTTCCCGACCTTCGCCCCAGAGGCGCTCGGCCATTTTGTTCAAGGCCTGGATGGAGCGTTCGATGTCGGCGGCGGTGGCGGGGGCTTCGTTGGGTGGCGATTTTCTGGGCATTGAAAGACCTGTAAGTGAAAGGGATGGATGGCTGAAAAAGTGGCTAAGTGCTAGCATTCGCGACTTCGTTGGAATTTACACTCTCAAGGACCTTTGAATGACTTATCTGCGCCTGCTGTTAGCTGCTGCCCTGATCGCCCTTTGCACTGGCTGTGCCACGTCCGCTCAAATCTCCGGCATGACGGTTGCGGCCGATCAAGACAAGGCAAACACCTATGATGCACAACTAAAGAATAACGTGCGGGTTTCAGAGGTAAATGGCGGGGATAAAACCAATCCGCTATGGACTTCGGAAATCGACAGCCCTGACTTCGGCGCTGCACTCAAGCAATCGCTCGCTAACGCTGATCTGCTTGGCAACGAATCTGCCTCTTATGCGCTACGGGCGAATTTGCTGCGCGTTGACCAGCCCCTGTTCGGCCTGAACTTCGAGGTCACCAGCGAGGTGGAATACACGTTGGTGGAAGCCGTGACCAACAAGGTTGTGCTGCGTGAAATTATCCGTACGCCTTTTACAGCGGGTTTCGGTGATTCCGTCATTGGCGTCAAGCGTCTGCGCCTGGCCAACGAGGGCTCCGCTCGCGTGAACATCATCGCCATGCTCAAGCGCCTCAGCGACCTGAAAATGGAAGCCAAACAGGTTTCGTTGAAGAACTAGGCGATTCCGCAATGGCAGGATGGGCAGCTTGCCGGTTGCGGGTTGATGCGCACGGCACGGTTGTTGTTCGACGGCTTCGTGTGCATTCCTTCGGCGGTGTGGAGCGCTGCAGCAGTGGGTTGATGCCTGGTTGGGAACAGGCAAACCTCAGAAACGCCAAAGCCCCGAATAAGCGGGGCTTTGTCGTAGATGCTATCGGGTGATTCTCAGGCCGCAGCTTTGGCATCCGCCTTGATAGCTGTTTTGCGATACGTCAGCAGCACGATGCCGGTCACCACAATCACCCCGCCGAGAATCTGCCCCGCACCGAGCATTTGATCCAGCACGATCCAGCCCATCAGCAACGTCGCCAATGGCTCGATGTTCATGACCGGCGCGTTGCGAGGCATGTCCAGGCGGGGCACGGAAATGAACAGCACGATAAAACCGGTGCCGTAGAGCACCACCAACGTGGCGAGGGCCAGCCATCCGGTTGAGCTTGCGGGCAGATTCAGGCCGCCGGGCAGGGCGCCGGTCAGTCCCGCCAGATTGACGCTGCTGAAGACGATGAAAATGGTCAAGAGGCTGCGCGCCGTACCCCGTACCTGCGACAACTTGTGGTCGGTGATCCACAGTGCGCAGGCGAACACGCTGGCGGCGCAAAACGCGAGCGCGATGCCCAGCCACCATTGCGCGCCGACCTGGGTCGCGCTCGCCAGACGCCCGGGGACATCCAGCACAAACACCAATCCCAGCAGAATCAAACCCATCAATGCCGCGGTGCGCGCGGTCGGTCTCGGGCCGCCCGTCGCCCAAGTGAGCAACGCCAGCAGGATGGGAAACACGTTGGCCACCAACAGCGCCACCGCCACCGGAACGCGAGCGACGGCGGAATACAGGCACAGGCTCTGCGCGGTAATCAGCAAACCCAACAGCAATTGCCAGCGCCAGGCGCCTGCTGGCAAGCGCAGGCTTTGTCTTTGCCACAGCACGAGGATGGCGAGCACCAGCAAGGTCCCGCCAGAACGCAGCAAAATCGCCAGCAACACACCGGCGCCATCATCAAAAGCGACTCGCGCCGCGACATGATTGCCGGCGAACGCACAGCCCATGCATAAAAGAATGATCACCGCGAGGTGACGGGGGAACGGCGGCGGTACGGTTTGCGCAACGGTAGGACGGGACATGGCAGTTCTCAAGCAGTGCCAGGCCATGCGGCATGGCGGAGGAATTTTTATTATGTTGTCGTACAACTGCGCCCGTTTTTACCGCATTGGGCACCGGCGGGCAAGTCAGGTTTTGATGGCGAGGCCGGAAGAAGGCGTGTTGAGGGCGTTTGCAGGGGGGGCAGATTTAGGTATGGAGATCGTATGACTGTGCACGCGTGCGCGGCGAGCCAGCCCTGCGCTCTGCGCAGGGCTGGTTTCTTTACGGCGCTGTCTAACGCATGTGCAAGATGATCGGGCTGCTGCTGGCCGGATCGGTGTGCTCGCGCAGTTTGCCAACTGCCTGTGCCTCGACCGCACTGCCGTGATTGCCCCAGGTGCTGCGCATGAAGGTCAGGACTTCGGCGATCTGCTGATCCGACAATTGCTCGCGGAATGCCGGCATGCGGTAGGCGTCCGGCACACCGGCAGCCACGATACGCTGCGAACCATTGAGGGTGATGTTGATCGCCGAGGCGCTCTCCTTGGCCAATGCCGAGGTCGCGCCGGCCAGCGGCGGCATCCATTCTGATTGACCTTTGCCGTCCAGCCCGTGGCAAGAGGCACAGCGTGTCACGTAGGTGTGCCCACCCGGTGAATCCAGACGCGTCGCTGCCGAAGCCTCCTGGTATTGCCACGGCTGGCCGTCGCGCTGCGAGTCGCCGGGCAACGACTTCAGATAGCGGGCAATGGCCGTCAGGTCTTCGTCGCTCATGAACTGCGTGGAGTTGTTGAACGCTTCGGTCATCGAGCCGTAGACCACCGCATGTTTGTTGCGTCCGGTCTGGAGGAACTGCACGATCTCCGGCTCGCTCCAGCGACCCAAGCCGGTGTTGTGGTCATCGCGCAGGCTCGGCGCGTACCAGCCATCGAGGAGGGCACCCGCGAGGAATGGTGTGCCGGATTCGTCCAGTGCTTTTTCGTTGAACGCCAGACCCCGCGGCGTATGACAACTGCCGCAGTGCCCGGCGCCCTGCACGAGGTAAGCGCCCCGATTCCACAAGGGGTCCTGCGACGACGTGGCCACATAAGGCTCGGCGTCGACAAACACGCCGTTCCACAAAGCAATCGGCCAACGCAGATTCAACGGCCAGGGAATTGCACTCGGGATGTTCGCCTGCTTCACCGGCGCCACGCCTTTCATGAAGAATGCATACAGCGCACGCACGTCGTCGTCACTGAGTTTGGCATAGGAAGGATAGGGCATCGCCGGGTACAAACGGCGACTCTCGGGTGCTACGCCATGGCGCACGGCACGGTCAAAGTCCGCCAGGCTGTAGGCGCCAATCCCGGTTTCAGTGTCCGGTGTGATGTTGGTCGCGTGGATCGCGCCCAACGGTGTGGCCATCTCCAGCCCACCGGCGAATGGGGCGCTGCCCGGCACGCTGTGGCAGGCCACACAATCGCTGAGACGGGCAACGTATTCGCCGCGCGCGATCAGCGCCGGGTCGATGTCGGCCGCAGTCAACGTGTTCTCTTCAAAATGCGAGACAGGCTCGCGCGTGACATACCAGGCCAGCAGGCCTGCCGCGACCAGGCACGGCACCGCCAGCCAGCCAGCGGTTCTTGCGAATCGGCTGTTATTCATGGACGCTCCGGCGCTGATCAGGTGAATGTGTGTCGGCTCAGGGGCAGGCTGCGAACCCGTTGTCCCGTCAGTGTCGCCACCGCGTTCGCGACAGCGGGGGCGACCGCTGGCAACGGTGGTTCGCCGATGCCGCCCATTTTTTCCCCGCTCTCGACGACACGCACATGAACCCGTGCCATCCGCGCAGGCGGCAGGATCTGATACAAGTCGTAGTTGCGCGCCCGAGGCTTGCCATCAATCCACACGGCTTCTTCCACGAGTGTCTGGGACAGACCCAGCGCCACGGCGCCATTGACCTGCGCCTCGACAATCGCCGGGTTGACGATGCTGCCGGGGTCAATCGCCTGCCAGATGTCGTGCACCTTGACCTGTCCGTTCTCGATCGACACCTCGGCGATCACCGCGGTCTCCGTACCGAACGGCGAAGCCATCGCCACGCCTCTTGCACGTCGGCTGCCATCCTCGGCGGTAAACGGCCCACGCTTCCAGCCCCCTGACAACTCAGCCACCGCCTGCAACAGCGTGGTCAGGCGCTGGTTGTCGCGCAGCAAATGCAGGCGCAGTTCTAAGGGGTCCTTGCTGCCCTTGTCGGCCAGTTCGTCGAGGAACGATTCATAGAAGAAGTCGTTGAGCGAATTACCCACCGACCGCCAGTAACCGAGCATCGCCGGACCTTTCACATAGATCTGCGCGATACGCTTGTTAGGGATCGCGTAGGACTTGCCCGACAAGCCTTCAAGCGCCGTGGGGTCGAGCTTCTCACCCTGTTTGCCGGCGATGGCCTCGGTCGGACCTTCGGTGGCACTGATCGCTTCGATTGCCAGCGGCCAGCCGTCCTTGTCCAGCGCCGCGCGGAAGTTCACCGCAGCAACCGGACGGAGCACATCACGCAAAAACTCTTCCTCGCGACTCCAGATCATTTTGACCGGGCGGCCAACGGCCTTGGACAGCTCGATCGCCTGCGGATAGGGACTGGCTGAATCGTAGAGGAAATGCCGCCCGAAGAACCCGCCCAGTAACGGCGAATGCAGGGTAATGCGCGATGGATCCAGACCCGTGCGTTTGGCGATGTCCGCGCGGTACATGTCCGGCGCCTGATTGGGCAGCCAGACTTCCAGCGAACCGTCCGGATTGAATCGGGCCAGCGCCGAAGGCGGTTCCAGCTGCCCGTGGTTCAAGTACTGGTTGTGGTAAGTGGCGTCGATTCGGGACTTGGCATCACCGAGCAGCGCAGCGACGTTGCCCTCATTCTCGTCATCCCTGGCTGGGCCCTTGTGTGCGGCGAGTTGCTTGAGCCAGTCATCGCTGGAAAAGTCTGCCGGCATCGGCCGCACTTTGCTCTCGCTCGTGGGTGCCTGCCAGTCGACCTGAATCGCTTCGACCGCACGTTTCGCATGCCACCAGCGCTCGGCGACCACCGCCACCGCGCCCTGCAGGCGATGCACCGAATGCACGCCTTTCATCGCCTTGACCTGATCTTCGTTGCGCAAGTTGCCCACCGTCATACCCAAACGCGGGGCATGTTGAACCGCCGCATGCAGCATGCCGTCGACCTTCAGGTCGATGCTGTAAAGCGCCTTGCCCGTGGACTTGTCGTAGGCATCGAGACGCTTCACCGGTTTGCCGATCCAGCGGAACTGACTCGGATCCCGCAGTTGCACGCTGGCTGGATCGGGAACCGGTAGATCCATCGCGCGCTCGGCCAATTCACCGTAGGCCAACGAGCGGCCCGACGCGGCATGCACGACTTTGCCGGGTTCGGTGGTCAGTTCGCTCACCGGCACCCCCAGCTGCTGCGCGCCAGCCTGCAGCAGCATGGCGCGGGCGAGCGCACCGAGGCGGCGCATGACCGGGTAACTCATGCGCACCGACATGCTGCCACCGGTGATGCGCATGCCGTTGTCCATCACCACATAAGCTTCGCCGGGCGGCGCGGCTTCGACCAGAAACGTCGATGGGTCGGCGTCCAGTTCTTCACCGACGATTTGTGCCATCGCGGTGAACGTACCTTGGCCGCCTTCCATGAACGGGCAAAGCAGACGCACGCGGTTGTCCGGACGGATCTCCAGAAACGCCGGCACCTGCGTGCCGCGCTCGGCGCTGGCTGCTGCAGTCGCCGCCGCTTGCACGCGTGTCGAACCGAGTGGCAGACCGAAGCCAAGGACCAATGCGCCCACGGCAGTTCCGGTCAGAAAACGTCGGCGCGACACGTTGACCGGATCGTGCAGTGCGAACGCGGAGGCCTCGTGGGAAGGATCGAGACGGACGCTCATCACGCGTTCCCCTTGCCGGCCAGCTCATGCACGGCGGCATGAATGGCGTTGTAAGTACCGCAGCGACACAGATTGACCATCGCGGCCTCGATCTGCGCATCACTCGGCGCAGGGTTTTGCTTGAGCAAAGCCGTAGCGGCCATCACCTGCCCGGACTGGCAGTAACCGCACTGGGCGACTTGCAGATCGACCCAGGTCGAGACAACGCGTTTGCCCACTTCATCGTCTTCGATGGCCTCAATGGTGGTGATCTCGCGGCCGACCACACCGGCCACCGGCGTGACGCACGAACGCACCACATTGCCGTCCACCAGTACCGAGCAGGCGCCGCATTGCGCCAGACCGCAGCCGTACTTGGTGCCGGTCATGCCCAGATCATCGCGGATCACCCACAACAAGGGCGTATCCGCATCGGCATCGACCTGATAGGTCTTTTGGTTGATTTTCAGTTCCATGGCTCACCCGCTTGATCATCGGTTGACTTGCATTGTTATGAGCGGTGACACGCGGCGAGGCGCATCAGCGTTTTTCGTTCAATTCGCTACTGTGCTGAGCGCTTCTGGCTCGAGTGGCTGCCCGCGCATCAGGGCGATGTCGCGACTCGGCGCGGTGCCGAACAGGCGGCCATATTCGCGGCTGAACTGCGAAGGACTTTCATAGCCGACAGCAAACGCCGCGCGTGATACGTCCAGGCGTTCCATCAACATCAATCGCCGCGCCTCGTTCAGGCGCATCCATTTCTGGTACTGCAGCGGACTCATGCCGGTGAGCTGGCGGAAATGATGGTGAAAGGTCGGCGCACTCATTTGCACCCGCGCGGCCAGATCGTCGATGCGCAGTGCGCCGGTGTAGTTGACCTTGAGCCAGTCGATGGCTTTGGCGATGCGATAACCCTGGCCATCGACGGCAGTGATCTGCCGCAGCCGTGCGCCTTGATCGGTATTGAGCAGTCGATAATGGATTTCTCGCAGAATCAGCGGCGCCAGCACCGCGATCCCCTCCGGTTCATCGAGTAACGTCAGCAGCCGGTCGAGCGCGCCTTCCAGTGCGCAGGACATTTGGCCAATGCCTGCGCCCGTGCCCGTTGATTGCTGGCGCTTCGCAGGCAAGCCGCTCTGGGTGATGACTTCGGCAAGCATGCCGACATCCAGTTTCAGTACGAGGCCGACGCAGGGCTGATCGGGGCTGGCAAGCACCACTTCCGAGTTGGCGGGCAGATCCAGTGAAGTGACCAGAAAACGCGAAGGCTCGTAGCAATAGCCCTCACCAGCGACCCACAAGCGCTTTTGCCCACGGGCCACCAGAATCAGGCTCGGTTCGATCATGCACACAGCGGGGGGCGCTGGCTGGTCGCGACGAAACAGCGACAGGCCGGGAATGGATGTCGCGAAGTCACCCGGTGCGCTCACGCGCGGGTCGATGTTCAGCGGCAACGGTGATTCCTGGCGCGGGGAGGTATGAATCATGGTGGGTGGCTCCTGTTGAGCGAACTCTAATCCGCCGGTCAGACGTTTCATATCCATCACCCTGCATCCTCAGAGGATCAGGCAAGCATTCAAGAGGAATGCGCTAGAGCGGGGGCAGATCGACCGGGAGAATGTGTCTATCTGTTACAGGGGCAGTGCCGGCAAGACGACAAGTTGCCCAAGCCCCTGCGCATCACGCCCCCACGCTTTCGCATCACAGGTAATTTCCATGACTGTTTCATCTACAGACCTTTCTTCAGAAAAACGCGGCTGGAGCGCGGTGCTGGCCATGTCGTTGGCCGCATTCGCTTTGGTCGCCTCCGAATTCATGCCCGTCAGTCTGCTGACGCCCATCGCGGCCGATCTGCACATCACCGAGGGCCAGGCAGGGCAGGGCATTTCCGTGTCCGGTGCCTTTGCATTGATCACCAGCCTGGTGATTGCATCGATTGCCGCGCGCGTCGAACGCAAGAAACTACTGCTGTCTCTGACCTTGCTGATGATCGTGTCAGGCACAGTCGTCGCCCTCGCGCCGGGCTACCCTTCATTCATGGTCGGACGTGCTTTGATCGGCATCGCGATCGGTGGTTTCTGGTCACTGTCGGCGGCGACCGCCATGCGCCTGGTGCCGAGTGATCAAGTCCCCCGAGCGTTGGCCCTGGTCAACGGCGGTAATGCGCTCGCCACGGTCATCGCCGCTCCAGCCGGGGCCTTTCTGGGCTCGTTGATAGGCTGGCGCGGCGCGTTTTTCTGCGTGGTTCCAGTCGCCGCGTTAGCAGCCGTTTGGCTGATGATCAGTCTTCCGTCCTTCAAGGACGAACGCCCAGCGCGCAGCGGCAACGCCTTGCAGCTGATGAAGCGTTTGCCGATCGCGTTGGGAATGATCGCCGTCAGCGCGTTTTTCATGGGCCAGTTCATGCTGTTCACCTACCTGCGCCCGTTTCTTGAGGGCGTCACGGGCGTCAGCGTTTCAACACTGTCGTTCATGCTGCTGGGGCTGGGACTTGCCGGTTTTATCGGCACCTTTCTGATCGAGCGCTTTATGGGCAACGGCCTCTATCGCACGCTGACCATCATCCCTCTGATCATGGCGGTGATAGCGCTCGCGTTAGTCAACTTTGGCGCGTCGCCGCTGCTGACTGCCGTGCTGCTCGGGCTGTGGGGACTGGTCGCGACGGCTGCTCCGGTCGGATGGTGGACGTGGCTGGCGCAAACTCTGCCCGACGATGCTGAAGCTGGTGGCGGCATGCTCGTCGCCATTGTCCAGCTGGCTATCGCAGGCGGCGCAATCGTGGGTGGTCTGGCATTTGATTTGAGCGGTTACAAGGCGACATTCGAGCTCAGCGCGGCGGTGTTGGTGGCTGCGTCTTTGCTCGCGTGGCTGGCGGGGCGCAGTGCCAGTGAGGTTCATCTTGTCGAGTCGAACGTGACGGCTTGATGACATTCCAGCTTATGGCCAATGGACATTCGTCACGAACGACTGCTTACGGCCATAAGCAGCTATTGGTATGTGGTCGTTGTCTACCCATTGCTGTCGCTCGCAAGGGGCGGCTATCAGTAGCAGACAATAACTCGAGGGTGCCCCACGAGCCCAAGGACGACTCCGTCACAGACGGTCTGGAAACTGAGCTGGTTATGGTCACCGAGCTTGGGTTTTTGACAAAACGGGACGGGTCTCTAAACCGCAGTTGCCACGACGACTTCGCATGTTTGGCCACCCGTTTGCTTCAATCGAGTGTCCGTAGTGTTTCAACGATAAGTGAACGCACCCAGCGATGGCCTGCGTCTCGCTGAGTTCGTTCATGCCAGACCAGGATTTTTCTGAAGCCTGGAATTTCAACAGGCGGCTTTACTGATGTGAGCCCGATGTTGTTCACTGCCAATCGACGCGGCACGACAGCGATTATGTCGCTGTACATTAGAATCTCTGGAAGTACCAGAAAGCTGGTCACCGACACTGTCACTCGGCGTGATCTTCCAAGTTTTTCCAGCGCATCATCCGTCACTCCATGAAAACCGCCCCCTGCCGGGGAAACCAAGGCGTGATCCAATGCGCAGAATCGATCCAGTGAAAGCTTGCCATTCAGCGCATCCGGGTGATCAGCGCGCATCACGCATACATAGCTTTCATCAAAGAGTGCCATCGCATGCAATCCTGGTGTTACCGCTTCAGGGGTAACCAATGCGAGATCGATCTCACCTCGATCCAGCTGATTTTGAAGCTCTTGATGATCCACGGGCTGGACACTAACGCGGATGTTCGGCGCTTGTATCCTTAGCGCGCTGAGAAACGATACGACCACGGCACGCAATGCATAGTCGGTTGAAGCAATCCTTATCGTCATGCTCGCCGTCAACGGATCAAAGCTTTGCGGCTGAAGCATGCCTTCAATATCTGCCAGCAATTTCTTAACCGGTGTTGCAAGTTGCTCAGCGCGCAACGTTGGCACGATGCCGCGTTGGGCGCGCACGAACAGCGGATCGGCGAAGCTTTCTCGGAGCCTGTTAAGCATGCCGCTCACAGCAGGCTGGGTGAGCGATAGTCGATTAGCGGCTCGCGTAACACTACGTTCGTCAAGCAACGCATCCAGTGCTTTAAGCAGGTTGAGATCGAGAGTTCTGATATAAGGATTCATTATGCGCAGAATAAAATATAGCGATTGGTCTTATTTCTAGCCTACACCCATCATGGTCTCAATTCATCAACTGAGCGCTGCATTACCATGAACCAGATCATTTGGCCTGAGGGCTACCTGCCAGGTTTTACCGAAAACTTTGTCTCTAACGAGGTCATCATCGCGGGATTGAGTGCCGCACAGGTATGGCCTCTGCTCAGCCAGGCGCAGAGATGGCCCTCGTACTACGCCAACTCGGCAAACATTCAGTTTCATGATCACATCGGGCCGGATCTGCAAGACGGGGTATCTTTCTACTTTGAAACGTTCGGCTTTCCGGTCGAAGCTTTATGCAATGAGTACGTGCCGCCAACCCCAACCTCTCCAGGACGAATTGCGTGGCATGGATGGTCGGGTGAGGGTGATTCTCGGCTGGACGTTCACCATGCCTGGCTGATTGAAGACCTCTCTGGTGGACGAGTGCGCATCCTGACTCAGGAAACACAGAAGGGTAAACCAGCGGAGGATCTCGCCAAGGCCAAACCCAATCCGATGATCAACGGTCACCAGGACTGGCTGGACGGCTTGGTGGGCGCGGCACGCTTGTCTCCCGGCATGTAACCTCTGAATTGAGTCTTTAGCCGTGGGCTTCAGAGGCGGTCAGATCAGGCATTCCAAGTGCGGCCCCAAGGCATCCGTATCTCAGCTTTGGGGCGATTCGACAAAAGCCTGACGGCTTCCCTACGTTATCCGCAATATTTGAACTTCATTCCAACGGCAGCGGACGATCAATGATCACGTGCTTCATCACCAACGTCGATGTCAGACGCTGTACGTTGGGTAACCTCGACAGTTCCTCATCGTAGAGTTTTTGAAATGCAGGAAGATCTGCTGTCACCACCATCAGCAGGTAATCAGGATCGCCGAAAAGTCTCTGAGCTTGGACGATGTAAGGAATTCGCGGTAAAGCATCTTCAAAATCAGTTACTGCTTTTTGGTGTCCCTCTCTAAGCGTCACGAATATCAGGGACGAGAAATTGAGTCCCAACTCAGTTGCGGATAGTTGAGCTCGATAACCCTTGATCACTCCCAGATCTTCCATCGCCCGAACGCGTCGATGGCATGGAGACAAACTGAGACCTACGCGGTCGGCCAGCTCCGTCAGTGACTGACGACCATCTTGCTGCAGTTGCGCAAGAATCTTCTTGTCCATGCGATCCATTAGGTAAAACCTTCTAATTTGGCGAGCTTCGACAGGTATCTTCGAAAGATAATACCACCTCGCTTTCATTATCCTTCTACCACGGTTTTTCAGGGCCACGCGGCGCTTTGAATTGATGGAAGAGGAAGGATTTGATCGTGACTGTTTCTCTGATTATGGCGTTTTGGGCCGTATCATTTTTGTTTGTTATCACGCCCGGGGTCGACTGGGCCTACGCGATATCGGCAGGTTTGCGAGGCCGCGTCTTACCCGCCGTAGTCGGCATGGTTTCCGGCCATCTTGTGGCCACGCTGATCGTCGCCGCAGGTGTGGGGGGAGTGCTGGTCAAAATTCCCTATGCATTGCTGACGTTAACGCTGATGGGGGCCGCTTATCTCTTATGGCTCGGCCTTAACATGTTGTTCAAGCCTTCGCTGCCGGCTCAAGGAGCATCCCGCGATGAAGGTGCCGGGATGGCCTGGGCGATAAAGGGACTATGCGTCAGCGGTCTCAACCCGAAAGTCCTATTGTTGTTCCTGGCGCTGCTACCTCAGTTCACTGATGCGTCAGCCGCATGGCCAGTAGGGGCTCAGATTGTCGCTCTAGGTCTGATTCATGGTGTCAGTTGCGGTGTCGTCTATCTCGCGGTCGGCTATGGCGCTGGTGCGGTGCTTGCTTCACGACCAGCAGCGGCAATCAATGTGAGTCGGATATCGGGAGCCGCCATGATCGTAATCGCTGTGGTTCTAGCTGCCGAGCGGCTGGCCATTTGAATTGAGGAAGCGAAATGTCTGATCAAAATATTGCCCCCTATAACAGCCCGCGTCGCGGTAGGGTACGAATTCCACATTTACAGGACATGAAGGTACAGGGTCAGAAATGGGCCATGTTGACGGCTTATGACATGTACGCAGCGTCGGTGTTTGAGGCGGCAGGAATTCCAGTGCTGCTCGTAGGCGATTCCGCTGCCAACAACGTGTTTGGACATAACTCGACGTTGGCAATAACAGTTGACGAGATGCTTCCTCTTGTCAGAGCGGTTTCGAGTGCTACCGAACGGGCGTTGGTCATTGCCGATTTGCCCTTTGGCTCTTATCAGGGATCGCCTGAGCAATGCTTCCATACCGCAGTGCGCTTCATGAAGGAAGGCGGCGCTCATGCGGTAAAGCTCGAAGGAGGGATCGAGATGCTTGCGCAGGTAGAGATGTTGGTAGCCGCTGGCATACCAGTTATGGCCCATATCGGTTTTACCCCACAGGCAGAACATCAGCTGGGCGGATACCGCATCCAGGGCAAAGGCGAAGACGCGCAGCGGTTGATTGACTTGAGCGTTGCCTTCGAGCGTGCTGGGGCGTTTGGCCTGCTGATAGAGATGGTGCCAGGCGATGTAGCAACGAGGATCACCGAGACAGTCTCCATCCCTACCGTAGGAATTGGTGCCGGGAATGGCTGCGATGCACAGGTGCTTGTCTGGCAGGACATGGCAGGGCTAAGGGATGGTCAGTTGCCGCGATTCGTCAAGCAGTATGCGGATATGAGAAAGGTGATGAGTGACGCTGCTCAAGCCTTCGCTAAAGATGTCGAATCGGGCTCATTCCCTGGGCCAGAACATACTTTTTAGAGCATCGGAGATCGCAATGAGCACACTGCGCCAGAAGGCGATAGAAGGCCTCGAGGAAGGTGACACTTTTGAAATCAAACGCACTTTTTCGGACGCAGACATCGCCCAGTTTGAAGCGCTATCGCGCGATCACAACCCAGTGCATTCCGATGCGATGTATGCAGAGGCCAAAGGCTTTGATGGTGTCATCGCTCATGGCTTGCTGACGGCGACATTGATCACAGAGATCGGAGGGCAGTTGGGGTGGTTGGCTACCTCCATGAATTTGCGCTTCAAGCGCCCCGTTTATATCGGGGATGAGCTTACCTGCGTGTGGAAAATTATGGCGATCGATGAGGGCAATCGGGCTCAAGCCGAGGTAATCGTGACCAACAGTTGCGGCCTGGCTGTCTTGCTCGCGGAGACGACAGGGCTAATTCCCAATGACGCCGAGAGAAAACTACTCGCATCAATGATGGTTGATGAGATCTAGGTAGTGGGGCCGTCTGATCGGTGCAATCAATCAAAGACCTGCTAAATGATTCCCCCTTTAATGGGCACTTTTATGAATCGCACATGACCGCTTTTGGCAAATAGTGGCCGCTCACGAACGTCCGATTCCGGCCCATGGCTGCCTTTCGTAACTGGCTGAAATCGACCGCAAGCGAGTTGTCAGGAGGCAGCCTTAAGTAGCCGTCAGTTGACTTACATGGCCAGCTCACTTTCCTTGATATTCGCAATAGGGCCTAAAATCGACGCGTCAAACGCTACCAGAGGACGGCGGGTGGCAAGGCGGTTGGGGTAGTCTGGGTTTGCCAGCGCTGCCTTTCCGATAGCCAGGATATCTGCCCCATCGGCCCGCACGGCGTCGAAGTGTTCCTCGTCATGCAGGCCGCCGTTTGCAATCAACACGACCCCGGGCGCATGACGACGTGCCAACGCAACCAGGCTTTCTGTGCTGCTGAGAAAAGCAGGTTGCCACACCTCGTATTCGGTCACATGGATGTAGTCGACCCCGGCGTCCTTGAGGGAGCCAAAAATGACTTCGGCATCGTGTTCGCCGTTCGACCACTTGTGCCCGAAATCATTGACCTTGCCTTGAGATATCCGAACGCCGACGGGAACAGCCCCCAAGGTTTCCCGGACGGCTTTGATGACTTCCAGAATCAACCCGATGCGTTGTTGCGTGTTGCCACCCCAGCGGTCATTGCGGTGATTGGTGTAATCGGTGAGGAATTGGTCAAGCAAGTAACCATTCGCTCCATGTATCTCGACACCATCGAAGCCCGCATCCAGCACTGAACGCTTCGCAGCCTGAGCGAAGCCAGCAATGGCATCGGCGATGTTTTCGTCCGTCATCGCAGTGGGCACCGGATACTTGCCTTCTCCATAGTAGAACCGCATTTGCTCGCCTTTGGGACGAGTCGCCGACGGCGCGGCGGTTTGCTGGGTGAAGCGATTTCCCTGGCTCAGCGCCCCGGCATGCATGAGTTGCGCGAAAATAGCCGTTTCTTGAGCGTGGACTCGGTCTGTGATCGTTCTCCATGCGAGGGTTTGTTCCGCGTCCGTCAGGCCCGGCTGGAAGGGGTAGCCTTGGGAAAAGCGTTGGTCAGTGTAGATCCCTTCGGTAATGACTAATCCAAACCCGCCTTCGGCAAAGCGTTCGTAATAGCGCGCCATTGTGTCGGTCACCACGCCGGTTTGCGTGGCGCTGACGCGAGTCATGGGAGCGACCGCCAAGCGATTGCGGAGGGTGAGATTCTTGATATCGTATGGCGTTAAAATCGATGGGGTCGAGTGGTTCATGGCTGCACCTCGTTTCTAAGCGTACCAGGGCGTAATTGCCTGCTGTCGTGGATAGTACGGCGGTGCTTGGGCTCGACCAAGCCAGCTTTGCGTGAAGCCGGCATAACGAAAAAGGATGTAATCATGCTGACAACTGACCTGCGCATTTTTCTTGCAGTCGCGACTGCGCGCAGCCTTTCGGATGCGGCGCGCAGAATGGATGTGATGCCCATGCAGGTGTCACGGCGGATCAGTGCGCTTGAGCAGGAATTAGGTGTGCGGCTGCTTCAACGCACCACCAGGGCAGTGTCGCTCACTGCCGAGGGGGAAGCATTCCTGCCCTATGCCCATACCATGATCGAGGCCGAGGAGAGTGCGCTGCGGGAGTTACAGCCTTCGTCGAGCCGGGTGACAGGGGTGCTGCGGATGACGGCACCCAGTGTTTTCGGTCAATCCATCGTCTTGCCCATGCTGCCGAAACTGCTGCAGCGATACCCTGATCTACAGGTGGAACTCGACGTTTCCGATACAGTAGTCGATCTGGTGGGGCGCGGATTTGACCTCGCGCTGCGCGTTGCACCTCTGGCCGATTCCGAACTGGTTGCCAGGCGTATCGCACCCAATCCCCGCGTTCTCTGTGCGGCCCCCCATTATCTGCGAGAGCACGGCACGCCCTCCACCGTAGCGGAGCTTGATCAGCACCCGTGCATTGTTCTTCAAGCTGTACCGAAATGGCCTTTTGTGGTGAACGGCGAGATCGATCGGCGGCGAGTACAGGGGCGGGTGATGATCAGTAGCGTTGGCGCCGTACGCGATGCTGCAATTGAAGGCCTGGGCGTTGCGATGCTGACGTACTGGGACGTTCTGCCCCAATTGCGAGACGGTTCTCTGGAGGAAATCCAGTTGACTGACGGGAGCATGGAACAGTTGTCTGTCTGGGCCGTCACCCCGACCCGCCAGTATGTTCCTGCCAGGGTGAAAGTTTTCCTGCAGATGCTCGAAGCTGATATGACTTCGCGGATTCAGAGCGTCTAACCGCTGTCTTGAATGTCCGCTTGTGGCCAATAGCTGAAGGTCACGATTGACCCCTTTTAGCCGAAAGCTGCTCAAGGACCGCAGTCAATGCAACCAACGCGCAGTGCTTGGTTTAATTTGATTCACGTGAACGTAACGGTGTAAGAACGACAGGGCTGCGGAAATGGTCGAAAAGATGCGGAAATGACACACAGTGAGAGGAGCCAATTCCTAAACGCCAGAAACGACAAAGCCCTGAATAATCAGGGCTTTGTCGGTACAAAATATGGCGGAGGCGATGGGATTCGAACTCATGGACCTGTTACAGTCGACGGTTTTCAAGACCGTTGCCTTAAACCACTCGGCCACACCTCCGTTGCGTTGCGGGCGCCATAATACCTGAATGAAACACACTGTCAAACTCTCTGCATGGCTTGTTACAGAGCGTCTGTTATGATCTTTGCGACTGAACGTTTCAAACCAACAGGAGTGTCGCCATGCGCGAACAGGATTACGCAGTTAATAACAGCGTGCAGGCTGAGCAGCTAGAGGTTAGCCGCGTCCTGCGCAACACTTACGGCCTACTGGCTCTGACCCTCGCATTCAGCGGCGTGATGGCTTTCGTGGCTCAGCAGATGCGCGTCGGCTATCCGAACATTTTCGTCGTGCTGATCGGCTTCTACGGGCTGTTCTTCCTCACCAACAAACTCCGTGATTCCGCGTGGGGCCTGGTGTCCGCGTTCGCGCTGACCGGTTTCATGGGTTTCCTGCTCGGCCCGATCCTCAACCGTTACCTGGGCATGCAGGGCGGCGCTGAAGTCGTCAGTTCGGCATTCGCCATGACCGCGCTGGTGTTCGGTGGTCTGTCGGCTTACGTGCTGATTACCCGCAAGGACATGAGCTTCCTCGGTGGTTTCATCACCGCCGGTTTCTTCGTCCTGCTGGGTGCAACGCTGGCGAGCTTCTTCTTCCAGATCAGCGGCCTGCAACTGGCGATCAGCGCAGGTTTCGTGCTGTTCTCGTCGGTGTGCATCCTGTTCCAGACCAGCGCCATCATCCACGGTGGCGAGCGTAACTACATCATGGCGACCATCAGCCTGTATGTATCGATCTACAACCTGTTCATCAGCTTGTTGCAGATCTTCGGCATCATGAGCCGCGACGACTGATAGTCCCGCGTTTCAACAAAAAACCCGCTACGGCGGGTTTTTTGTTGTCTGGCGAAAAGCGTAGTGGCCTTTTACCGACAAAATGATCTGAAAATAGTGGCGTCTTTGTGGAATTCACCTACACCTAATCATCAAGGAAGAGCAGTAGCCTGATCGACAGGAGTCGGTAAGCAGTACCTCTCGTGCAATCCCTCGTCCCTCGCATTCACTTCCCTTGCTCTAGATCGCCTGACCCTTAGGTCGGGGGCGACCGCATCCGTTCGTCCAGTGAAAACCAGGAGGTGATCCACGTCAAACCCATGCAACCGTGAGCATATCCCGGCGAACGACCGGGACTCTGATACCAGAAAAATAATGGAGGTCCTGCATCAGCAGGCGTTGTCCCAATCAAGGAGATCATCGATGAACCAGCCCCAAGGAAAACTGGCTGTACTGGCCGTCACCACTGCGCTGTTCAGCGCGTCGACCCTCGCCGGCGTCTATCCGGACTTCGGCTATCAACCGCCTTCCAGTCAATACTCCGGCCCACTGTTTCAGTTGAGCCAGGATTACCCGGTCAAAGCGCCGCAAGTACCGCTACCGGCGTTTTTCAAGAAACTGCCAACCAAGCCGAGCAACGACTTTGAAACCTGGCGCGCATACATGGAGGAGGTCAAGACCTATTGCCTTGAGGGCAACGTCGAGGTCGATTGGAATGTGCAGAAGAACAAGCTGCGGCAGTGGTATCACATGCCGTGGCAGCATTACGGCCCGCTGGGACGTGAAGGGATTCACGGCTTGACCAAAGAGGCGCAGATCCAGGTCAAGCAACTGGCCGCCACGCAGACCGCCACCGGCCAGACCTACGCCGTGGGCATCTATAACGACATCGGTGCCTTCACCATCGGAGAGGTCTGGAAAGACCCGAACAACCCCGATCCTCAATTCACCTCGGCACCCAACAGCTTCCCCGACGGCACGGTGGTCTGCAAAGCACTGTTCGCCGATATCGATCGCAGCACCGTGCCGTTTCTGGTTAACCCGGTGTTGTGGAAGGGCTACATCACCGAAACCTTCACGTCGGCCAATCGCAAGGTCAAGGACGTCGCTTTGATCCAGATGGACATCGCTGTGCGCGATAAGCGCATGAGCGACACTGGCTGGATCTTCGGCACCTTTCAGTACAACGGCGCGAAAACCGGCAAGCCTGGCTGGGACAATCTCGTCCCGGTGGGGATCATGTGGGGCAATGATCCGCAAAACACCGGCAATGACCACACCAATCCGCAGCCGACGGTGACCAAGATCAACACCGGCCTGAACCAAACTGCGATCAACGCCAACACCCAAGAACTGCCGCCTACGCACTTGGGCTGGAACGGTCGCCTCAATGGTCCGGTGGACAACCCCAATAGCTCTTGCCTGAGCTGCCATGCCACCGCCGAGACGCCGCAAGTGGCGATCATGAACCCGACGTTCCAGAAAAACGCCCCGCAGCCGGGTACACCGGAGTGGATGAAGTGGTTCCAGAACATTCCGGCCGGCCATGCCTTTACTCCGGGGGCGCAAAGCACCGACTACAGCCTGCAATTGTCGGGCGGACTGGTGAATTACTTTGACTGGAAGTGCGACATGAGCGGGATCTACGCCGACGGCAAGAATGCCTGCAGCAAAGCGTCGGACATGAAGCTGAAAATGCTCAAGTCCACCAACAACGCCACGCCGCAGCCAATGCAGAAAGTCATGCGTGACCCTAGCCTGCAGCAACTGCTGGAGTAAAAAGCAAAAAGCCTGCGCACGTTTCGGCGTGCGCAGGCTTTTTTCAATTGATCACGATGCTGCCTTCAGTGTGTTGTTTGTAAACGGTGTAGGGCAGCAACAGTGTGTCGAGCGCCCCGGAGACTACGGCGTCGATCAACACCACCGGTATCGCGGCGTTTTTGTAATCGTCGGCATCCACGCCTTTGGCCAGAGGGGCATGCAGACTGCAAAAGTCGTAGGCGAGGCCGCTGTAGATTCTTGGCACCGCCCCGCAGTAACTCTTCTGCTCCTTGAGGCTGTCCACCGCGACCTGATCATTGCGCACCACGGTCTGTACCGTCCCGCAACCGCCGAGCATCAGCGCCGCGAGCACCATTACCTGAATTCTCATTACCGCCAATCCTTCGCCGGAAAAACCTCAATCTACGCCGAACTTGCGAGAAAAGCACTCAGGCCATGGGTGGCAAACGGCGTTTGACCGGGGTCTTCTTGACGATCGCGGTATTGGTCTCCGCCAGGGTGTTGAGGCGGTCGAGCAGGGTGTCCAACTGTTCCATCGAGCGCACATGCAAGCGAGCGATAAAGCAGTCCTCGCCGGTGACCTTGTCGCATTCGGTGAACTCGGGAATCGCCATGATCTGCCGCTCGACTTCCTGCAGTTGCCCCGGCAGCGGGCGAACCCGGACGATGGCCTGCAACTGATAGCCAAAGAACTTCGGATCGATCTCCACCGTGTAACCCTTGAGCACACCGCGTTCCTCCAATCGGCGCAAACGCTCGGCCACACTCGGCGACGACAAGCCGCTGATTTGTGCCAGCGCCTTGAGCGAGCGCCGCGAATCCTCCATCAATGCGCCGATGAGAATCTGGTCAATGTCGTCGGTCATGAGAAATCTCCAGTATTAGGCGATTCATGAAAATCACCCTCGATAAAAAAGGCAGAAGCCGAGTTTAGCCTGCTTTTAGCGCTGGTAGGCCCCTGCGACAGATCGGCATACTTTTGTCACAAAGACAGGAGATCAATGATGGACAAGACACTGCGCCACGGCTCGTTTGAAATGACCGCCGCCATGCTGATATCCGGGACAATCGGCTGGTTTGTGCTGGTCTCCGGGCAACCGGTGCTGGACGTGGTGTTCTGGCGCTGCGTGTTCGGCGCCGGCACCTTATTGCTGATTTGTGCGGCATTCGGATTTCTGCGTCCGGGCATTCTGACCCGCACGACGTTTCTGCTCGCGGTGCTCAGCGGGATGGCGATTGTCGGCAACTGGGTGTTGCTGTTCGCCTCGTATTCGCGGGCGTCGATTGCCATCGGCACCGCGGTGTACAACGTGCAGCCGTTCATGCTGGTGGGATTGGCAGCGTTGTTTCTTGGCGAAAAAATCACTTTGCAGAAACTGTTCTGGCTGGCGATTTCCTTCCTGGGCATGTTGGCCATCGTCAGTGCTCATGGAACGCAGGGTGAGAGCGGCAACGATTATCTGCTGGGCATTGCCCTGGCCTTGGGCGCAGCGTTTCTGTATGCGATCGCGGCGTTGATCATCAAACGCCTGACTAGCACACCGCCGCACCTGATCGCGTTGATTCAGGTGTGCACCGGCATCCTGTTGCTGGCGCCGTTCGCGCACTTCAGTGCATTGCCGCAAACACCAAGTGCCTGGGCCAGCCTGCTCACCCTGGGCATCGTCCACACCGGTTTGATGTACGTGCTGCTGTACGGCGCGATCCAGAAACTGCCGACCGCGTTGACCGGTGCACTGTCGTTCATCTACCCGATTGCAGCGATTTTCGTCGACTGGTTCGCCTTCGGCCATCGTCTGGAAACCCTGCAGTGGGTGGGTGTGGCGGCGATTTTGCTGGCGGCTGCCGGGATGCAACAGGGCTGGGGCTTCAAAGCGCGGCGACTGGCCGCGCAGTGACCTTCAGATATTCCAGCGAGGCGAGGTTTTCGCCAAACGTTGACGCATCTCTGCGATATTCGCTGCCAGTTGTCGAGTCAACAACCGGTAGCCGTCCAGTGCGCTGTATACCGGTGCATCGAGACTGGCGTCCGGTAAATCGAGCGGCCGGTCGAGGCGTTGCACTGCACCGGTTTTCAAGGCGCGGGCCATGCCGATCAACTGCACGCGAATCTGCCGGTGCTCGGCTTTCAGCGCGGATTGCAAATGGGCCATGGCCTCTGGGTCATTGGCATCCGGTCGCGTGTTGCCGAGGATCTCCAGCGTGCTGATGCACATGCGCAAGTTACGCTGGATCGCGTCCAGTTCGGTCATGGAAATCTTCACTTCCTTGGACACCGACGGCATCAGCGAACGCAGTTGCACCATCACCGCGCCGAGGCGGCTCATTAGCTTCAAGTGCTCATCGGCGCTGACAGGCTGACCGCTGATGATCCGTCCGTACACCGTGGCGCAGTCACGCAAGGCGTCGGCGAGGTTGTAGCGCCACGAATAGACCGCATACAGCGGCAAGGCGAAAGAGAAGGCCAAGGCCAGGGCGATGCCGATCAGGATGTCGACGCCGCGCCACAAACCATCGGTGATCGGGTTGTCGCCATGCCCGGCGACGATGAACACGGTGATCGCCGAGAGCAGGGCGGTGTAACCACCCTTGCCGATGGCGTGATAGGAAAAGAATCCGCAGACCACCGCCATCGCAAAGTAAGTCAGCCAGGGCATGCCAAGCCAAGCCTGCTGCGCCACCAACAAAAGCCCGACACCGGCACCGATCAGGGTGCCGGTGGCGCGTTCGGCGGCTTTCTTGCCGATGTTGCCGTGGTGCTGCAAACCGCCAATCACCACCAGCATGGTCACCGATGCCCACTCGCCATGCGGCAGATTGATGCCGGTGGTCAGCAGGATCGTCGCCAGCAATCCGAGCGCCACCCGCACCGCATGGATCAGCCGCGCGTGGCGATAACGTCGATAAGGGTCAAGCAGCGGGCGCAAGACACGGCGCAGCAAGGGCGGAAGTCGATGGGTGCTGTGAGTACTCAGTGCGGGCCTCTCAGGTTCAGATCAATGGAAAGGAAAAATGTAATTCATCCATGCTGCCATACGCAGAAGGATTTTGCGCATCGCGCCGATGTGGTGGAAGTGTTGGCTGTAGAGCGCTGCCTGCCCGTAGGCGCCGCCCGGCATCAGTTTGCCGTACTGAGCAAAATCGGGATCGGTGATTTCAATGATCACTGGCACCCGTCCCGCCGGGGGCGAACCGGTGTAGCCGATCAAGGTGCCGGAAGGCTGCACCTGACCTTCGGCAATCACGCCAATAACGCTCTTCACTCGTCCGGCAAAGACTTTGCCGGGAATACCATCGAAGGCCACTTCCGCCTCATCGCCCACGGTCAGGCGCAACAGGCTGTTCTGGCGCATCCACGCCGCAAAATACTGGCCTTCTTCGGGAATGAACACCATCGACGGACGCAGCGGCAACTTGCTCGCCATCATCCCCGGTCGCAACGACACATGGGTGACAAAGCCTTTGCTCGGTGCGCGTACGGTGGTGTTGTCCAGTTCGAACTGCGCGTTGTCCAGTTGTGCCTGAAGGTCATCGGTGCGGGCAATGGCGGCATCCAGTTCGCGCTGGGTGCCGAAATTGCGCCGGATCAGTTCGGTGATGCGATAGCGATCACCCTTGGCGGCGACCAGTTGTGCCTTGAGGGATTTCATGCGGTTTTCAAACGGCGTGGGATCGATGCGAAACAGCACATCGCCTTTTTCCAGCGGCTCGTTACCGTGTACCGGCACCTCGATCACCTGGCCGCTGACAATCGGTATCACCGGTACAGAAACGAAATAGGAGCGCGCGACTTCGGAATAGGGATGGTTGTAGTTCATGGTGAAAATCAGCGCGCCAATGATCAGCACCCCACCCAGAACGGCTGTGGGCACCGTCCATTTATTCAAAGGAATACGGAAGATTTTGAACAGGGCAACGCAGAACGCGGCATAAGTGAGGATGAGCAGCAGATCCATGCTCAGCGCCCCTGCTTGTCAGGTGCAGATAAAGCCTGCGCTTCCAGTCGCTCGATGCGACCTTGCAGCTCGATGACCTGTTGCTCCAGACGCAATACATGGTTCTGCACAGGTTTGCCGTCACCGAAGCCCCAGCCGCGATCTTCGCGATAAGCCATCGCCCAGATCCACAGAAACGGCCACAGCGCATGCAAGGTGAACAGACTGACCCAGCCAGTGGCATGGATCGCATCCTGATGCGGGTGGTTACGGTGTACGGCAATCTCGTACGGAATGTCATGCAGCACGATGATTCCGTAAAACAGCACAAGCCCCACAAACACCAACAAACCCAACGCGAAGTAATCAAGCATGATCCACCTCCCGGCATCCAGCGCAGCGCTGGGATCAGTGTAGACACTGAATGGCCGGGGGCTTTACGGCTTTAGACTGGAAGCTGATCACCTCTGCTGCGGTTATTTCCAATCCGCTCAGAAGATGTAATCGGTGGTCAGGAAACTCGAATCGCGGCCGCGAATGATCTCGCTGATCAGATCCTTGTTGCTGTCCTGGAACTTGGTCGCTACCAGCGTACGGATCGAGAACACGCGCAATGCATCGTGCACCGACAAGGTGCCCTCGGCGGAGTTTTTGCGCCCGTTGAACGGGTAGGTGTCCGGGCCGCGCTGGCATTGGGCGTTGAGGTTGATGCGTCCGACCTGGTTGGCAAAGGTATCGACCAGACGCCCGACCGCCACCGGGTTGGTGCCGAAGATGCTTAGTTGCTGGCCGAAATCCGACTCCAGTACGTAATCGATCACCGTATCGAGATGACGGTAGGGCACGATCGGCACCACCGGGCCGAACTGTTCTTCCTGATACACGCGCATCTGCGGATTCACCGGGTACAGCACTGCCGGGTAGAAGAACGACTCGCGGGATTCGCCACCGTTCGGATTGACCACTTCGGCGCCTTTGCTGCGCGCATCCGCGACCAGTCCGTGCAGATAATCGACCTTGCCTGATTCCGGCAGCGGCGTCAGCGACACACCGCTGTCCCACGGCATGCCCGGTTTCAGCGTGGCCAGTTTGGCGTTGAATTTCTCGATGAAGCTGTCGACGACATCTTCATGGACGAAGAGGATTTTCAGCGCGGTGCAGCGCTGGCCGTTGAACGACAGCGAACCGGTCACGGCCTCGCTGACGGCATTGTCCAGATCGACTTCCGGCAAGACGATGCCCGGGTTTTTTGCGTCCAGACCCAACGCGGCGCGCAAACGGTGCGGTTTCGGGTGGAGCTTCTTCAGGTCGCTGGCGGCCTTGTTGGTGCCGATAAAGGCGAAGATGTCGATCTTGCCGCTGGCCATCAGCGCGCTGACGGTTTCGCGGCCGCTGCCGTAAATCACGTTGATCACGCCGGTCGGGAAGCTGTCGCGGAACGCTTCCAGTAGCGGACGGATCAGCAGCACGCCAAGTTTGGCCGGTTTGAACACCACGGTGTTGCCCATGATCAGCGCCGGAATCAGCGTGGTGAAGGTTTCATTCAGCGGATAGTTATAGGGGCCCATGCACAAAGCGACGCCGAGCGGCACGCGGCGGATCTGGCCGAGGGTGTCTTGTTCCAGCTCGAAACGGCTGGAACGGCGGTCGAGTTCCTTGAGCGCATTGATGGTGTCGACGATGTAATCGCAGGTGCGGTCGAATTCTTTTTCCGAGTCCTTGAGGTTCTTGCCGATTTCCCACATCAGCAGCTTCACCACGGCATCGCGCTGTTGGCGCATGCGCCCGAGGAAGGCTTCGACGTGTTGAATGCGTTCGGCTACGCGCATGGTCGGCCACAGGCCCTGGCCACGGTCGTAGGCGCGCACGGCGGCGTCGAGGGCGGTGAGGGCGGTGTCGGCATCGAGCAGCGGCGTGCTGCCGAGAATCACTTGTTCGTCACCGTTTTCCCCCTGCAGATAAACCGGGCTGCGCACGGTGGCGAGCGGGCCGTCCCAGCGCCGCAACTGGCCGTCGACGAGGTATTCGCGTTGCTCGACTTGACCGTCGAGGCGGTATTTTTCCGGGATGTCGCTGACAGAAGGGAACAGGTTGCCAAGGATGTTTGCTGTGGTCATGTCGCTACCCCGTGTTGATGTCCGCATGCAGATCAAAAAGTCTGTACAGGTTATACGCCTGAATGCGCCGCAATTTAAACCCGCAAATGTCACCCGAATGTCACGCGAAACCGCACAGCAGAGCGGGCACCCACGCATGATCGTTCCCACGCTCTGCGTGGGAATGCCTCAAGGGACGCTCCGCGTTCCAAGCGGACGCAGAGCGTCCAGGGCTGCATTCCCACGCGGAGCGTGGGAACGATCAAGGTAAATCCTGCCTGGCCCCGTTTGCCCCCCTCACTGTCCCGCAATGCCCTCAACCCGCTGACCCGCCTGCCTTAAGGTGTGCTGACAACAATAAGCGAGGCCGTTATGCGGGCAATTCGACTCACATTATTACTGGCGTTATCGCTGACGCTGTTCGGCTGCGGCGAAGACCCCAAACCCCCGGCCACCACCGATCACCACGCCATGCCCAAAGACCCGGCACTGGCGCAGATCTACGCCAACAGCTGCCAACTCTGCCACGCCAACCCCGCCGCGAACGCACCGCTGACCGGCGACCGCAAGGCCTGGGAACCGCGCATCCAGCAGGGCACCGACACGCTGCTCGACCACGCCATCAATGGTTACAACGGCATGCCGCCGATGGGCCAGTGCGTCGAGTGCTCGGAAGAACAGTTCCTGCAATTGATCGGCTTCATGGCCGACAAGCCCCTCCCACAATAAGGTGCCCGGCATGACCATGGATCTGACACGGCGTCAGTTGTTGCAGCGGGCGAGCATCGTCGGCGCGTTCAGTGCGCTGGCGAGCCATCCGGCATTGGGCCAATTGATGCGCGCACCAAGGCTGATTCCGTGGCGCAACTGGTCGGGCGCGCAGAGCTGCCTGCCAGCTGCGCGGCTGGCACCGAAAAATCTCGATGAACTGGTCAGCGCCATCCAGCAGGCCCAAGGCAAGATCCGCCCGGTCGGCTCGGCGCATTCCTTCAGCGCGTTGGTGCCCACCGATGGCACGCTGTTGTCGCTGAGCTATTTCAACGGTTTGCTCGATCACGACGCGAAAACTCTGCAAGCCGAATTCGCTGCCGGCACACCGATGTCACGCATGGGCATGCCACTGAAAGACATCGGTCAGGCCCTGCAAAACATGGCCGATATCGATTACCAAACCCTGGCCGGCGCGATCTCGACCTCGACCCACGGCACCGGGAAAAACTTCCAGTCCTACTCGGCCCACGTCTGCGGCCTGCAACTGGTGACGGCCAGCGGTGAAGTGCTCGATTGCGATGCTCAGCGCCATCCAGAAGTATTCAACGCCGCACGAGTTTCCCTCGGCGCCCTCGGTGTGGCGACAAAAATCCGCCTGCAAAACCGCCCGGCCTATCGCCTGCGCGAACGCCAGTGGATCGCCAAGACCGAAGAACTGCTCGAAGACCTCGACAAGAACACCAGGGAAAACCAGCACTGGGAAATGCTCGTCGTCACCCATTCCGACTACGCCTTGTCCATTGCCCTCAACGAAACCGACGACCCGGCCACGCCGCCGATCCCGCCGGAAGAAGAGGGCGGCAACGAGTTCGTCACCCTGATCGAGAAAATCGACAAATACGGCAGCGACTTCCCCGACCTGCGCCGCACCATGCTCAACAGCCTGCGCCATCTGGCCAGTTTCGATGATCGCGTCGGTGACTCGTTCGACATCTACGCCAATGTGCGCACAGTACGTTTCAACGAGATGGAATATTCGGTGCCGGCCGAGCACGGCCCGGCCTGCCTGCGCGAGATTCTCAAGCTGATTCAGGACAAGGATCTGCGCACCTGGTTTCCCATCGAGTATCGCTATGTCAAGGCTGACGACATTCCGCTGAGCATGTTCGAGGGCCGTGACAGCTGTTCGATCTCGGTGCACCAGCATTACCAGATGGATCATCACAATTTCTTCGCGGCGGTCGAGCCGATTTTCTGGAAGTACAACGGCCGCCCGCACTGGGGCAAGTTGCACACGCTCAACGCGAAAAACCTGCAACCGCTGTACCCGCGCTGGCGCGAATTTGTCGACGTGCGCCAGGCGCTGGATCCGAGCGGGCGGTTTCTCAATGCGCATTTGTCATCGATTCTGAGGGTGAACTGATGGCGGTCAATCGACGCAATTTTCTGCTCGGCACGTTGGGTGTTGGCGCTTTGCTGGTGGGCGTCGGCGCATGGTTGCGGCCAGGCGATCGCGGTGGGCCGTACAGCGAATACTTCCGTGCACTGAACAAAGAATTGAAGGACAAAGGCCCGATGCGCCCGGTGTTGCTGATCGATCTGGATCGCCTCGATCACAACATCGATGTCGTCATGCATTCAGTGCAACGCGGCGGCAAGCAGTTGCGGCTGGTGGAGAAGTCGCTGCCATCGCCGGGGTTGCTCAGTTACATCGCCCCGCGCGCCGGGACGAAAAGGCTGATGTCGTTTCACCAACCGTTTCTCAATCACGATGCGCAGGTGTTCCCGCAGTCGGATATTTTGCTTGGCAAGCCGTTACCGGTGCGTTCGGCAGCGCTGTTTTATCAAAGCCACACAGGGCCATTTGAGCCGTCGAAGCAGTTGCAATGGTTGCTCGACGGCCCGGAGCGTTTGCAGCAATACCTTGCGCTCGCTCAAGGGCTGGGCACGCGGATGCGCATCAACATCGAACTGGATGTGGGCCTGCATCGGGGGGGGGTCAGCGATCTGGCGATGCTGGGGCAAATGCTCACGTTGATCGGTGCCAACCCGCAGCATCTGGAATTTGCCGGATTCATGGGTTACGACCCGTTCGTGGGCATGGGCGTGCCGGGGATTCTTGGTTCGTCTGAGGAGCTGTTTGCCAAGGTCATGGTGATCTATCAGCGCTGCGTGGATTTTGCCCGACAGCAGTTTCCGACGTTGTGGCACGACGGCTTGTGCCTGAACACCGCTGGCAGCCCGAGTTATCGCCTGCATGAAAACGAGAAGCTCAGCACTGAGGTTTCGGTGGGCACGGCGATGCTCAAACCGACGCACTATGATTTGCCGTCGCTGGTGGAGCACGAGCCGGCGGTTTACATCGCTACGCCAGTGTTGAAAAGCACCGGCGCGGTGAACATCCCGGCGCTGGATGACAAGTCGAAGCTGTTCTCCTGGTGGGACGCCAATCAGCGCCAGACCTTCTTCATCTATGGCGGCAACTGGATGGCGGAATTCGAATCGCCGTCCGGTTTGCAGAGCAATAGCGTGTATGGCCGCAGCTCCAATCAGGAGATGGTCAACGGCTCGAATGCCGTTGGCCTGACCGTTGAGGATCAAGTGTTCCTGCGCCCTACCCAGACCGAAGCCGTGCTCCTTCAATTCGGCGATCTACTGGCCGTGCGCGGCGGCAAGATCGTCGACACCTGGCCCGTTTACGCCTAATCCAAAATCCCCCAAACACCGCAAAAACCTGTGGGAGCTGGCTTGCCAGCGATAGCGGTCTGTCAGCGAAGTAAAGGGTTGCTGACATGACGCCATCGCTGGCGAGCCAGCTCCCACAGGGTTATCGGTGTCTGTCCCACCTCATTGCCAAATTCGGTAATGAAGCTTTTATGACAAAAGTTCGGTAGCACATCGCCAGTCCGGTCATGCCTATGTAACGCGCTTGAGGGGCCCAACGGGGCGCTTTTCACAAGCCGAGGCGGGACGCCGGGAGTGAGGCAGTGGGGACTATGGAACGCTACTCGAAAGTGGGCATGCAGGAACTCGATCAACGCCTGTCGAAGATCGTCGAAGCCGCGCGCAAGAAGCCGGTTTCGGTGTATCGCTACGGCGCGCCGTGGGTCTGGATCGTCTCGCAGGATGATTGGCAGGGCGCCTTGAAAGAGGTGTCGAGCTACATTCCGCCGGGGCATTCGCTGGTTCTGCTGCGCCCGCAGATCGACGATCTGCTCGACGCCCATCGTGATCTCATGCACGACCTCAATGCCCAGCCCGGCATGCTGATTCCTGCGCAAACGGTCATGCATATTTTGCTCCTGCAACTGCTGTATTCGGTGCCCAGCGAGCAGCAACTGTATGAACAGCTCAATTACAACCTGTTGTTCCGCTGGTTCGCAGGTCTTGGCCTGAATCAGAAAGTCTGGAGCTTCAACGCCCTCAGTCGCGACATCACCACGTTGCTCAACGAGCCACGGGCGGTGCTGCTCATTCAAAAAATCATCGGCGAAGTGTTCTGCGGTGCCTTGCTGCAAATGCCCGAGTTCTCGCTGAACTTTGCGCTTTTGCACACGTGGCTGGGCAAACACGCCTGCGCCTCGACAGCCAGCAATTGACGCCATACACGCGGCGTTCGAAACGCCAACAGGTCATCGCGAATTCAGGGGGTAGTGTGGAACCGATTTTCAAGTCACGGCTGGCGCTGTGGGGCTGGCTGATGGTGACGGCGGGCGCGCAGCCGGCATTGGCCGAGGAGGCTGCCGACAACGCAGCGGCGCAGCGTCTGGTCGACGTCAACGAATACTTCGTGCGCGGCAACACCGTGCTCGATGCGCGGGCGATTGAAGAAGCGGTGTATCCGTTTCTCGGCCCGCAAAAAGCCCTCAGCGATATCGAAGGTGCGCGGGACGCGTTGCAGAAGGTTTATCAGGCGCGCGGCTATCAATCGGTGTTCGTTGAACTGCCCGAGCAAGCTGTCGCCGACGGTATCGTTTATCTGCAAGTCAGCGAAACCAAGGTCGGTCGAGTCCGCGTGGTCGGCGCCAAACACTATTCGCCGCTGGACATCCGCGACAACGTCCCGGCGCTGAAAGAAGGCGAGGTGCCGGACTTCGCCAAGGTCCAGGGCGAACTGGCGCAACTGAACAAAACCCCGGGCCGGCAAGTCATGCCGCTGGTGCGCGAAGGTCAGCGCCCCGGCACCATGGACGTCGATTTGCAAGTCGAAGACCAGAACCCGTGGACCGCCAGCGTCGGCCTCAACAACGACTACAGCGCCGACACGGAAAAGCTGCGCACCGTCACCAGTCTTGGCTACAACAACCTCTGGCAGCTCGGCCACAGCGTCAACCTGACGTTCTTCACCGCACCGCAGGAAACCGACAACGCCAAGGTCTGGTCGGGTTCCTACACCGCGCCGCTGAGCGAGCGCTGGAGCGTGCAGTTCTCCGGTTACCAGTCCGACAGCAACGTCGCCACGATTGGCGGCAGCAATGTGCTCGGCAAGGGCCATTCCTACGGCGTCTCGGCGATTTACACGCTGCCCTCCAGCGGCAACTGGTCGAACTCGCTGTCGGCCGGCATCGACTTCAAGGACTTCGACGAACGCCTGACCCTGTCTGGCGAGAGCGACAAGGTCCCGCTGCAATACGCGCCGTTCACCTTCGCCTACAACGGTTATCGCTACAGCGAAAAGAGTCAGCTCGGCCTCGGCCTGAGCCTGGTCGCCGCCACCCGCAGCATCTTCGGTTACGGCAGCTCCGACGAAGATTTCGACTACAAACGCTACCGCGCCAAACCGAGTTTCGCCGTGGTCAAGGGCGATACGAATTACACCTGGACCTTCGACAGCGACTGGCAGAGCGCAAGCAAAGCCGCGTTCCAACTGGCGTCGGGGCCATTGGTTTCCAACGAACAATTTTCCGCCGGTGGCGCCACCTCCATACGCGGCTATCTGGCCGCCGAACGCACCGGCGATGACGGCGTGCTGCTCAGCCAGGAAGTGCGCACGCCGTCGCTGGCCAAGTACGCCGGCACATGGATGCAGGACTGGCGTTTCTACGCCTTCGCCGAAGGCGCGCAACTGTACCTGCGCGACGAACTGCCAGATCAGGACGCCAGTTACGCCTTGGCCAGCGTCGGCCTCGGCACCCGCGCCAGCCTGAGCAAATGGCTGTCCGGCAGCCTCGACTGGGGCTACCCGCTACTCGAAGGGCCGAACACCTCGAAACAGGAATCGCGCCTGCACTTCAACCTTCAAGCCACTTTCTGACAAGGAGCACGTTCATGCAGCGCCTCTTCCTTTCGTTGTTGATCTGCCTGGGCTTCGTGCTCCCGGCCACGGCCCAGGCCTGGTGGCAGGACGACTGGCACTACCGCAAACAGATCGCCGTCGACACCACGCCACAAGGCGCGGCGATCAATCAGGCCCTCGGCCGCACCGCGCTGCTGGTGCGCCTGCACACCGGCAACTTCACCTTCGACGGCGTGAAAGAGGACGGCGCGGACCTGCGCTTCGTCGCTGCCGATGACAAAACTGTGCTCAACCACCAGATCGAAAGCTTCGACGCACTGATGGGTATGGCGTTGATCTGGGTCGATGTGCCGAATGTCGAGGGCGGCCAGCGTCAGGACATCTGGATGTACTACGGCAATCAGAAGGCGCCGGCGACCGGCAACGGCCAACTGACTTTCGATCCGAATTACACCGCGCTGTATCACTTCGACGGCGCTACTGGCACCCCGGCCAAAGACACCACCGCCTATGGCAACACCGCGCAAAGTGCGACCGGTGCGGCGATTGACGGCGTAGTAGGGCGCGCCTTGCAGTTCAGCGGCCAGCCGTTGCTGCTGCCGGCCAGTCCATCGCTGCAACACAACGCCGGCAGTGCGTTCACCTTCAGTGCCTGGTTGCGTCTGGATCAGGCCAGTGGCGAGCAACTGATTTTGGCCCGTCGTGAAGGCGCCAACAGCCTGCTGATCGGTGCCAACCAAGGCGTACCGTTCGTGGAGATCGATGGCCAACGTGCCGTGGCTGCTCAGGCGCTGAATCCGGGCCAATGGCAACACGTTGCGCTGACCGCTGAAGGCGCGAAAGTCACGCTGTACATCAACGGTCGCGAAGGTGCCACGCTCGCTCAGGCGATGCCAGCCTTCAACTCGGTCATGGCCATCGGCGGTGATCTGCACGAAGGGCCGTTCCAGCCGTTCGTGGGCGCCATCGACGAGCTGCGCCTGTCGAAAGTCGCCCGTCCCGCGCCGCTGTTGCTGGCCGACGCCACCTCGCAAGGTGCCGAGTCGAAACTGGTCGCTTACGGTGTCGACGAAGAGCAGTCCGGTTTCGGCTTCGGCAGCCTCGGTTTCCTGCTCAACGCGGTGCCAATCGACGCCTGGGTGATCATCGCCGTGCTGGTGCTGATGATGTTCCAGTCGTGGATCATCATGCTGCGCAAGAACCGTAGCCTCAGCCGCGTCAGCGCCGCCAACGAAGACTTCCGCGTGCAGTTCGCCAAGGTCGGCACGCGTCTGGAGATGTTCGCCGACGACGCGCAACTCGCCCAGCGTTTGCAGCACTCGTCGCTGTGGCGCCTGTACCTGGTGGCCGTGAAAGAGATCCGCACCCGCCGCGAGCAGGGCGCTGATACCTCGTCGGTTTCGGCGGCGACCATCGAAGCGATCCGCTGCTCGATGGACGGCGTGCGCACCCGCGAAAACCAGCAACTCAGTTCGAAGCTATCGACCCTGTCCAACGCCATTGCCGGCGGCCCGTACATCGGCCTGCTCGGCACGGTGCTGGGGATCATGGTGGTGTTCCTCGGCACGGCAATGGCCGGCGACGTCAACATCAACGCCATCGCGCCCGGTATGGCTGCCGCGTTGCTCGCTACCGCCATGGGCCTGTTCGTCGCGATCCCCGCGCTGTTTGGCTACAACCGCCTGATCACCCGCAACAAGGAAGTCAGCGCCGACATGCGCGTGTTCGTCGACGAGTTCATCACGCGGCTGGCGGAAATGCACGGCGAGAGCCAGTTCAGTGAGGCTTCGCATCAGCGCGGCCATCACGCCAACCATTCCGTACCGGCCTGAGGAGCACTGCCATGGCGTCCGTAAATGCCTCCCACGACGATGACGAAGATGCCGCGGTGGACAGCATCAACATCACCCCGCTGGTCGACGTGCTGATGGTGGTGCTGGTGATGTTCATCCTCACCGCCACCGCGCAGGTCTCCGGGATCCAGATCAACCTGCCCAAGGCCAGCGCTTCGGTGTCGCTGTCCGAGGCCAAGACCAAGGCGATTTCGGTCAACGACGGCGGTCAGGTGTTCCTCGACGCTTACCCGGTGACGCTGGCCGAGCTGGAAGAGCGCCTGCGCATCGAGAAGGCGCAGAGCCCGGATTTCCCGGTGATCGTGCGCGGCGACGCGACGGTGCAGTACCAGAAAGTCATCGAAGTGCTGGATCTGTTGCGCCGGCTCGAACTGTCCCAGGTCGGTCTTGTGACCGGCAAACCGAGTCAGGGCTGAGTCATGACCGCACAACTCCCGATCGAGCCGCTGCCGGTGAAAAACCCCGCGCTGCGTTACGCCAAGTGGGTCGCCGGATTGCTGATCGGCGCACTCGCCGCGTGGTTTCTCTGGCAGTGGGCCAACGACATGAGTGGCATCCGCCGCGAAGCGCCGAAGGTGCCGACGATCATTCCGTTGCCGCCACCACCACCTCCGCCGCCGGAAAAACCGCCGGAGCCGGAAACCCCGGTGGAAGAAAAAGTCGTCGAGCCGGAACCGACGCCTGAGCCCGAAGAGGTCAAGCCTGAGGAAGAAGCGCCGCCATCACCGGCGGACGATCTGGCCACCCCGATGCAAATGGACGGCGATGCGCAGTCCGGCAACGACGCGTTCAACATCGGCGCGGGCAAGGGCGGCGGCATGGCTGGCACAGGCGGCGGGCGCCTCGGCACCGGCACGTACAGCCAGTTTCTGGCGTTCACCTTCCAGCGCTTGCTGCGCGAGAACCCCGAGCTGCGCAACCTCGCGTTCTCGCTGCAGGCCGATGTGTGGCTGAGCAGCGTCGGCGAGATCACCCGCGTCGAGCTGATCAAGTCCAGCGGCAATCCCGAAATCGATACGCAAGTGCTGGCGGCGCTACGCGGTGCGCCGGCCCTCAGCGAACGGCCTCCGGCCTCCATCACTTTGCCTGTGCGCCTGTCCCTGCAAGGGCGGCGTCCGGGTTAATTCAACCTATTTATTGCCAAGCATTAAAGCTTTGCCAAAAGGAGTTGTGTGCAGATGATTTCCAACGTGAATCGATTGTCCCTGGCGGTCGGCATGGTCATTGCGACCCTGGTCGGTCAGGCCGTGGCAGCGCCTGCGCCCTCGGAGAACGCCACGATCAATCTGATCCGCTTGCTGGTCGAGCAGGGCATTTTGAAACAGGACAAGGCCGACGCACTGATCGCTCAGGCGCAGAACGAGGCGGCGCAGGCCAAGCAGGCGGCGGCGTCTACCGCCGTGGCTGCCGGGCCAGTGGCCGCGCCGGGCGATGTCCGCGTGCAATACGTACCGGCAGCAGTGCGTGATCAGATCCGTGATCAGGTCAAAGCCGAAGTCATGGCCACCGCCAAACAGGAAAACTGGGCCGCGCCCAACACCTTCCCGGACTGGGCCTCGCGCATCAGTTTCGACGGCGACATTCGTCTGCGTGACGAATCGCGCTACTACTCGGATAACAACAGCAACGAAATCGTCGACTTCGCCAAGCTCAACAACAACGGCCCGTACGACGTCAACCCGAACAGCAGCACCAGCCTGCCGCCGCTGCTCAACACCCGCGAAGACCGCACCAACCAGTTCCGTATTCGCGCACGGCTCGGCATGAAAGCGGTAATTACACCGGAATGGACCGCCGGCATTCGCATCGGCACCGGCTCGGACAACAACCCGGTGTCGACCACGCAAAGCCTCGGTGGCGGTTTCGCCAAGAAAGACATCTGGCTCGATCAGGGTTACCTGAACTGGAAGCCGACGGATGAACTGACCCTGACCGGCGGGCGCTTCGCCAATCCGTTCATGTCCACCGACATGCTCTATTCCAACGACCTGAATTTCGACGGTGTCGCGGCGATTTTCGACCACAAGCTCAACCGCGATTGGGGCGTTTTCGGCACCGTCGGCGCGTTCCCGGTGGACTACACCAACGACACCGCCAGCAGCAACGGTTTCGACAAGGAAGAGAGCGACAACAAGTGGCTGTACGGCGCACAGGTCGGCGCCAAATGGGCGATCAACAGCAACAACCGTTTGAAGGGTGCGCTGGCGTATTACCGCTTCGACGACATTCAGGGCGAACGCTCCAGCCCTTGCGAACCGTGGGCCGGCGCGCCGGGTTGCGACAGCGACGGCAGCCGCACAGCGTTCATGCAGAAGGGCAACAGCGTGTTCCTGCTGCGCGACATCACCCCGAACCCGCTCAACCCGAGCACTACGCCACAACCGCAATACGTCGGCCTGGCCTCCGAATTCAACCTGCTCGATTTGAACGTGGTGTGGGACGCCGACCTGCCTGATGACTTCAAACTGCGCAGCCAGGGCAACTACATCCACAACCTCAGCTACGACGAAGGCGAGATGCGCAAACGGTCCGCCGGGCAGATCGTCAACAACCTCGACAGCAACGGCAACATCGAAAGCGGCGCCAATGCGTGGATGGTGCAGTTCACCCTCGGCAGCGCGCTGGAGCTGAAGAAGCAGGGCGACTGGAACCTGTTCGCTGGCTACAAGTACATCCAGCCGGACGCCTTGCCGGACGGCTTCAACGATTCGTCGTTCCACCTCGGCGGCACCAACGCCAAAGGCTATTTCATGGGCGGCAACTACGGTCTGGCGAAGAACGTTTACGCCACCGGTCGCTGGTTGAGCACCGAAGCGGTGTACGGCGCGCCGTTCGACATCGACGTCTTACAGCTTGAGATCAACACGCGCTTCTAAGGCGCCGGGAGAGGGTGATGAAAATCCGCTGTTTATGGCTTGGGCTCGGGATGTTGGTGGCCACCGGGGCAAGCGCCGAAGGCATGGAAGAACGCCTGCGCACGCAATTGCGCAGTACCGCTCAGCAACTGCAGGCCCTGCAAAGTCAGCAAGCCCAGGCCAGCGCTGCGCAACTGGCGGCGCAAAACGAAGCCAAGGCTGCGCAGGCGCAAATCAAGCAATTGAGCGCTGAACTGGCCAAGGCCAAAGGCGTTGCCGAGCAACTCGCGGGGCAACAACAAACCCTGCACAGCCAGGCCCAGGCGCAAGTGGCGGCCAGTGCCGAGCAGACCGGCAAGTTCAAAAAGGCCTATGACGACTTGCTGGTCATGGCCCGTGCCAAAGAAGCAGAACGGTCTAAGCTTCAAGCGCAATTGGCTGAACGTGACACACAAGTGCAGCAATGTTCAGTCAAGAATCAGCAGATGTACGGCGTCGCCAAACAGATCCTCACCGCCTACGAAAACATCGATGTGGCCGAGGTGATGAAGATCCGCCAGCCCTTCGCGGGCAGCGCCCGGGTCAAGTTCGATGAACTGGCCCAGGGGTTTGGTGACGAGCTCTACAAGACTCAGTTCGACGCGCCGCAAGCCGCGCTCGCGCACTGATTAAAAACACGGATAAACAAGGAAGAAACGATGACTCAATTGATCACCCACGTATCGCCAAAATCCCTGACCGAAGTCCTGCAAGCGGCGGGTTATCGCGTCAACGAAACCGAGCAGAACGGCATCGTCCAGTTGCTCAGCGCCAGCCAGGGCATTGGCTACGCCGTGCGTTTCGGCAACCCGGCGGTGGAGCAGGGCAGCTACGTCGATTTCACTTTCAGCTGTGCGCTGCGCGTGCAGGGTGAGTTGCCACAGGGTGTGGCCGAGCAGTGGAATGCCACGCGCCGTTTTGCGCGGTTGTCGTTGCAGGGTGAGTTTCTGGTGATGGAAATGGACGTGGTGGTGGCCGCTGGCGTGAGCAACGATCACTTGCGTGGCAACCTCGAATTGTGGGATCGCCTGCTACAGGAATTCATCGTCTACCTGCGTGATTTCACCCAGAGCAACGCCGCTGCGCAGACCGCGAAAGTCGCTGTGACCGAGCAAGAGGAAGTCGCGCTGTGAAAAAGCCTGCCATGGTGATCGGCGCCGGAGCAGTGGCGCTATTGGTGGTGGCCGTGGCGCTGGTGGTGCGACCGGGCAGTGACCCGGTCGCCGCTCAGCAATCGTCGCCGGTGGCGGCGGTGGCCGGGGGGCCGGCGGTGGCGCGGTTGGGCAATCAACAGGTATCGCCTGACGAGTTGCAAGCGTTGCTGGCGACGGTGCCGCCAGAGACTCGCGAGCAACTGCGCGGCAATCGTCAGGCGCTGGAGCGCTGGATTCGCACACGGCTGGCCGAGAAAGCCGTGCTGGAGCAGGCCGATGCCCAGGGCTGGGCGCAGCGCCCGGAGGTTGCGCGGCAGACCCGTGCGGCGACCGAGCAGATTGTCTTCCGCGACTATTTGCGCTCGGTCAGTGAAGTCCCGGCGGATTATCCGAGTGCGACCGAATTGCAGCAGGCCTATGACGCTGGCAAGGCGAACTGGCAGACCCCGGCGCTGTATCGGGTCAGTCAGATTTTCCTTGGGGTGAATGATCCGCAGGCACTGGAACCCGTGCGCAAACAGGCGGCGGAGTTGAGCAAAAAAGCTCAGGCAACGCCGGCAGAATTTGCTGCGCTGGCCACTCAGTATTCGCAGGATCGAGTGACTGCCGAGCGGGGTGGCGATAGCGGTCTGCAACCGTTGCAGCAGTTGGTGCCGGAAGTGCGCGGCGCTGTCGCCCGGCTCAAGGTCGGCGCGGTGTCCGATCCGGTGCAAAGTGCGGCCGGGTTCCATGTGATCAAACTCACCGAACAACAACCGGCGCGCACCGCAACGCTGGATGAACTGCGCGATCAACTGACTCAGGCGCTGCGGGCGCAGCGTCAGGAGCAGATTGCCCAGGCGTATCTGGACGGCATGCTCAACACTGCAACGCTGAGCATTGATGGGGCCGAGCTCAATAAAATCCTAGAGGAAAAACTGTAACCCGATTCTCCACAAAACCTGTGGGAGCTGGCTTGCCAGCGATGAGGTCGGCACATCCAACTTCACAGTTGACTGACACACCGCTATCGCTGGCAAGCCAGCTCCCACAGGGGTTCTCCACTGGGTTCAGAAAATAATTGAAAGTGCCGGAAGCCATCAAACAACAAAGATCGACAGGGAGTCATCGATGTCATTCACCGAACCCGCAGGACGACAGGGCAGCTCTGATTACCGCTGGTCTCAGGACAAAAGTGAACCCTGGCTGGCGCAAGCCGCGGCCATTGAAGCCGACGTCGCCCAATACTTTCTGGTCAGCGCCCGTTGCGGTTGCTTCATGCAAGCGGCGCGCAGCCTTAACGTGCGTTCGACCCTGCTGCGCAAACAGTTGGCGCAGCTTGAGCAGGAACTTCAGCATTCGTTGTTCAGCTTTCAGGGCAGCGCCTTGAGCCTGACCCGCGAAGGCCAGCAATTGCAGGCCAGACTGGTCGCGCTGGCGAATGAGCGCAAACTGCCGGTGGTCGAGCAACCGCTGATTCGCCTGGCCGTCGCCGAATCGATCCTGCACGACATCCTCGGTCGCGATCTGATCGCATTGCTGCGCCGCAATGCCAGCGTGCGCCTGGAGATCATCGCGCTCGACAGTGAATTGTCACTGCGCGCCGTCAGTGCGGATGTCGTCCTCTGGTTGGCCCACGGCGACACACCGCTTCCGGGCCCGACCTTTGCCGTTTCCCCGCCGCAACGACTGGCCTCTCTGGATTACCTGCCGCACATCGCCAAACGCTATTCGCGCGTCACCGCACGTCCGGACAGCGCTGATGACCTCGCCGATTTCATGCTCGTGCAATGGCAGCACGACCGGCAGATCGACAGCTTTCGCCCGTGGAACGAACTGGTCGAGCAGCGCCTGGCCGGCGTGGTGCAGATGCAATCCTATGAATTGATGCTGGAGATGATCCGCTGTAGCGCCTGCATTGGATTGTTGCCGGCGTACATGAGCCGCTTCGACCGTGGCCTGATCGCGCTGCCAGGGCTGTTCGAGGAGCCGATGCAATTGCAGGCGTGGTTGGCGGTGAATGCCGAGTCGCAAGGGATCGTCGAAGTGCAGACTCTCATAGAACTCATCCACCATACCTTCAGTGAACGCCAAGAATGGTTTGAATGATTGCGCACTGATTTCTTGTGTAGGAGCTGCCGAAGGCTGCGATCTTTTGATCTTGTTTCTTGAATATCAAAATCAAGATCAAAAGATCGCAGCCTTCGGCAGCTCCTACCGTTTGTATGTGTTGAGGTGGGCGGTTTAGAGTGATCGGCCACTCATCGATCCAGGAAGGATCAACCATGCCTGAGCACAACCCCGCCATTCACCTCGAACGCTTCAACGAATCCCACGTCGAGGGCATTACTGCGCTCTACAACGACCCGGCCGTGGCGCGGCAGGTGTTGCAGATGCCGTTTCAGTCCACCGAGGTCTGGCGCCAACGTCTGCTGGCGGATAATGAACGCGCGGTGAAACTGGTGGCGCTGCATCAAGGTGTGGTGATCGGCAATCTCGGGCTGGAGGCGCATTCGCGGATGCGTCGGGCGCACGCTGGCAGTTTCGGCATGGGCGTTGCGCTGGCGTGGCAGGGCAAAGGCGTGGGTTCGCAGCTGTTGGCAGCGGCGCTGGACGTCGCCGACAACTGGATGAACCTGCACCGCGTCGAACTTACGGTCTATGCCGACAACGAAGCGGCCATCGGCCTCTACCGCAAATTCGGTTTCGAGGACGAAGGCCTGTTTCGCGATTACGCGGTGCGCGACGGGCAGTGGGTCGACACCCTGAGCATGGCCCGCCTGCGCAATCGGTCGAAATTCTGACTCAGTCGCCCAGCGCGAACGCCACCGCCGACTGTGCATGCAGTTCGGTGGTGTCGAGCAGGGGCAGGGCGCTGTGTTCGGGTTTGACCAGCAGGCCGATTTCCGTGCAGCCAAGAATGATCGCCTGCGCGCCACGGGCGGTCAGGGATTCGATCACCCGTTGATAGATTTGTCGCGACTGCTCGCTGATCACGCCGACGCAGAGTTCGTCGTAGATGATCCGGTGCACGTCCTTGCGTTCGGCCTCATCCGGCACCAAAACCGTCAAACCCTGAGCGATCAGGCGCTGCTTGAGAAAGTCCTGTTCCATGGTGAACGCGGTGCCAAGCAGGCCGACTGTCTGCGCGTCGATCTCCAGCGCTGCCTGTGCTGCCGGTTCGGCGATGTGCAAAAACGGAATACTGATCGCCGCCTGAATCTGCTCGGCAACCTTGTGCATGGTGTTGGTACACAGCACCACGCATTCGGCCCCACCGGCCTCCAGCTTGCGTGCGGCATCCACCAGAATCGCCGCGGCATCGTCCCAGCGCCCGGCGTGCTGGGCCTGTTCGACCGGGCCGAAGTCGACGCTGTACATCAGCAATTGTGCAGAACGCAATGGGCCGAGGCGGTCGCGGACCTGTTGATTGATGAGTCGATAGTATTCGGCGCTGGACTCCCAGCTCATGCCGCCAATAAGGCCGATGGTGCGCATTGGATTTCCTCGGGCAAATGACCCTTGTCGAGAATTCAGGTCTGTCGGGAGTTTCCTTCGGTTTTCGGCGCGATACCAGCAGCAACGGACTGTACCGCTGATCTTTCGCGCAAGTGTCATGGTGTTTCTGACCGTACAGAGAAGCTCCGATCTGCCACTATGGTGTTTCGCAGGATCCTTTCCGAGGCACACCGCAATGAGCGACGTTCAACAACTGGGCGAGATGCTTCGTCACTATGCCGAAAGCGAAGCGCACAAGAAGCAGGTTTTCGAAACGCAGTCGCAAGTCTGGGCGACAAGGATTACCGGGTTGTTCGGCGATATTCAGCACTGGCTGGAGCCGGTGCAGGCGCCGAATCTGCTGGAGGTCAGCCGCGAACCGTATGTCGCATTCGGGCCGAGCACGCCGGTGGAGACATCGACCTTCAAGACCGAAAAACTGAGCATTGTGATTGCCGGCAAACCGGTGGAGTTTGTGCCGGACGTCATGGGCAGCGGCGGGCAGATTTCCCTGGCGGTGATGGGGCTGACGGCGGCGCGCTATGGCAGCATTTCACTGGTGGGCCTGCCGGACGGCGCGTGGCAGTGGCGCAAGACCAATGGCCTGAAGGACCCGGATACCTTCGCCTTTGACGCCAACTTCCTTGCCCAGCAATTGCAAAGTCTGATCCCCCGCGACCGCGCTTAGATCGCCAGGATTCTCGCGATGATCGTCCCCACGCTCTGCGTGGGAACGCCTCTACGGACGCTCCGCGTTCGGCTTTTGGGACGCAGAGCGTCCCGGGCTGCATTCCCACGCAGAGCGTGGGAACGATCAAAAGATCGCAGCCTTCGGCAGCTCCTACAGGGGCCGGGATTTACATATCGAGGTTGATCCAACCCGGTTTTGGCGCTTCCGGCGCCACCGCTTTCACGCTTTTCCCGGTAGCCAGCTCAACCCGCCGCGCCACTTCCGGATCATCGGCAAACGGCACCATGCTCGCCTCATCCAGACTGTCCGCCGTTTCCCGCCGCAGGCAGTACTCCACCGCCAGCCACAGAAACACCACGCCCAGCACATCGAAGACAACCTCCATCATCACCGGCTCCCTGCTTCAGGCGATCTGCGCGTCACGGTGGGCCAGCGCGACGTCGGCAACGCGCACCGTGCGCCACACGTTGTAAGCCATCAGCAGCATGCCTGTGAGGAAAAACGCCCCGCCGGCAAAGCGCACGATGAACCCCGGATGGCTGGCCTGCAGCGCTTCGACAAACGAGTAGGTCAGCGTGCCGTCCTCGTTGATGGCCCGCCACATCAGACCCTGAGTGATACCGTTGACCCACATCGAGGCGATGTACAACACCGTGCCGATGGTCGCCAGCCAGAAGTGCAAATTGATCAGCGGTGTGCTGTACATCTGCTCGCGGCCAAACACTTTCGGCACCATGTGATACGTCGCGCCGAAGGTGATCATCGCCACCCAGCCCAACGCCCCGGCGTGCACGTGGCCAATGGTCCAGTCGGTGTAGTGGGAGAGGGCATTGACGGTCTTGATCGCCATCATCGGCCCCTCGAACGTCGACATGCCGTAGAACGCCAGCGACAACACCAGGAAGCGCAAAATCGGATCGGTGCGCAACTTATGCCAGGCGCCGGACAAGGTCATCATGCCGTTGATCATCCCGCCCCAGCTCGGCGCCAGCAGAATCAGCGACATCGCCATGCCCAGCGACTGCGCCCAGTCCGGCAGGGCGGTGTAGTGCAAATGATGTGGGCCGGCCCAGATGTACAGGGTGATCAGCGCCCAGAAATGCACGATCGACAACCGGTACGAATACACCGGGCGATTGACCTGTTTCGGCACGAAGTAATACATCATCCCGAGAAACCCCGTGGTCAGGAAAAAGCCCACGGCGTTGTGCCCGTACCACCATTGCACCATCGCATCAGTGGCGCCGGAATACACCGGATACGACTTGAACCAGTCCACCGGAATCGACAAGTGATTGACCACGTGCAGCATGGCAATCACCAGAATGAACGCACCGAAAAACCAGTTGCCGACGTAGATGTGCTGGGTCTTGCGCTGCACCACGGTGGTGAAAAACACGATGGCGTACGCGACCCAAACGACGGCCATCCACACCGCGCCGGTGAACTCGATCTCGGCGTATTCCTTGGTGGTGGTGTAACCGAGCGGCAGGCTGATCAGCATGATCACGATCACCGACTGCCAGCCCCAGAAGGTGAACGCGGCGAGGGTGTCCGAGTACAGCCGAACCTGGCAGGTGCGCTGCACCGCGTAGTAACTGGCGGCAAATTGCGCGCTGCCGGCGAAACCGAAAATCACCAGGCTGGTGTGCAGCGGTCGCAGGCGGCCGAAGGTGGTCCACGGCAGGTCGAGGTTCATGTCCGGCCAGACCAGTTGCGAGGCGATGAAAACGCCCATCGCCATCCCCACCACACCCCAGAAAATCGTCGCAATGACGAATTGGCGGACGACCTTGTAGTTGTAAGCCTGTCCGATTGTTGCTGTGCTCATGGTCAGTTCATCCACGGTTGCAAAGTCTTGCCAGGCCACCCGGTCTGGCATGAGCTGCACTGTAGGAACCCCGCCAGAAACAAAACAGGCTCAGGAATTTTTGATTTGTGCGGATCAGATGGAGGTGCTGACTGCGGCGTTCTGCCACGCGCTGATATGGTTTTTATCGCTTCAGGTGAATTTGTTGCGTGCTGCGCTGTAGCGCCATAGTGCGGTCAAAAACTGTAGGAGTGAGCCTGCTCGCGATTGCGGAGTGTCAGGCAACGATGATGTTGACTGACACACCGCAATCGCGAGCAGGCTCACTCCTACAGAAAAGCGGCGGTAACAAGGGAAACCCTTACAAGCTTGCCCAATCGGGGATTTTCCCTTGGGTCGATGGTGGCCTTTTGGTAGAGTCGCCGTCGCCAGCGGGTTTTCGGCTGGACGATGGAACCGAAGAAGGGAGTCTGATCAGTGAGTCCGGGCAAAAAAATCCTCGGTCTCACAGCGTTGCTTTTGATGGTGACGCTGTGGGCCAGTTACTTTTATGTATTCAAAGAGAACAGTGGCGGCCAGCTCGGCGGTGTCGGCGAAAGTACCGCGTGGTGCGGCACGCCGCCGACCAACGAAGCGGCGTTGCTGGGCAAGGATCAACTGACGCTGCGCGTCACCAACAACCTGCGCGGCGAGTTCATGCTCAGCGGTTCGCTGGTGGTCTCCGAACGCACCTTCAACCGTTATGACTTGAGCCGCAATGAACTGCGCTTGCGTCTGGAACCGTTGCAGTGGTCTTACGGCGTCACGCCGATTTTCCTTGAGCAGGTCAAGGTGCAGCCATTGAGCCGCAACCTCTCCGCGACCAACAAAAGTGCCTACGCCGAACTTGAGCCGCGCCCGATTGGGGTGCAGGGCCAGGTCACCGAATTCCCTTTCGACACTTATCGCTACGGCTACAAACCGGTGCTGTATTACCTCAAGGGCAGCGAGCGTGTCGACCTGCGCTTCAAGAACATCACCACGCTGATGGAGATGTCCAACACCTTCACGCCAATCCAGAAATACAACCGCGTCGACTATATCAACGAGAAGACCTCGATGATTCGCGACGAGGATTTCAAGGCGTACGGGCCGCACGAATGCGCGTTCAGTGTCGAGCGTAAAGGTTCGTTCAAGGCGGTCGTGCTGATGTTGCTGCTGGTGCTCTGCCTACCGTTGCTGCTGGTGTTCTACCGCAACGAACCGGGGATCGACTTCCTCGCCACACTGGTCGGCGCCGCGATCGTGCGGGTGCTGCTGATCGGACCGGTGCAGGACTTCCAGTTGTACAACATCGACTTCCTCTTGGGCGCGGCGATTCTGCTGGTGGGCACGGTGTCGCTGATCAAAGCGATGCACATCAACAGCCGGCGCGAGATGGCGTTGCGCAGTGGTGAGACGTCGTCCTGGTAATTCCGCGAGCTTGATTACCACTCCGATCCTGTAGGAGTGAGCCTGCTCGCGATAGCGGTGTATCAGTCAACATTGATGTAGCTGACAAGCCGCTATCGCGAGCAGGCTCACGCCTACAGGGGGCGGGGCTGAGCGCACGGGTCACTTCAGCGCCGGATCCCCCATATTCATCTTCTTCCAACCCTGCAACAGCACCTGCGCCTTGGGCTCTTGCCCGCTGTCGAGATACCACTGGATCAGCGACAGCCGCGCATTGCGGTTCGCCGGTTGTACCTTGAGCAAACCTTCGAGAATGGCGCAGGCTTCATCAACCTTGCCATTGCCATGCAACGCCACGGCCAGCACATAGCCGTACTGCGCGTTCTGCGGTTCCAGTTGCGCGGCTTTTTTCAGTGACGCCATGGCCTCCGCAGTCTTGCCAGCGCGGATCAGCGACAGTCCACGCGTGTGCTGCAGCAGCGCGGCATCCGGGTGTTCCTTGAGGCTCTCGTCGAGCAGCTGTTGCGCTTCCCGACCACGACCATTGGCTTCCAGCCACTGCACCAACGTCACCAGTGCCGGGTAGAAGTCCGGGTCACGTTTCAGCGCTGAACGCAGCAAGCCCTCAACTTCGCCGCTGCGACCACTGGCCTGATAGAGCATCGCCAGATTCAGGTTGGCCTCGGCGCGCTCCAGCAGGCTTTTCTGCACGGCCTCGTACTCGGCAATCGCCGCGTCCCAGTTGGCTTGCGCGGCACCGAGACCGTCGTTACGCGCGACGCTGAGCAGATCCCGCGCCGCGACGATGCGCACGGCTTTCACCGGATCACCCAGCAGCGGCGCCAACAACGGCGCACGCTCCGGTGGCGGCAGGAATGCGCTGATCGCCCGCACCGCGCTTTCGCGAACCTGGGGGGATGGATTTTTCAGATCCTGAGTCGCCAGTTTCAATGCCTGTTCGCTCGGATACAGCGGCAGTTCCGCGAGCAACGTCGCCCGTTGGATCGCCGGCAGGTTGCTGCGCTGCAACTGCGCATACAGCGCATCCGCAGCGCCGGGCTGGCCGTTGCGGATCAGCCACAGGCTCTCGTCATAACGTGGCGCTTGCGGCGCGGTGGAAGCGCTCCACAACTTGAACTGCGCGGTGACCTTGTCGCCGGCCTTGCCCTGGTGACAGGTCAGGCAGGCATCTGGCGTACCGAGCTTCTGCGCGCGTTCCGGGTTGGGAATGCTGAAACTGTGATCATGGCGGAAGTCGTTGCCCATGTAGAACTTGCCGGGCATGTGGCAATCCACGCACTGTGAGCCAGGCTGGCCCATGGTGTGGCGGGTGTGTTCGATGGAATCGTAGTTCTTCGCTTGCAGGCCTTTGCCGTCAACGCCTTCGACCGAAGTCTTGCCGGCGGTGTTGTGGCATTGCAGGCACACCGCATTGCCCGGTGCTTTCAGTTCGCTGCTGTGCGGATTGTGGCAGTTGCTGCAGCGCACGCCCTTGTCGAACATTTTGCTTTGCAGGAACGAGCCGTGTTCGAACACCTCATCCTTGATCTTGCCGTCCAGTGCGTAGAGCTCGCGGGTGAGGGTGCTCGGCAGGTAATCGTCCATCAAGCGCTTGCCGACGGTGTAACCGTCGCCCAAAGGTGCGCGGCGCGCATGGCAGCGAGCGCAGGTTTCGATCTCGACGGTGGCGTTCTTGTCCTTTAGGTCGACATCGAAACCCTGGTGGATCAGATCACCTTTTTTCTGCGTCCATTCCAGGTGATTGGACGCCGGACCATGGCAGGCCTGACAGCCGACACCGAGGCTGTTCCAGTGACTGTTGAAGGTGTTGCTCGCCGCGTCGAAATTGCGCTTGAAACCAGTGGTGTGACACTCGACGCACATGAAGTTGGCGTTCTGGCTCGGCTTGCTCCAGTGCAGCGGGTTCTTGAAGTTGACGCCCTGGCCGGGGTAGAGGTGGAACCAGCGATGTTTCTCGGTATCCCACGCCACGCCGAGCGCCTGCAAGCGACCCTCACCGACTTCGATCAGATACTGCTGCAGCGGCGCGATGCCGAAGGTGTAGGCGACTTTGAAATCTGCATTCTTGCCGTCGATGCCGGGGGTATTCACCCAGAATTCATCGCCCTTGCGCGAGAACCGCGTGGTTTCGTTTTCCGCTTTGAAGGTGACGTTATTGAAGTCGCCAAGCATGGTCTCGGCGTTGGCCGGTTGCATCGCCAATTGGTGATGCGAGCCTTGCCAGTCCTTGACCTGTTCGGTGTGACAGCCCTGGCATTGTTGTTCATCGACCATGGTTGCCGGTTTCAGCGCGACCGGTTGTGGCTTGGGCGCTACGGGTGCAGGTGCAGGTGCAGGTGCAGGTGCAGGTGCAGAAACGGCGGGGACGGTGCTCGGCGCGGTGGTCGACGCAGGGCTGAACAGAAACCAGCCGATTCCGGCAACCGCGGCCAGCAGCACGCCAATGGTGATCGGGAACAGGTATTTCGAAAGTGAAGGTTGCGACGAATCAGGGTCGGGTTGTACTGCTTTATTTTTATGCTTGGGCATTACGACTTCCGTGGTCCAGGTGCATTTGCCGTCTGGCGTGCGTTCAAGCTCGATGCAGCTTTGCCGGATGGCCGGCGTCTGTCAAATGACGGTTGTGATCTATCGCTCAGGCTTACGTGAATTCTGTAATTTGCAATCGCAAATGCTGAGGTTTTAGCTATACCTGTAACTCCCCCAGGCAAAGTTTTCGGCCTTCTGACAGGAGTTACAGCATGAAGCTAGCAGTAATGATGGGCACGCTGTGTTTTGCGACCCTCGCCGTAGTGGGTTGCTCCAGCAAAACCGTCGACCCGAAAGAGTACTCGGGCTTCCTCAAAGACTACAGTCAACTGAAGGAGGCCAAATCACCGTCCGGTGCCGAGGTGATGCGCTGGATGGACCCGAAACTCGACATCAATAAGTTCAGCAGCGTGTATGTCGAACCGAGCCAGCTCTATCCAAAGCCACAACCGACCGCAAAAATCTCCCAGCAAACCCTCAATGGCATCACCAGCTACTACGACCAGGCACTCAAGCGTGAGCTGAGCAAATCGTTGCCACTGGCCTCAGGACCTGGGCCTGGCGTGATCGTAGTGCGTCCGGCGATCACCGCCGTGAGCAGCAAGACCGAAGGCCTGCACGCCTATGAAGTGATCCCGATTGCACTGGTGGCTGCGGCAGTCAGCACCGCCAGTGGTATCCGCGATCAGGAGACCACGCTGGCCACCGAAGCGGTGTTCATGGATGGCGCCAACAACCATGTGGTGGCTCAGGTTGTGCGCAAAGGCACTGGCAAACCGCTGGAAAACGACACTCAGGCGTTGAAGGCCGATGATGTCAAAGCCGTCATTGATGGCTGGGCAACGGACATGCACCAGATGTATCTGAAGCTGAAGTCCGAATCCAAATAACCACCGCCCATGTAGGAGCTGCCGAAGGCTGCGATCTTTTGATCTTGCTGTTCAACAGACCAAAAGATCAAAAGATCGCAGCCTTCGGCAGCTCCTACATGATTGGTTTATCAGGTTCATCGGTGGATCAGGCGCTGAATCATTTGCCGGTAAACCAGCGGAAATACGGATTCGCACCATCCCACTGCATCACGTCGCGCATATCCCTTCCCCACGCTTCCCGATCGCCGTCATAGGCATGCAGGCTCGCCCGGTAAAACTGCATCAAACGCTGGCGATGGGTTTCCATGCGCTCGGTGAATCCGGCATCGGCATTGACCAGTGACGGTGGCTGATACAGATCGAGCAACGCTGGCAGCACCCGAGTAATTTCCTTGCTGCGCACCCAGGGCGCGTATTCGATGCGCGGCTGGTCGTCGGTCACCGCCGGCGCGTCGGCGGCAAAGCGTTCAAGACCTGCGCGATCGGTCACCCAAGTGGCGAGCAGGGCAGCAGCGGAGCCGATGCCGACATCCTGCAAGGTGCTGCGCACGCTGTCCTGCTGAAACCGCTCGGAGATTTTCGCGGCATCCAGTTGCATCGGCTGCATCGACCCGACCAGCAACATCTCGTGAAACTCACTGGTCCACAACGACGCGTACGGGAACACATCGAGGAAGCTGCGCACCAGCGAGCGCGAGTCGTCGATGTTCTGCGTCGGCAGTGGCAGCCACTGCGCGACGATGCCTTGTTGCTCCAGACGGCTGGCGGCCAGTAGGTAGAAATCTCGCGAATACAGATTGACCACGCCGGCAGCGGAGGGCGGTGGCGGCTCGAGGGTGATCAAATCGTAGGTTTGCGCACTGCTCAGCAACTCCTGACGGCCATCGCGTAGACGTACGTCGACGCCGGGGTCGCTGGCCGCGTTGAAGTTTCCTTTGAACAGCGGCGCAGCCTTGACCACTGACGGCAGCAATTCGGCCACCACGCGATGTTCCAGCCCCGGATAGCGCAGCATCGCGCCAGCGGTGATGCCGGTGCCGAAACCGATCACCAGCGTCGAGCGCGGTTCGCCGTTGTGGATCAGCAGCGGCAGCAACGCCTGGATGCGCATGTAGCGCAGTGACGGCATCGCGTCGCCGGTGTTCGAGACGCCCTGAATGTACAAACGGTGGAAGATGTTTTCGCCGCGACCTTGCGCGACCACCGCGACGGTGCCGCCACGACCTTCTTCATAAAACGAAAGAGTGCCGTTGCGCGCGCCGGGCAACAGGCTGGCGAGTTTGTCGACCGGTGTAAACACGGCCAAGGCCACTGACACCAGACCCAGCGCGACCACCGCCTGACGCCGGCCTTTCTTGACGTGGTGTCCTTTGCGCACGGCGCAGTAGCCGACGCCAGCGGCGATGAGCGCCAGCAGGCCCAAGGTACGCACCAATCCCAGTAACGGAATCAACAGGAAACCGCACAGCATCACGCCGACAATCCCGCCCAGCGTATTGAATGCCACCACTGCACCGACATCGCGCCCGACACGCTCCTGACCGACGCTCAAACGCAGCGCCAGAGGAAACGCCGCGCCGAGCAGCAACGTCGGCACAAACACGATGCTCAGCGCCGCCACGGCAAAGCGCGCGCTCATGCCGGCCAGATCACTGGCGCCCAGGCTCAGCAGCCACATTTCGGCCTGGGTTTGGGCGAGGATCAGCCAGCGCCCGAGCACGGCGATCTCCAGCAGCGCGATCAGCCCGGCGCCGGCAATCAGCAAACCGAACACACCCCACGGATCGCGAATCCGTTCAACGCGGCGGGCGAGCAGGGCGCTGCCAATAAACAGCCCAGTGAGGTAGGTCGCCAGCACCACGGCAAACGCATAGGTACGGGTGCTCATGAACTGCACGATCGATTGCGACCAGACCACTTCGTAGCCGAGGGCCACGCCGCCGGCGATGGCGTACAGCCAAAGCGCGGTGCGATCCGAAGCTGTTTCGCTGTGATGTTTGACGGTGGTTGTTACGGGTGCCGGCTGCTGTCGGGCAAACCATAACGCGGCGACGGCGGCCAACAGATTGAGCATCGCTGCAAACAACGCACTGCCGCGCACGCCGAGGGTGGCGATCAACACAAACGCCGCCAACAAGGTGCCAACAATCGCGCCCAGTGTGTTCGCCGCATACAACTGACCGCCGGCCTTGCCCGGGTCAGCCGCCAGCGAACGCACCAGCACCGGCAGCGTGCCGCCCATGAGAACGGCGGGGATACCGACCAGGGCGAAGGGCAGCAGCCACGCAAGGATCCCGACGTGTCCTTGCAGCCAGGCAAACGGGCTGGCTGCCAAACTCATGGCAAACGTTGCGCCGACCCCAAGGATGGCCACCAGCACTTCCAGCCCGGCGTAGAGCAGAACCGGTTGCTGCAAGCGATCTGCCCAGCGCCCGAACAGCCAGCCACCGATGGCCAAACCGGCGAAAAACGCGCTGATGCCGGTGGTGATCGCGTAGACCTCGACGCCGACCACCAGCGACAGCTGCTTGATCCACAGCACCTGATAGACCAGCGCGGCGGCGCCGGAGATGCACAGCAGCAGGGCGGGAATGAGCAGGGCTGCAGAGGTGGATTGCGGAACGGGTATGGCCGAAGGCTTGCTGGCGATACGTGAGGACATTGCGGACGCCTTAGTTCAAAAGTCATTGTGACTGGCTGATCGTTCCCACGCTCTGCGTGGGAATGCCTCATTGGACGCTCTGCGTCCGCTTCGGCAAGGGACGCGGAGCGTCCCGGGCTGCGTTCCCACGCAGAGCGTGGGAACGATCAATAAGTCCGCCCGCCGATACAGGCGGGCGGCAGTCTTGCGGTGTTACTGCGCAGCTTTCATTTTTTCTGCAATTTTGGCGTCTACCGCAGCACGGATCTGGTCGATGCTGAAGCTGGCCGGTTTCTGGCTAGGTGGGTAATCGACGAAAGTCTGCAGGAATGCGGCGGACTTCATCACGGCGACCTCTGTCAGGTAAACGTTCTTCGTCGTCCAGTCAGAGTACTGGTCGGAAACGACGTCCGCACGTTCATACGGATCCATGCGCAGGTTGAAAATTTTCGGTACGCGCAGGCATACGAACGGTTCGCTCCAGACTTTGAAACCGCCCGGTTCACGCTGTTCGCAGAAGACCGCTTTCCAGTTGTCGTAACGCATCGACACCAGCACGCCATCGTCGTTGAAATAGTAAAACTCTTTGCGTTCACCCTTTGGTTGCTGGCCGGTCAGGTACGGCAGTTGGTTGTACCCGTCCAGATGCACCTTATAGTTGGCGCCGCCGGACGCCGGTGCCCAACCTTTGAGCAACTTGTCTTTCACATCCGCATCACCGGCAGCGGCGAGTAGCGTCGGGAACCAGTCCAGACCGGAGAACATCTCGTTGGAGACTTCGCCCGGTTTGATCTTGCCTGGCCAGCGCACCATTGCCGGAACCCGGAACGCACCTTCCCAGTTCGAGTTTTTCTCGTTACGGAATGGTGTGGTCGCGGCGTCCGGCCAGGAGAACTGGTTCGGACCGTTATCGGTGGTGTAGACGACGATCGTGTTGTCGGTGATTTTCAGGTCATCGAGGGTTTTCAGCAGTTTGCCGACGTCGCCGTCGTGTTCGATCATGCCGTCGGCGTACTCGTTGCCGGCCATCCCGCTCTGGCCTTTCATCGAATCACGCACATGGGTGAACAAGTGCATGCGCGTGGTGTTCATCCACACGAAGAACGGCTTGTCCGCCTTGGCCTGTTTCTCGATAAAGGCTTGGGCTGCAGCGGTGGTTTCGTCGTCAATGGTTTCCATGCGCTTGGTGGTCAGCGCGCCGGTGTCCTCGATCTTGCCATCGGCGAAACTGTGAATCACGCCGCGTGGGGTGAAGGCCTTGGTGAACTCGGGATTGTCCTTGGGCCAGTTCTCGCGTTCCGGCTCTTCTTCGGCGTTGAGGTGGTACAGGTTGCCGAAAAACTCGTCGAAACCGTGGTTGGTCGGCAGATATTCGTCGCGGTCACCGAGGTGGTTTTTGCCGAACTGGCCGGTGGCGTAACCTTGCGATTTCAACGCTTGAGCAATGGTGATGTCACGTTTTTGCAGGCCGACAGTTGCGCCCGGCAGGCCCACTTTCGAAAGGCCCGTACGCAGCGGCGTCTGGCCGGTGATGAACGACGATCGTCCAGCCGTGCAACTGTTCTCCGCGTAGTAATCGGTGAACATCATGCCTTCTTTGGCGATGCGGTCGATGTTCGGGGTCTTGTAACCGACAACGCCCATGGAATAGGCGCTGATGTTGGTCTGGCCGATGTCATCGCCGAAGATCACCAGAATGTTGGGTTTTTCAGCCGCTGTGGCAGTTGCCGACAGCGCCATCACCGAGGTTGCCACCAGGGCGAATTTCGGTAGCCACTTGCGTATGCGAGTCATCTGACTTGCTCCTTTTCGCGGGGGTCGTTTATTGCGACTAACGTTTATTGCCGTCCTGCATCACGCTTTTCTTATTGCACCTGCTCGGTGACCGCTGACTCGAACGGGTAGATCCGGCGCCATTCGCTCGCCATATCGACCACGGTCCAGCCACGGGAATTTGCTTCGTCGAGCGCCTTGTCGAGACGCCCGATATCGGATTTGCGGTCATAGGCCCATTCGCGCTTGGCGTCGGTGTGATGCACCAGACCCATCAGGCGTTTGCCGGAACCTGCCGCCGTCCACTGCAGCATCTGCAGGTCGCCGTCGGAGTTGCCGAAGGCGAGGATCGGCCGGCGGCCAATCACTGCATCGATGCTCTCCGGTTTGCCCGGGCCGTCGTCGTTGTGCGCCAGTTTCGGCGTGCGCACGATCGAGGCCTTGCCGTCCTTGTATTGGAATGAAGTGATGAACGTGGTGCCGATCACCTGTTCCGGTGGAATGCCGTAAACCTTCTCGGCGAAGGCACGCATGAACCCGGTGTCGCCGCCGGACACGATGTAGGTCTTGAAGTCCTGTTTGCGCAGGTAATCGAGCATTTCCAGCATCGGCTGGAAGATCATCTCGGTGTACGGCTTGCCGGTTTTGGGGTGGCGGGCCTGACTGAGCCAGGTCTTGGCGTAGTCATCGAAAGCTTCGGTGGTCATGCCGGTGTGGGTCGCGCCGACGATTTTCAACAAGCCGTCCATGCCCGACGCCGCGAGGGCCTTGTGGTCGTTTTCCAGCACCGCTTTGAACGGCTGGGTGGTTTTCCATTCGGGGTGCTGCGCCGCCGTGCGCTTGACCTCGTCCAGCGCAAACAGCAACTCGAAGTACATCGGTTGCTCGCTCCACAAGGTGCCGTCGTTATCGAACACGGCGATGCGCTCGGCCGGTTTGACGAAGTCCTTGCTGGTCTGGTCGGTGATGGCCTGGACGAATTCAATGATGCTTTTTTTCGCCGGTCCGTCGTTCCACGACGGTAGCGGCTCGCTGGCCTGCGCAAGCAGGGGCAATGCCAGGCTGAACAGCAGGGCGAGTCCGAAACGTTGGCGGTACAGCATCGGGTTCGTCATGGGAAATCCTTCTCGTGAACGGGATTGAGCGGGCGCAGGGCCGGCGCCGGTTTTACCTGCTGCTGTTGGACCTGACTGTGAAGCGTAGTCAAGGATTCGCGTAGTTGAACGAGTGTTTGCTCGGCGGTTGGCTGGCGACCGTAAAGCCCGCGTAACAGCCCTTGCAGACGCGGCGCGGCATCGACCAGTTTCAGGCCCAGCCGACTGCGGCGTAGCCACAGATACAGCGCCGTCAGTTGTGCAGGTTTGCCTTGCAGTTCGGCGTTGATATGTCGCCAGGCATAGTCAGGCGACTGTTGCCAGGCCAGTTGTCGCGCGTGTTTGCGCGCCTGCCAGCGTTGCCAGCCACGGATGAGGGCTGGGCGGCTCAGATAACCGACGCCGATCAGCGCCACCAGCAGACTCAGCCACACCAGCCAGCGCGTGGACAAATACAGACGATGCTGGCCGAGCTGTTTCAGGTCTTCGCTGATCGAGAACACCGGTTTGTAGGCGCTGTTGGCAACGGCATCGAACGTCACGGCGGGCACCTGCGTGGTGCGGGTCTGTTTTGCGGCAGAATCCCACCACTTCACCGCGATCGCCGGCAGGGTGTAGGCGCCGGCCTTGTCGATGCGATAGCTGACACTGTCGATGCGCTGACCGCCAAGAATGTCGCCGCGACCGTCATCGAGGCTGGTGACTTGCGGGGTTTTCACATAACGGCTCAGGCCGGCGACATCGTCCAGAGCCGGAACGGGCAGGGCCATCGCCAATGCACCGTTGGCTTGCAGGGTCAGTTGACGGGTGATGCTGTCACCGACTTTCAGCGGGGTGGCCGAATTGACGATGCTTTGCGTGAAGCGCAGGCCTGTGGCGACCAGTGGCGTTTCTCCGGGTTTGAACCCCGGTGGCTGGGCGGCGCTGAACTGCACGGGTTGGCTCTGCGCACTGATCTCGGTGCTGGACTGGCCGGGCGTGGCGCGCACGGTGAGTGCTGGAATGTCGAAGCTGCGCGCGACATTCGGGGTGATCAGGTAGCTGTAGCGCAAGCCGTTAAAGGATTGTCCGTCGATGGTCTGGTTGAGGTGCTGGGCCTGACCGTTCGGCGGCATGACTTGAGCGCCGTCGAGTTTCAGCTCGGGCAGGGTGGCGGCACTGGTGAACCAGGTGTCGGTGAGGACGTCGAGTTGCAGTTCGACCAGACCGCCAACCATCGCGCCTTCGGCGGGTTGCAGGTGGGCCTGGATTTTGAGTTGGGGGGTGGCTGCAAATGTATTGAAGCTGAGCAGGCTGGTCAGCAACACAATGCTGATTTTTGTGGTGCTTGCTCGGGCCCCATCGCTGGCAAGCCAGCTCCCACAGAGTTGTCCAGTGTTCACAAAACCGGTGAAAACAC
>NZ_RWIM01000100.1 GCF_009764645.1 Pseudomonas sp. PB106
GCTCCCACAGGATGACCGCTGATTCGAACTCTGCGCATACCCTGTGGGAGCTGGCTTGCCAGCGAAGAGGCCAGTCATAACACCCTAAGGTTTACGGCTTAACCTTCCGCCCAGCCATGTGTTGCAAATATACGATCAACATCTGCAAATCCCCCTCCGGCAACACCTCCACCGAAAACCCCGGCATTTTCGCCTGCGGCCACTGGCGCAAACTCTGCGGATCCCGGATATAGCGCTTGAGGAAATCCACCCCGAAGTACTCGGTCGGGCTATACGGGATATTCAGATCCGGGCCGAACTGCGCATCCCCCGCACCGTTCAAGCGGTGACACGCCAGACAATTCTTCTGAAACAGCGCAAACCCCCGATTCACCGGATCATCCGCCTTCAACGCGGGATCCGGCAGCAGGGCAGGGAAGCGTTCGGCCACCGGCGCCATGCGCTTGATGCTCGCCACTTCGAACGGCCATTGTTCAGGGCTGATATTGCCCGCTTGCGGATCCGTCCACACCAGATAAAACGGCCCGGCGCTGTGCTTGCCTTTCGATAACGGCGGCCACGGCTTGGCGGGATCTTCGATGGCGAGCCAAGCCCGTGCGCCATCGCGGTTGAGCAGTGGCGCTGCGGCCAGTTCTGCGGCGAAGCCGTCCAGCGCCACTGCTTGCAGGTGATCGTCGGGTTTAATGCCGGTGAGCAGCGAGGCCATAGGTACGGCGCGATAAATCATGTCCTTCTTGTAGGACACATCGTTTTTGATGGTGATGTTTTGCACCTGAGGATGCTTGAGCAAATCCTCGGTCTGCCAGGTGCGGCTGTTTGCGCCGAGCTGCAAATCCAGCTGGGCGGCAGACAAGGGCATGCTCAGCAGCATGGCCCCGAACACAATGAGCGCTTTCAAATGATCGCCGTCCATGTCGTGGAAGTGCGCAAAGGTTGGCACAGCCACGCTGGCCCGGGTAGCGGGCCAGTCACATTTCCAGTGGCGATAAACAGCACCTGCCGCTCGATTCAGCCGATCACCTTGGTCAAATTCGGCAAAATCAACAACAGCGTCGTGGCGAAAAGAATGAGTCCTGCTTGTCGAACTTTCGGTTGTTTGAACATGGCTTGACCGCCTTTATTGTTATTTCCTGATGCTTGCCTGCATATCCATGACGGCAAGCGCTGCACTTCCTGTTAAAGAACGCCGGCCTCGGCAAAACCCGACGACCCCCGCGTACATTTACTACCTTAGGGCCCGCGTCACGCTTGGCTTAGATCCATTTCATATGGATTTGCTTCCAGTTGCGATTAAAAAGACATGAGGCGTATTGCCAGCTTCTTTGCCGCCCGCTTGCTAGACAACTCGCCGACCTGAACCGGTTCACCCAAGGCTCGATGACCGTCCGTCTGAGCGTGTGCGTCAACCGCATTGAGCACTGTGGTCATTGAAACCATGGTCGCTGAAGTCAAGAGTGAAGGTACAAGCCTTCACTCACCGCACAGGTTCGAGGACGTCATGACCCAAGCTTTGATTTTCGATGCGCTACGCACGCCACGCGGCAAAGGCAAGGCGGACGGCGCCCTGCACAGCGTCAAACCGGTGAATCTGGTGGCCGGTTTGCTGACGGCGCTGCAGCAGCGCACCTCGCTGGACACCAGCCAGGTCGATGATGTGGTGCTCGGCTGCGTCACGCCGATTGGCGATCAAGGCTCGGACATCGCCAAAACCGCCGTGCAAGTGGCCGACTGGGACGTCAGCGTGGCCGGCGTGCAGATCAACCGCTTCTGCGCCTCTGGGCTGGAAGCTGTGAACCTCGGGGCGATGAAAGTGCGCTCCGGTTTCGAAGACCTGGTGGTCGTCGGTGGCGTCGAGTCGATGTCACGGGTGCCAATGGGCAGCGACGGCGGCGCCTGGGCGCTGGACCCGCAGACCAACCTGCACAGCCACTTCACCCCGCAGGGTGTTGGCGCAGACCTCATCGCGACGCTTGAAGGTTTCAGTCGTCAGGATGTCGATGCCTACGCTTTGCACTCGCAACAAAAAGCCGCGCGGGCCCGCGCCGATGGTTCGTTCAACAAATCGCTGGTGCCGGTGCAGGATCAGAACGGCATCATCCTGCTCGATCACGATGAGTTCATTCGTGCCGACTCGACGCTGGAAGGGCTGGGCAAGCTCAAGCCGAGTTTTGAAATGATCGGCCAGATGGGCTTCGACGCAACCGCGCTGCGGGTCTACAGCCACGTTGAACGGATCAATCACGTGCATACGCCGGGCAACAGTTCCGGGATTGTCGACGGTGCGGCGCTGATGCTCATCGGCTCCGAAGCCAAAGGCCGCGCGCTCGGCCTGCAACCCCGCGCGCGAATTGTCGCCACGGCAGTCACCAGCACCGACCCGACCATCATGCTCACCGGCCCTGCGCCTGCCACGCGAAAAGCGCTGGCCAAGGCTGGCCTGCGCGTGGAGGACATCGACCTGTTCGAAGTCAACGAAGCGTTTGCCTCGGTGGTGTTGAAGTTCATCAAAGACATGGCCGTTGACCCGCAGAAGGTCAACGTCAACGGCGGCTCCATCGCCATGGGCCACCCGCTGGGCGCCACCGGGTGCGCGATCCTCGGCACTCTGCTCGATGAATTGGAAGCCCGGCGCCTGCGCTATGGCCTGGCGACGCTGTGTGTCGGCGGCGGCATGGGCATTGCCACCATCATCGAACGCCTCTGAGCCCCGAATTCAAGGAACCTTGTTATGAGCGAAGCCATTCGTTACGAAAAAGGCCAGGACGCCATCGTCGTACTGACCATCGACATGCCGGGCCAGAGCGCCAACACCATGAACGCTGTGTACCGCGAGGCCATGGCCACGTGCGTCGCCCGGCTGGTCGCTGAGAAAGACACTATTGCTGGCGTGATCATTACGTCAGCAAAAAAAACCTTCTTTGCCGGCGGCGACCTCAATGAGCTGATCAAGATCGGCAAGCCGCAAGCGAAGGCCTTCTACGACATGGTGCTCACCCTCAAAGCTCAGTTGCGCACTTTGGAAACCCTCGGCAAACCGGTGGTCGCAGCGATCAACGGCGCGGCGCTGGGTGGCGGTTGGGAAATCTGTCTGGCTTGCCATCACCGCGTGGCATTGGACGACGCGTCGGTGCAACTCGGTCTGCCGGAAGTGACGCTCGGCCTGCTGCCGGGCGGCGGCGGAGTGGTGCGCATGGTACGCATGCTCGGCATCGAGAAAGCGCTGCCATATCTGCTCGAAGGCAAGAAAGTACGCCCGCAACAGGCGTTGCAGGCCGGTTTGATCGATGAGCTGGCGGCGGATCGAGATGAACTGCTGGCCAAGGCTCGCGCCTGGATTGTTGCCAATCCGACAGCGGTGCAGCGTTGGGATGTGAAGGGTTATCAGCTTCCTGGTGGCACGCCGTCGAACCCGAAAGTCGCGCAAATGCTGGCGATTGCGCCGTCGATTCTACGCAGCAAAACCCAAGGGACGATGCCTGCGCCGGAGAAGATTCTGTGTGCAGCAGTGGAGGGCGCTCAGGTCGATTTCGACACCGCGCACCTGATCGAAACCCGTTACTTCACCGAGCTGACCACCGGGCAGATTTCAAAAAACCTGATCGGCACGTTCTGGTTTCAGCTCAACGAGATCAACGCCGGTGGCTCGCGGCCACAGGGCTTTGCGCCGTATAAGACGCAGAAGGTTGGCGTGCTCGGTGCCGGGATGATGGGCGCCGGGATCGCTTTTGTCAGCGCCTCGGCCGGTATCGAAGTGGTGCTCAAGGACATCAATCTGGCGGCGGCCGAGAAAGGCAAGGCGCATTCGGCGGCGTTGCTGGACAAAAAAGTCGCTCGCGGTCAGATGGATGCGGCGCAGCGTGACGCTGTGCTGGCGCGGATCAAACCCTCCGAGAGCGATGCGGATCTGACCGGATGCGATCTGATCATCGAAGCGGTGTTTGAAGATCGCGACCTAAAGGCCAAGGTTTCTGCGGCAGCCCAGCAGGTTGTCGGCGCGCAAGCGGTCATCGCTTCAAATACCTCGACGCTACCGATCACTGGGTTGGCGACTGCTGTGCCGGATCCTGGCAAATTCATCGGCCTGCATTTCTTCAGTCCGGTGGAAAAAATGCCGTTGGTGGAAATCATCAAAGGCGCGCAGACCAGTGATGAAACCCTCGCGCGTGGCTTCGATTTCGTCCTGCAAATCAAGAAAACCCCGATCGTGGTCAACGACAGTCGCGGTTTCTTTACTTCCCGGGTGTTCGGCACCTTCACCAATGAAGGCATCGCCATGCTCGGCGAAGGCGTGAGCGCACCGATGATCGAGACCGAAGCGCGCAAGGCCGGGATGCCGGTCGGGCCTCTGGCGATCTCCGACGAAGTTTCCCTCAGCCTGATGAGCCATATCCGTCAGCAAACAGCCAAGGACCTACAGGCGGAAGGGAAACCGCTGATTGAGCACCCGGCCTTCGCCGTGATTGACTTGCTGCTCAATGAATACAAACGGCAGGGCAAAGCCGCAGGCGGCGGCTTCTACGATTATCCAGCGGGAGGCCAGAAGTATTTGTGGCCGGAATTGAAGGGGCGTTTCGAGAAGGCCGACGGGCAAATCTCGCCGAAGGATGTGCGTGATCGCCTGCTGTTCGTGCAAGCTATCGAAACCGTGCGCTGCGTGGAGGAGGGCGTGTTGACCTCAACGGCGGACGCCAACGTCGGCTCTATTTTCGGTATCGGTTTCGCCGCGTGGACTGGTGGTGCGCTGCAGTTCATCAATCAGTATGGGGTGAAGGATTTCGTCGCCCGGGCGCAGTATCTGGCTGAGCAGTATGGCGAGCGCTTCACACCGCCGGCGCTGCTGTTGGATAAAGCCGCGAAAGGTGAAATGTTCTAAGGGGAGCGAGCACTTCGGGGCTTGCCTTGCCAGGGTGTTTCAAGGCAGGCTTTGGGGTGTTCATTATTCCCATCACGTGTCAGGTATTTTTTATGTCGCTACGCATCTGCATTCTGGAAACCGACATCCTGCGTCCGGAACTGGTCGATCAATATCAGGGTTACGGGCAGATGTTTCAGCGCCTGTTCTCGCAGCAACCGATTGCCGCCGAGTTCACCGTCTACAACGTGATGCAGGGCGAATACCCGAGCGACGATCAAGCCTTCGATGCGTATCTGGTCACCGGCAGCAAGGCCGATTCGTTCGGCACCGACCCGTGGATCCTGACCCTCAAGGAATACCTGCTGACCCGCTATGAGCGCGGCGACAAACTGCTCGGCGTGTGCTTTGGCCATCAATTACTGGCGCTGCTGCTGGGTGGCAAGAGCGAACGCGCGACTCAGGGCTGGGGCGTCGGCACCCACAATTACAAACTGGCTGCCAAGGCGCCGTGGATGAGCCCGGTGCGTGAAGAACTGACGCTGTTGATCAGTCACCAGGATCAGGTCACCGCGCTGCCGGAAAACGCGACGGTCATCGCTTCCAGCGATTTCTGCCCGTTCGCCGCGTATCACATCAACGATCAGGTGCTGTGCTTCCAGGGGCACCCGGAATTCATCCACGATTATTCGCGGGCGTTGCTGGATCTGCGCCAGGAAGCGCTGGGTACGCAGATCTACAGCACCGGTGTGGCCAGCCTCGAGCAGGAACACCATGGCGCCACGGTCGCGGAGTGGATGATGCGTTTTGTGGCGCACAAGCCTGAGGTTGCTTAATAGCAGATCAAAAGACCGCAGCGTTCAGCAGCTCCTACACTGAAGCCGTGTAGGAGCTGCCGAAGGCTGCGATCTTTTTGCTTTTCTACAACCACCCCGACTTCTTGAAACTCGCCCACAAACTCACACACCCCACCGTAATGAACCCCAGCACGCCGAAATAGCCGTAATGCCAGCTCAGCTCCGGCATGTTCTGGAAATTCATCCCGTAAATCCCCGCCACTGCTGTTGGAAACGCCAGAATTGCTGCCCACGCAGCGAACTTGCGCTGCACCACGCTTTGCCGCGATGCCTCAAGCAACACACCAATCTCGATGGTCTGGCTGGCAATGTCGGCCAGGGTGCTCAGGTCTTCCATTTGCCGCGTCACATGGATCTGCACATCACGAAAGTACGGACGCATGTTCTTGTCGATAAACGGGAAGCTCAGTTTCTGCAATTCCTCGCCAATCTCCACCATCGGTGCCGCATACCGGCGCAGGCGCACGACGTCGCGACGCAAACCGTGCAGCTTCTGAATGTCGCGCTCATTCAACGCGCTACACAGCACGTTGCGCTCAAGTTCATCGATTTCGGCATGGATCGCTTCACCGACCGGTTGATAGTTCTCGATGACGAAATCGAGCAGGGCATAGAGGACGAAATCTTCCCCGTGCTCCAGCAACAGCGGACGTGCCTCGCAGCGTTGGCGGACATGGGCGTAGGACGCCGAGTGACCATTGCGCGCGGTAATGATGTAGCCCTTGCCGGCGAAGATGTGCGTTTCGATGAACTGCAGGACGCCGTTTTCACGGATGGGCGAGTAGGTGACGATAAACAAAGCATCACCAAAGGTTTCCAGCTTTGGCCGACTGTGTTTTTCCAGCGCATCTTCGATGGCCAGTTCGTGCAAGTTGAACTGACGTTGCAGGTTGGACAGCTCTTGCGCGTCGGGCTCTTCCAGGCCGATCCAGACAAAGTGGCCGGTTTTCGCGGCCCAGGCCGCGCCTTCATCAAGGGAAATATTGGTGACTTTCTTACCTGCGCTGTACACCGCAGCAGCAACAACTCGACCCATGGTGGTGATTCACTTCTTCTTGGCAGATGGCAGGGAATACAAGGCTTCAGCTTAGCCGTGTCGATGGTTGAGAGTCAGTGAAATCTGCACAGTTCAGCGGGCAAAAGAAAACCCGCACAGGGCGGGTTTCGTTTTCAGGCAGATTGCAGCTGCCGGTCCATCGATTCGATGCACTCGCGCATCTGCTCGCGGCACTGATCAATGAGCATGGGCATGTCGTCCATGGTCAATCCGGCGGTAGGAATGGCCGGCAGCGAGCGTATGAGAATTTTCCCGCTGCGCCAGCGATTCAGGCGCATGTGTTTGATGTAGCTGCTGACGCACACCGGAACGATTGGCACGCCGGCGGCAATCGCCATCTGGAACGCACCTTTCTTGAACGGCAGCAGTTCTTCACCCAGATTGCGCGTGCCTTCCGGGAACACCCAGATCGAGGTGTCTTCGTTCTGCAGGGTATTTGTGGTTGTGAGCATCGATTGGCGCGCCTTGTGCGCATTGCCTCGGTCGATCAGCACATTGCCCGCCAGCCAGAACAGTTGGCCGAACAGCGGCACCCACTTCAGGCTTTTCTTGCCGATGCATACGGTGCGGCGTGGCACGACGTTGCCGAAGACGAACAGATCGTAGTTGGATTGGTGGTTGGCGATGATCACGCAGCTGTCGGGCTTATTCATCAAGCCGCTGACGTCGGACTTCACGCGCAAACGCAAGATACACATCGCCGGCAAAGCGTAGAGGCGGGCACACAAACGGCTGTTGTCCGGATTGAACGGACGGCAGATCCCGAGGATCACCCCCAGCACGCCCGCCAGAATAAAGTGCAGGCCCATCAATAACATACGAAACACGAACAGCATTTTAAGGCCCCACCGGGACAAAAGGTGGCGCAGTGTACGGATGTGCACTGTTTTCGGCAATTGCCGCTATAGAGTGCGGAGATAGGCGATGTTTAAGCGCATGTTTCAGAGTTGCTTGTCAGACCCGTCCTAGAGCCGCCACAGCATTTTTGACCGAGCGCGCAAGAAAAAGCCCGGCTCGATGGCCGGGCTTTTCTTCACCGCAGAAGTTTGGGGATTAACCCAGATGTTCCTGATCCTGAACGATCGCGTTATCCAGAGTTTCCAGCAGCGCTTTGCGCACTTTTAGCTTGGTGTTCTTGTGCGCGAGCATGTTGATCTTCTTCAACTGACGTGCAGCGGCCAGGGCGGCGCCTTGCAGCTCCTCGGCAGACACCACCTTGTCGAGGAAGCCCGCGTCGACAGCGCTTTTCGGGTCGAACATTTCGCCATTGATCACCGAGCGGTGGAACGCCGAGCGGCGCAGACGATCACGGGCCAGCTCGATACCGGCGTGGTGCATGGTCATGCCGATCTGCACTTCGTTCAGACCGATGCTGAACGGGCCATCGACGCCGATGCGATAGTCGGCGGACAACAGAAGAAAGGCACCCTTGGCCACGGCATGGCCCGGGCAAGCGACGATCACCGGGAACGGGTGAGAGAGCAGGCGACGCGCCAGAGTCGAACCGGCGGTGACCAGAGCCACGGCTTCTTTTGGGCCGGCGGTCATTACTTTCAGGTCATAGCCGCCGGACAGAATCCCAGGCTGACCGGTAATGATCACGATGGCACGATCAGTCACCGCCTGATCCAGCGCCGCATTAAACGCCGCAATCACGTCAGGAGAAATGGCATTGACCTTGCCATTGCTCAAGGTCAGGGTCGCGATACCGTCTTCGAGGTGGTAGGTAATCAACTCACTCATGACGCTATTCCTTGTAAGAAAGATGGGCAGACGTTACCCACCACCGCAGGCCAGGTAAAGCACCGTGACTGACTCGCCGGTCACCGTTTCCCGGCTTATCCGCCATGGCGCGCCGTTCTCCTTCTATATAGAAGGGCGAGCACCCACCGAAGATTGGCCGGTTTGCCATGGGCCGCCAGCACGGGAAATCACTTTTTCTCTTAAGCGCATGAAAATTCTGAAAAAAAGTTTGCCATCGGAAAAGCTTTCGACTACATTAGCGCGCCTCGACAGACAGAACATGTTTGAAGAGATACGGTGAAGTGTCCGAGTGGCTTAAGGAGCACGCCTGGAAAGTGTGTATACAGGAAACTGTATCGAGAGTTCGAATCTCTCCTTCACCGCCACATTCAGTACACAAAACCCCTGATTTCGAAAGATGTCAGGGGTTTTGTGGTTTCTGGCGTCTGGAAAGTGCGACAGGGGAATCTTCGCTGCATTCCCGCGGCACTTTAATCGCAAAATCAGTCGGACATCCAGTAACAGTGCAACTCGTATGCGCTGCCGATGCTGCTGCTGGAATAGACAATAAAGCGCAAGGTTATGCCTTCCAGGGTCACGTCGATTTTCGCTATCTTCAGGCCCTGGTGCTGCAGCGATACGGAAATGATCGCCTGGTCTTTGTCCGCATCCTGAGTCATATGGATGACGGTCTTGACGGTCATCCGCCGGTAAAACGGTTTTAGGCAGCGGATAATCAAGTCCGCCTCGCCGATAAACTCCATGCGCCTTCCTTGGTGACTTCCTGTCGTAGGCGCAGGGTACAGCATAACCTGCCAGTCTGAACCCCTGACTAAAGTCGGTGCGCAGCGTTAGCACGGCGGCGGCTGGCGATTACAATCGCGGCCTTATCTGCCAATAAAGGACTGCATTCATGCTTATTTCTACGACCCACACCCTCGAAGGCCGGCAGATCACGGCGTATCTGGACATCGTCAGTGCCGAGTCGGTGCAGGGCGTCAATGTAATTCGCGATATGTTCGCCGGTATGCGCGACTTTTTCGGTGGGCGTTCGCAGACGCTGGAGCGGGCCTTGAAGGAGGCGCGTGTGCAGGCGACCGAAGAACTTCGCGAGCGTGCGCGTGCTTTGCAGGCGGATGCGGTGGTCGGAGTGGATTTCGAGATCAGTATGCCCGGCGGCAAGGGTGGGATGGTGGTGGTGTTTGCGACGGGGACGGCGGTGAAGTTGCGCTGATTTTTCTTGCGCTCGTGAGCCCATTCAGAATCGAATGGGCTCTTTTTGTTGGCGATCACCCCTGCGGCTTGAGGATCACCAGGCCTTTATCGTCATAGGTCAGCGGTGTGTCGATAGCGACCAGCGGAGGCGTGTCGGAGGGTTGCCCCGGCTGCACCGGCTGGCTCGGATGGTAAATGACGCCAGGCTGCAGAACCGGCGTATCTGGCCCTGGTTGTTTGATGGTGATTTCACCGGAAGCGATCTTGTCCTTGAGTTTTTCCGCCCCGGCTTTGCCGGCTGCGATTTGTTCGTCCGTGAGCTTTACGACGGGCAGATTTGGAAATCCGTTGATTTGCATGTTCTCTCCTTGAGATTCATTTGTCTGAAAAAGGGCAACGGCCTGTCTGCGAAATTCTTTAGCCATGTGGGACCAGCGGTTCATGGCTGTGTTTAATTTGCGTAGGCCATTCGTCGGGCATCAGGGCATCTGAATAACAAGTCCAGGAATGACCGGCTAGTCTCAAAAGCCTTGGAGATCGATATTTTTTCAGGCAAAAAAGTTTTGCCGGTGTCGACCGAGGGTGAAGGGGCGAAGGTATGACTGATCCGTATATCGAAGATGATGGCGCTGAATTCTCCTTTAACAATTGCGTACGATGCGGCCAGACCGAGTACCAGGCAGGCTTTGGCGAGGATCCGGTACAGACCGGCAAGATCAAATCGACGGCCCCGAAAGGGCCGAAAGCGAAATTCCTTCCTAAGGTCACGGCGCGGGTAAGGAAGTGATAGTCCTCCGAATAACCCCGTCATTGAGCGGGGTTTTTTATGGTTGAACGATTGAGGAACTACGCTGAACACGATGTTTAGATGGATTTCACAAACTTTTCACGTCTATCGCAGTAGGGTGAAGCCATCCGTTAGAAAGCAAGTCTCCAGCCCGTCTCCCCAGCGGGCTTTTTTTTGCCTGTCATAAAACCTTTTGCAAAATCGCTGTCCAATCGGCGCCGAGTGCACGCTTGCCTGTGCTTGCGTCTGAACTTTTGTGCGGCGAGCGCATTAAATCCCGGCCCGTTTTGTCATCCCATTTTTTGAGGTTTTTGTCATGCGTTTAACTCTGCCTGCTCTGGTTCTAGGGCTTCTGGTTGCTCAAGGTGCGATGGCTGCCGGTGATGGCACGGCTGCGTTGGGCGGTGGTCTGGGTGGCGCGTTGGGTAATGTGCTCGGTCAGAAAATGGGCGGCAGCACCGGCGCGGCAGTGGGTGCCGGCGTCGCGGGCGCGGCGGGCAGTGCGCTGACGGCTCGCAAGGGCAGCCGCACCAAGGCAGCCATCGGTGGTGGTGTCGGTGCAGCCGGTGGTTCGGTGATCGGCAATAGCCTCGGCGGCAGAACGGGCGCCACCATCGGCGCAGGTTTGGGTGGTGCGGCGGGTGGTGCAGTGGGCAGCAATCTGTCCAAAGGCCACAAGCGTCACTGAGATGGATCGCTTGTCAGAAAAAGCCCGGCTTGATGTCGGGTTTTTTCATGGCTGAACGTTTTCCCCGTAGATGTCTCCAATCTCGCATAGGCCCTTGTTTGGGCGAGCTGTCCCTTTCGGGAACTGTGAGGTTCATATGCGATTGTCATTATCTGCACTGTTTTTCGGATTGCTGGTGGCGCAAGGCGCAATGGCGGCTGGAGACGGTTCGGCCGCCGTGGGCGGTGGGCTCGGTGGCGTACTCGGTAACGTGGTCGGCGGCCAACTCGGCGGCAGCACCGGGGCGGCGGTCGGTGCAGGTGTAGGCGGCGCAGCCGGCGGTGCGGTGGGGGCCAATAAACGTAATCGCACCGAAGCCGCCATTGGCGGTGGCCTCGGCGCTGCGGGTGGCTCAGTTGTCGGCAATAGCCTCGGCGGATCAACCGGTTCGGCGGTTGGCGCCGGGTTGGGTGGCGCGGCGGGCGGCGCGGTCGGCAACAACTTGGGTGACGACAGAGGTTCTCACTCCGGCGGCGGCCACAAGCACAAGAACAAACATAAGAACCGCCATCATTGATAAGCGGTTCAGCAGAAACCCGGCCTCGTGCCGGGTTTTTCGTATTTGCCGGTCAGAATCAGGAACGATTGGCCGTAGGACTTTTCGAACTTCATACACTCCCCCGAAATGATGAGGTATGCCATGACTCCTGAAACCGAAGGCAAGGAAGAAAAGGGCCCGAGTGGGCTGCCGTTTATCAACGATCCGGGGAACGAGGATCCGGGCTCGCTGATGGATGATGCGACGGTGCCGTTGAATGATTCGGATGAGGCGGATATGGAGTATGAGGAGGATGAGGACGAGCAGTGAGGGAGAATTGGGTGGTTTAAAAGTTTGAAATTGGTTTTGAGGGCCTGAGTGAACAGGCCCTTTTTGTGGTCGCGTCTATTCGGTTTCTTTTGAGTCAGCCCATACATACAGGTTTCTCATGGCTGACATTTTTTTGATTTTTTTTAGTTTTATATATTCTTCGAGTTCTTTTTTAATGGTTTCTTCATCGCAATATTTTTTATATTTAGATGGTCTGTCACGGGCAAAGTTGTATAGGCGCCAAGTGTCAAAACCATTAATTTCCCCGTTCGGGCCATAGTCAAAATCAACGCATCCTGTCGATGAATTGATGCGGCAGCCAATACCATGCAATTGATATTTAACGCCTCGAGTGACTCTCCCGCACCGCTCTATTTCCTTGGTGTACCAAAGCCTTCGAATGTCACGAGTGCCAAACTTAAGCTCCAGTGACAAGGTGCTGGACTCCACCGCGGAGATAAAATCATTTATCAGGGTCTCCAAAGTTTCATTTTGATCGCTCATCTTCTTCTCTTATGCTCCAATCTGTCCAAGCCCACGTTGTTTGCTGACTCTAATACATCTTCAATACTTCTTAGAGCTCCGTTATACGCTTGGAGATCGGTTATGAGTTTGATTGTCACATTGGTCGATGTTTGTCGCGCAGCTGCTGCGCGATGATGTCCGTTCAGGATATATAGACTACCTTCATGTTCTATAACGTCAATGGGATCTGCTGGGTCGTATCCGTTGCGCATTTTATTTTTATAATCCTCAACTGTCCTGGTCGAGTTCTTTCCCTCTATCGTATGTACTCGCTTCAAAGTTTTTGGATCTATATTGTGAGCGATGGCCGGGAGGATCGGCCCTCCTTCATCAACCTTAACCCCATCACTTCCACCGGGAACCTCACATCCCGGCTTATTCGGCGGCGGACAGTTGGAGTTCAACCCCAACGGATCCACCCACCCCGTCGGATTCGGCACGTACTGGTACTGATTCAACCCACCGGCCAACTTCACCGGATCCGGCGTCAGATACCGTCCCAACCTCGGGTCGTAATACCGGTGCCGGTTGTAATGCAGCCCGCTCTCGGCATCGAAATACTGCCCCTGAAACCGCAGCGGCTGATTCAGGTATTCGTCAGCAGCGAGGCTCAGCGCGGCGACTTTGCCGTAGGCGTCGTACTGCGCGGACCAGACGATTTCGCCGCTGTAGTCGGTCAACTCCAGCGGGGTGCCGAGGTGATCGAGTTGGTAATAGAACGGGCAGGCTTTTTTCGGGCCTTTGCCGTCGAGCAGCGCCAGCGGGCGGAAGGTGCCGGGTTCGTAGACGTAGCTGCGGTATTCGCTCTGGCTGCTTTCGGCGACGACCTGCTCGCCTTGCCAGAAGAACTCGGTCACTTGACCGTCGACGGTTTTACGGATACGCCGACCAAAGGCGTCGTACTGATACGAGGCGGTTTGGCCGTCGGGGCGAGTGAGGCCGATCAGGCGGTGTTGGCAGTCGTAGCGGTATTCGGTAACGAGTTTTTGCGCGGTGCCACGGCGCTCGCGGATCAGGTTGCCGAAGGCGTCGTAGTCGTAATGACGGTCGCCCTGCATCAGCAGGCGGTTGCCCTTGATCTGGCTCGGGCCGGGGCGATCCTGCATCAGCAGGTTGCCGGCCGGGTCGTGGGCGAAGCTTTCCGGCAGTTCGTCGCGCGAGTGGCGCACGCGGATCAGCCGGTCGAGGGCGTCGTAGCCGTAGGTGCGCTGGCCGTGACGGGTGTCGGCGATGTGTTCCA
>NZ_RWIM01000101.1 GCF_009764645.1 Pseudomonas sp. PB106
GCAGCTCCTACATTAATCCCATGTAGGAGCTGCCGAAGGCTGCGATCTTTTGATCTTGAAAAAACGCCCGGCATTGGCCGGGCGTTTTTTATTACAACGCGATCACTCGTGATACTGCGCCGACAACTCATGCACCGCGCGCAGGAACGCACCCGCATGCTCCGGATCAACCTCAGGCGTGATGCCATGGCCAAGGTTGAACACGTGACCGCTGCCTTTGCCGTAGCTGGCCAGAATGCGCCCGACTTCGGTGCGGATCGCTTCCGGTTTGGCGTAGAGCACGGTTGGGTCCATGTTGCCTTGCAGGGCAACCTTGTCGCCGACACGGGCGCGGGCGTTGCCGATGTCGCAGGTCCAGTCCAGGCCCAGTGCGTCGGCGCCAGCCTCGGCGATGCTTTCCAGCCACAGGCCGCCGTTTTTGGTGAAGAGGATCACCGGTACTTTGCGACCGTCGTTTTCGCGGATCAGGCCGCTGACGATTTTCTTCATATAGGCCAGCGAGAACTCCTGGTACGCCGCCGCCGACAGGTTGCCGCCCCAAGTATCGAAGATCTGCACCGCTTGCGCGCCAGCCATGATCTGGCCGTTGAGGTACGAGGTTACCGACTGCGCCAGTTTATCCAGCAGCAGGTGCATGGCTTGCGGGTTGTCGTAGAGCATCGCTTTGGTCTTGCGGAAGTCTTTCGACGAGCCGCCTTCGACCATGTAGGTCGCCAGGGTCCACGGGCTGCCGGAGAAGCCGATCAACGGCACGCGGCCGTTCAGCTCGCGGCGAATGGTGCTGACCGCGTCCATCACGTAGCCGAGGTCTTTGTGCGGATCAGGGATCGGCAATGCTTCGATATCGGCCAGGGTGCTGACGACTTTTTTGAAGCGTGGGCCTTCACCAGTCTCGAAGTACAGGCCTTGGCCCATGGCATCGGGGATGGTGAGGATGTCGGAGAAGAGGATCGCCGCGTCCAGTTGTGGATAGCGGTCGAGCGGTTGCATCGTGACTTCGCAGGCGAATTCCGGATTCATGCACAGGCTCATGAAGTCACCGGCCTGGGCGCGGCTGGCGCGGTATTCCGGCAGGTAGCGACCGGCCTGACGCATCATCCACACCGGGGTGACGTCTACGGGTTGCTTGAGCAGGGCGCGGAGAAAACGGTCGTTCTTCAGGGCAGTCATGTCGGCATCCGGAAAAAAAGTGCGGGCATTTTCTCAGAGCGCGACGCAAAAGGCACGGATGCAGGTCAGCCTTTTGTCTATCGGGTCAATTTATTGCGTTGGAATGCAGATTTTGCAGCACCCCGAAACACTGTGGGAGCTGGCTTGCCAGCGATGCGGACACCTCGGTGTGCCAGATTAACCGAGGTGATGCTATCGCTGGCAAGCCAGCTCCCACAGATATTGCATTGCAGTCAGCTAGACGGGATCAGACACCCAGGTAATCAAGGATCCCTTCGGCTGCATTGCGGCCTTCGAAGATCGCCGTCACTACCAGGTCGGAACCGCGCACCATGTCGCCACCGGCGAAGATTTTCGGGTTGCTGGTCTGGTGCTTGTACTGACCTTGCTCCGGGGCAACAACGCGGCCCTGGCTGTCGGTCTGGATTTCGAACTGTTCGAACCACGGCGCCGGGCTCGGGCGGAAACCGAACGCGATGACCACGGCGTCGGCCGGGATGATCTCTTCGGAGCCCGGGATCGGCTCGGGGCTGCGACGGCCACGGGCGTCCGGTTCGCCGAGACGGGTCTCGACCACTTTGACGCCTTCAACCTTCTCTTCGCCAACGATGGCGATCGGCTGGCGGTTGTAGAGGAATTTCACGCCTTCTTCCTTGGCGTTCTTCACCTCTTTGCGCGAGCCGGGCATGTTCGCTTCGTCACGACGATACGCGCAGGTCACCGATTTGGCGCCCTGACGGATCGACGTGCGGTTGCAGTCCATCGCCGTGTCGCCGCCGCCGAGCACCACAACCTTCTTGCCTTTCATGTCGACGAAATCTTCCGGCGACTTTTCAAAGCCCAGGTTGCGATTGACGTTGGCGATCAGGAAGTCCAGCGCGTCATAAACGCCCGGCAGATCCTCACCGGCAAAACCGCCCTTCATGTAGGTGTAGGTGCCCATGCCCATGAACACTGCATCGTATTCGGCGAGCAGTTGCTCCATGGTCACGTCTTTGCCGACTTCGGTATTCAGGCGGAACTCGATGCCCATGCCGGTGAAGACTTCGCGACGATTGCTCAGCACAGTCTTTTCCAGCTTGAACTCGGGGATGCCGAAGGTCAGCAGGCCGCCGATTTCCGGGTTCTTGTCGAACACCACCGGGGTCACGCCGCCACGCACCAGCACGTCGGCACAACCCAGACCCGCCGGGCCCGCGCCGATGATCGCGACACGTTTACCGGTCGGTTTGACCTTGGACATGTCCGGGCGCCAGCCCATGGCGAACGCGGTGTCGGTGATGTATTTCTCGACCGAACCGATGGTCACCGCGCCGAAACCGTCGTTAAGGGTGCAGGCACCCTCGCACAGACGATCCTGCGGGCACACGCGGCCGCAGACTTCCGGCAGCGTGTTGGTCTGGTGCGACAGCTCCGCGGCCTGAAGGATGTTGCCTTCGGCCACCAGCTTCAGCCAGTTCGGAATGAAGTTGTGCACCGGGCACTTCCATTCGCAATACGGGTTGCCGCAACCCAGACAGCGGTGGGCCTGATCGGCCGACTGCTGGGGTTTGAACGGTTCGTAGATTTCGACGAACTCTTTCTTGCGTTGACGCAACAGTTTCTTCTTCGGATCTTTGCGCCCGACATCGATGAACTGGAAGTCGTTATTCAGACGTTCAGCCATTGTTAAAACCTCATCAAACTCTTCAGGCGCATATCACTGCGGGTTGGCACGAGTGCTGGAAAGCAACGACTTCAGGTTGGCAGCCTTAGGCTTGACCAGCCAGAAACGGCGCAAGTAGTCATCGAGGTTTTCGGCGAGTTCACGACCCCACTCGCTGTCGGTTTCCGCGACGTACTCGTTCAGCACGTTTTGCAGGTGGCTGCGATAGGCTTCCATCGCCTCGCCGCTGATCCGCTGGATTTCCACCAGTTCGTGGTTGACCCGGTCAACGAAGGTGTTGTCCTGATCGAGCACGTAGGCGAAACCACCGGTCATGCCAGAGCCGAAGTTGTAACCGGTCTTGCCCAGAACGCAGACAAAACCACCGGTCATGTACTCACAGCAGTGATCGCCAGTGCCTTCCACAACCGTGTGGGCACCGGAGTTACGCACAGCGAAACGCTCGCCTGCGGTGCCGGCGGCGAACAGCTTGCCGCCCGTCGCGCCGTACAGGCAGGTGTTGCCGATGATGGCGCTTTCCTGAGTCTTATAAACGCTGCCCTTCGGCGGCACGATGGTCAGTTTGCCACCGGTCATGCCTTTGCCGACGTAGTCGTTGGCGTCGCCTTCGAGGTACATGTTCAAACCGCCGGCGTTCCACACGCCGAAGCTCTGACCGGCAGTACCCTTGAAGCGGAAGGTGATCGGCGCTTTCGCCATCCCTTGGTTGCCGTGCTTGCGCGCGATTTCGCCGGAGATCCGCGCACCGATCGAACGGTCGCAGTTGCAGATATCCAGGTCGAACTCGGCGCCGCTCATGTCGTTGATCGCCGACGAAGCCATCTCGACCATTTTCTCGGCCAGCAGGCCTTGGTCGAACGGCGGGTTGCGCTCAACGCCGCAGAATTGTGGCTTGTCCGCCGGGATGTGGTCGCTGCCCAACAGCGGCGTCAGATCCAGGTGGTTTTGCTTGGCGGTCTGCCCTTCGAGGATTTCCAGCAGATCGGTACGACCGATCAGCTCTTCCAGGGAGCGCACGCCGAGCTTGGCCAGCCATTCACGGGTTTCTTCGGCGACGTAGGTGAAGAAATTCACCACCATGTCGACGGTGCCGATGTAGTGGTCTTTACGCAGCTTCTCGTTCTGCGTCGCAACGCCGGTGGCGCAGTTGTTCAGGTGGCAGATACGCAGGTATTTGCAGCCCAGCGCGATCATCGGCGCGGTACCGAAGCCGAAGCTTTCAGCGCCGAGAATCGCCGCCTTGATCACGTCGAGGCCGGTTTTCAGGCCACCGTCGGTCTGCACCCGGACTTTGCCGCGCAGGTCGTTGCCGCGCAGGGTCTGGTGGGTTTCAGCGAGGCCGAGTTCCCACGGTGCGCCAGCGTATTTGATCGAAGTCAGCGGCGAAGCACCGGTGCCACCGTCGTAGCCGGAGATGGTGATCAAGTCCGCATAGGCCTTGGCCACACCGGCAGCGATAGTGCCGACGCCTGCTTCGGCTACCAACTTGACCGAAACCAGCGCCTTCGGGTTGACCTGTTTCAGGTCAAAAATCAGCTGCGACAAGTCTTCGATCGAGTAGATGTCGTGGTGCGGCGGCGGCGAAATCAGCGTTACGCCCGGCACTGCGTAGCGCAGCTTGGCGATCAGCCCATTGACTTTACCGCCCGGCAGTTGCCCGCCCTCGCCCGGCTTGGCGCCTTGCGCGACCTTGATCTGCAGCACTTCGGCGTTCACCAGGTATTCCGGGGTTACACCAAAACGGCCAGTCGCGACCTGCTTGATTTTCGAGCTCTTGATGGTGCCGTAACGCGCCGGATCTTCACCACCTTCGCCGGAGTTGGAACGCGCACCGAGGCGGTTCATGGCTTCGGCCAGGGCTTCGTGAGCTTCCGGCGACAAGGCGCCCAGCGAGATACCGGCGGAGTCGAAGCGCTTGAGCACCGATTCCAGCGGTTCGATTTCACTGATGTCCAGCGGCGTGTCGAGGGTCTTGACCTTGAACAGATCGCGAATCATCGACACCGGACGGTTGTCCACCAGCGAGGTGTATTCCTTGAACTTGGCGTAGTCGCCCTGCTGCACGGCGGCTTGCAGGGTGTTGACCACGTCCGGGTTGTAAGCGTGATATTCGCCACCGTGGACGAACTTCAGCAGACCGCCCTGCTGGATCGGCTTACGCGGACTCCAGGCTTCGGTGGCGAGTGCTTTCTGCTCGGCTTCGATGTCGACGAAACGTGCACCCTTGATGCGGCTCGGCACACCACGGAAGCTCAGGTCGCAGACTTCTTCGGACAGGCCGATCGCTTCGAACAGCTGCGCACCACGGTACGAAGCGATGGTCGAAATGCCCATCTTCGAAAGGATCTTCAGCAGACCTTTGGTGATGCCTTTGCGGTAGTTCTTGAACACCTCGTAGAGGTCGCCCAGCACTTCACCGGTACGGATCAGGTCGCCCAGCACTTCGTACGCGAGGAACGGATAGACCGCCGAGGCGCCGAAACCGATCAGCACAGCAAAGTGATGCGGGTCACGGGCGGTCGCGGTTTCAACGAGGATGTTGGAATCGCAACGCAGGCCTTTTTCGGTCAGGCGGTGGTGCACCGCACCGGTCGCCAGGGATGCGTGAATCGGCAGCTTGCCCGGAGCGATATGGCGGTCGCTCAGGACGATCTGGGTACGACCGGCACGCACGGCTTCTTCAGCCTGATCGGCAACATTGCGGATCGCCGCTTCGAGGCCGACGCTTTCGTCGTAGTTGAGGTCGATGATCGCCCGTTCGAAACCCGGACGGTCGAGGTTCATCAACGAGCGCCACTTGGCCGGGGAAATGACCGGCGAGCTGAGGATCACGCGCGAGGCGTGTTCCGGCGATTCCTGGAAAATGTTGCGCTCGGCACCGAGGCAGATTTCCAGCGACATGACGATCGCTTCACGCAGCGGGTCGATCGGCGGGTTGGTCACCTGCGCGAACTGCTGGCGGAAATAGTCGTACGGCGTGCGCACGCGCTGCGAGAGCACGGCCATCGGCGTGTCGTCGCCCATCGAGCCCACGGCTTCGTAGCCTTGCTCGCCGAGCGGACGCAGGACCTGATCGCGCTCTTCGAACGTGACCTGATACATCTTCATGTATTGCTTGAGCTGATCGACGTCGTAGAAAGCCGAACCGTGGTCGTTGTCTTCCATGGTCGCCTGAATGCGCAGGGCATTCTTGCGCAGCCATTGCTTGTATGGATGACGGGATTTCAGACGGTTGTCGATCGCATCGGTGTCGAGGATCTGCCCGGTTTCGGTGTCCACGGCGAAGATCTGGCCAGGGCCGACACGGCCCTTGGCAATTACATCTTCAGGCTTGTAGTCCCACACGCCGATTTCCGACGCCAAGGTGATGAAACCGTTGGTGGTGGTGACCCAACGCGCCGGGCGCAGACCGTTACGGTCGAGCAGGCACACCGCGTAACGACCGTCGGTCATTACCACGCCGGCCGGGCCGTCCCACGGTTCCATGTGCATCGAGTTGTACTCGTAGAACGCACGCAGATCCGGGTCCATGGTTTCGACGTTCTGCCACGCTGGCGGAATGATCATCCGCACGCCACGGAACAGGTCGATGCCGCCAGTGACCATCAGCTCCAGCATGTTGTCCATGCTCGAGGAGTCGGAACCGACACGGTTGACCAGCGGGCCGAGTTCTTCCAGATCCATCAGATCGTTGCTGAACTTGGTCCGACGGGCCTGTGCCCAGTTACGGTTACCGGTGATGGTGTTGATCTCGCCGTTGTGGGCGAGGAAGCGGAATGGCTGGGCCAGCGGCCATTTCGGCAAGGTGTTGGTGGAGAAGCGCTGGTGGAACACGCAGATCGCGGTTTGCAGGCGCTCATCACTCAGGTCTGGATAAAACGCGGCCAGATCGGCCGGCATCATCAGGCCTTTATAGATGATGGTCTTGTGCGAAAAGCTGCAGATGTAGTGGTCGGAGTCGACGGCGTTGGACACCGACGAACGACGACGCGCACTGAACAGCTTCACGGCCATGTCCTGATCGCTCAGGCCTTCGCCGCCGATGTACACCTGCTCGATCTGCGGCAGGCGCTCAAGGGCCAGGCGGCCGAGGACGCTGGTGTCGATTGGCACTTTGCGCCAGCCGATCAACTGCAGGCCTTCAGCGAGGATCTCGCGGTTCATGTTCTCGCGAGCGGCTTCGGCCTTGGCCGGATCCTGGTTGAAGAAGACCATGCCCACCGCATATTGCTTGGGCAGCTCGACGCTGAAGGTTTCCTGGGCAATGGCACGCAGGAACGCATCAGGCTTTTGAATCAGCAGACCGCAACCGTCACCGGTCTTGCCGTCGGCATTAATCCCACCGCGGTGGGTCATGCAGGTCAGGGCCTCGATGGCCGTTGTCAAAAGGGTATGACTGGGTTCGCCCTGCATATGGGCTATCAGGCCGAAACCGCAGTTATCCTTGAATTCATCTGGTTGGTACAGACCTGCTTTCATAGACACTTTCTCACCAGGCTGCCTCTTCTCGAGGCAAATTTCTTTTCAATTCAACCACTTGCATTCCGCGCCGAACGTACGCCGGCTTAGCGGGGGCAAAAGGGTGGTCATTGTACACAGCGACACAGAGGCTCACAAATTTGACGACGAAATGTCGCAAATTCATGTCGCATTTGTGAAAGGTTTAAAGCGATATGCTGTGCTAGTCAAAACTTTTTTAATTTTGACCGCAACGACTCAAAGACTACTGTGACGCAGACACCACAAGGCACGCGACCTGGAAGGAAGCGCGCACTCGTAGAAATTTTGAGGTGCTTGGAGAGGCGGCCTGGGTAAGGCCGCCGAATCTTCAGCGAGTTGTTGCCAGTTCCTGTTGGACGCTGGCGACAGTGCGAGGCCAAGGTTTACCAGCCTGAACCTTCGCTGGCAAGGCCTTGATGGCAGAAACGGCTGCATCACGATTGGCGAAGTTGCCGTAGGTGATCACGTAAAGCGGCTTGCCGTTGAGGACTTTCTTGAAATAACGGTACTCGCCGCCCTGCTCCTTGACGAAGTTTTGCGCGGCAGTTTCCGAGCTGGTGCCGAGGATCTGCACCACGTAGTTACCGGTCGGTTGACCGGCGTACCAGCTACCACCGGCGGCTTTGGCGACGGTGACCGGCTTCTCGGCCGGTTTGGCCGCAGCAACTGGCTTGGCTGGCGCTGGGGCCGGTTTCGCCGCTGGCGCTGCCGGAGCAGGCTTGGCGGTGGCAACTTGAGTTGGCGCTGGAGTCGGTTTGGCCGCCGGGACTGGAACCGGTGTCGGTGCAGGACCGGCCGGAACGCCTGCTGGTGGCGCGGAAGTGGTTACGGTAGGCGGCGTAGCGCTGGAGCCTTCGAGCGGCACGCCGTCGTCGCCTTCAGTGATGCCACCGGCCTCTTCAGCCAACGGGCCACGCATGACCGGCTGCGAGTTGCCGACCAGCGGCAGCGGCATCGGCTGCGTGTTACCGGCGAATTCGACGGACGGATTAGCCCCGTTCGCGGCGCCCTGACCCAATGGCAACTGCGCCTGTTCATTGGCAGGTGCGCCGGTGGTTGGCGCCTTGTTGCGACCTGGCATCAACCAGGCGGCGGCGACCGCGACCACAACGACGGCGGAAATCGCCAATACGTGTTTCTTCGGCATGTTGAACCCCATACTTGGACGCTTCACCGCAGAGCGGCTGGCAATCATGACTTCGATCAGAGCATCGCGAGCGACCTGGTTGATGTTGCCCGGCCAACCCTCGGCACTTTCGTGAATATCAGAGATCTGATCCGCGGTGAAAAGTTCGACACCACGGCCCGCACCTTCGAGCCGTTGGTCGAGATACTCGCGGGTCTCTTCTTCGGTGTACGGCTGCAATTCGATGACGTGGAAGCGCTCTTCCTCGAGGTGCAAAGCCTCGAGTTGCGCGATCAGCGATGACTCGCCGAACAGGAACACGTGCGGGCGACCTTCCGGTGCACCGGCCCCCAGCGCCATCAACGCTTCGAGAGCGGATTCGTCGAGCTGCTCGGCGTCATCCACCAGCAGATAGACTTCCTGGCCGGTCAGCGCGAGTTGCACCACCTGATCCAGAATCGCGCCCACTTCGGCCTGAGCCACGTTCAATGCCTGAGCCACTTGGCGCAGGACGCCAGCAGCATCGCCGGCACCACGGGCGGAAACCACCACGCTCTGCACCGATTGCTTGTTGGTGCTGGCGACCAGCGCTTGACGCAGCAAGGTCTTGCCGCTGCCCTGCGGGCCAGTGACCACCAGCAGCAATTGGCTGTAACGCGCCAAATGGTGCAGTTGCCCCAGCACCGGTTTGCGCTGGGCCGGGAAGAATTTGAAGCCCGGCACCCGAGGCGCGAAGGGGTCGTGACTTAACTGGAAATGGCCGAGGAACGCCTCGTCGGCATGCAAACTAGTCATCGGAATCTTATTAACCTTTAAGCTGAGCCAGGGCGCGGTAATCCGCTCCCAGCGTGGCCTGTAGAACCTCTTTCGGATAATCGGCGGTCACTACCGCTTCGCCCATCCGGCGCAGCAGCACCAGGCGCAGACGACCGTCGATCACTTTTTTGTCGATTGCCATGTGTTCAAGAAAATCGGCTTCGCTCATCTCTTCCGGCGGCACTACCGGCAGACCGGCGCGCTGGAACAGACGAATGCCGCGATCACGCTCTTCATCACTGATCCAGCCCAGACGCGCGGACATTTCCAGCGCCATCACGGTGCCCGCCGCGACCGCTTCACCATGCAGCCAGACACCATAGCCCATGTGGGTTTCGATGGCGTGGCCGAAGGTGTGGCCGAGATTGAGCGTGGCGCGCACGCCGGTTTCCTTTTCATCGGCACCGACCACCGCAGCCTTGGCCGCGCAGGAGCGCTCGATGGCGTAAGTCAGGGCTTTTTGATCCAGTGCGCGCAGGGCGTCGACGTTGTCTTCGAGCCAGGTCAGGAACGGCTCGTCGCAGATCAGACCGTACTTGATGACCTCTGCCAGACCGGCGGACAGCTCACGCTCTGGCAGGGTTTTCAGGGACGCCGTATCGATAAGCACCACGTTCGGCTGATAGAAGGCGCCGACCATGTTCTTGCCCAGCGGATGGTTGATCCCGGTTTTGCCGCCCACCGACGAATCGACCTGAGACAGCAAAGTAGTAGGGATCTGGATGAAATCGACGCCGCGCTGGTAACAGGCCGCTGCGAAGCCGGCCATGTCGCCGATCACACCGCCGCCGAGGGCGATCACGGTGGTGCGGCGATCATGACGGGCGGTCAGCAGACCGTCGAAGATCAGTTGCAGGGTTTCCCAGTTCTTGAAGGCTTCGCCGTCCGGCAAAACCACCGAGATCACCGAGAACTGCGCGAGGCTGCGGGTCAGACGTTCGAGATAGAGCGGTGCAACGGTCTCGTTGGAGATGATTGCCACCTGCCGCCCATGGATATGTGGCGCCAGCAGTTCAGGCTGATCCAACAAACCTTCGCCAATATGAATCGGGTAGCTGCGCTCGCCTAAATCGACCTTGAGTGTCTGCATGTGTCCCCACAGTGAAGATGGAAGCAGGCGTCCTGCCCTGAATTATTGGTTGTCTGCGGCTTGTAGCGGGTATGACGCCGCTCGCACGCCATCCGCCACAACCTCAGTGGGTTGTGACAGGACGCCGAGGATAGCGCATTTCGAGCGATGCTTTAACGGGGTGGAAGCTGCGCCAGACGATCGAGAATGTCGAGCACCACCATGCGTGGCGGCCGTTCGTCGGTTTCCACGACGAGATCGGCAATTTCCCGATAAAGCGGATCGCGGATGGCGAGCAAGTCACGCAGGGTTTTCGCTGGATCGGCAGTACGCAGCAACGGCCGATTGCGGTCGCGCGAAGTGCGACCGACCTGCTGCTCCACAGACGCGTGCAGATACACCACTCGTCCGCCCTCGTGCAGGGCCTTGCGATTGGCATCGCGCATGACTGCGCCACCGCCGGTCGCCAGAACCACGCCGTCAAACGCGCAAAGCTCGGCGATCATCGCCTGCTCACGGTCACGAAAGCCCGGCTCGCCTTCTTTGTCGAAGATCCACGGGATATTGGCGCCCGTGCGCAGTTCAATTTCCTTGTCGGAATCTTTGAACGGCAGGCGCAGCTCTTTGGCCAGCAACCGGCCGATGGTGCTTTTACCAGCGCCCATCGGTCCTACAAGAATCAAATTTCGCACAGAATCAATGACTCACAGCAATCGCCTGATTGTTCATGATACGCGGAGTGAGAAACACCAGCAGCTCGGATTTTTTCTCCGAAACCACATCACGCCGGAAAAGGCGGCCAAGATACGGCACATCGCCAAGAAATGGCACCTTATCTACGACCTTGCTTTGAGTATTTGAGAAAACACCGCCAATCACGATGGTTTCGCCATCGTTGACCAGCACCTTGGCGTTCACCTCGTTTTTCTTGATCGGCGGCACATCCTGCACTTTGTTCAGGTAATCCGGTTCGTCCTTGGTGACCTTGACCTCCATGATGATGCGGTTATCGGGGGTGATCTGCGGCGTCACTTCCAGCGACAGCGAAGCCTCTTTGAACGACACCGAAGTGGCACCGCTGGAGCTGGCTTCCTGATACGGAATCTCGGTGCCCTTGAGGATTTTCGCGGTCTCTTTGTCCGAGGTGACGACTTTCGGCTGGGATACGATTTCGCCGTTGCCGGTTTTTTCCATGGCCGTCAGCTCCAGATCGAGCAAGACATTGTCGGTAATGAAGGCGATGCCGATCCCCGAGGTGTTATTGACGGTGCCCATATCGACGAACGGTGAGTTGGTGCTGGTGCTGCCCGGCGTGCCGATGGTGGTCGACGAACCGTTGCTGACCCCGGAGGTGTTCCAGTTGCCTTTGTTCTGCACCGAACCGCCCCAACGCACGCCGAGGCTCTTGTCGTAATCGACGTTGGCCTCAACGATGCGTGCCTCGATCATCACCTGGCGCACCGGAATATCCAGTTGCGCCACGATGCGCCGTAGTTCGTCGAGGCGATCCTGGGTCTGGTAGGCGATGATGTTGTTGGTCCGCTCATCGACAGTGATCGAGCCACGCTCGTCGATTTTCGCCTCAGCACTGGTCACTGACTGGAACAGCTTGGCGATGTCTGCGGCTTTGGCGTAATTCACCTGCAGCAGTTCACGACGCAGCGGCGCCAGTTCGGCGATCTGCTTTTGCGATTCCAGTTCCTGGCGTTCGCGAGCAGCGATCTCGTCAGCCGGCGCGACCAGCAGGACATTGCCGATCTTGCGTTTATCCAGCCCCTTGGTTTTCAACACCAGATCCAGCGCCTGATCCCACGGCACGTTTTGCAGGCGCAACGTGATGCCGCCCTGCACCGTATCGCTGGCAACCAGATTGAGGTTGGTGAAGTCGGCGATCAGTTGCAGCACCGAACGTACGTCGATGTCCTGGAAATTCAGCGAAAGCTTTTCGCCGACATAGTTGTTGCGATCGGCATTGCGCTTTTGCAGGTCGTCGACCGTCATCGGACGGATGCTGACGGTCAGCTTGTTGTCGGTCTGGAAGGTTGAGTATTCATAAGTGCCGCTGGGTTCGACAGTAATAACCGTGCGATCACCGCTCACGCCGGCATTGACGAACTGCACCGGGGTGGCGAAATCCTTGACGTCGAGGCGTACCCGCAGCTTCTCCGGCAGTTGCGTGCGGGTGAAGCTGAGAATGATCTTGCCGTCATGCTCCTGAATATCCGGGGCAATGGTCGGGTCGGACAGATCGATGACGACATTGCCCTCGCCCGCCGTGCCGCGCTGGAAGTCGACGCCGCGAATGGCCCGACTGGTCGGCACGAATGCCTTGACCGGAGCCGCTGCCGCCGCAGTGGCGCGCGGCGCAACGGCCGGACGCGGCGCAGCGACTGGCGCACCCTGCCCAACAACCACGAACAGATTGTTGCCTTCAACACGTGTGCTGTACTGCGAAAGCTGTGTGAGGCTGACGATCAGGCGCGTCCGGTCCTTCGCTTCAACCACGGTGGCCGTGCGGGCATTGCCGCTGCCCAGATCGAGGTTCTTGCTGGCCAACTGACTGGCAACACCCGGCAGGTCGAGGGCAATCCGCGCCGGCGACTCGGTGGTGTAACCCTTGGGCTGCGGCGGCGGGCCATCGAAGGACAGTTTCAGCTCGACGCGATCCCCCGGTAACGCCGCGACGTCCAGCGTCTTCAGGTTGGCCGCAATTACCACCGGCGACATCAGCGCTATCCATAGCGAAAAACCGAGGGTGGAGAAAATCCTGTTCATTGTTCGACTTCCACTATGAATGCTCTTTCAAAGGAATGGTGCGCGGGCGCTCCAGCCAGGCGCCCTGGCCGTCCGGCACGATTTCGACCACATCGACCTGAGTGGCGCTGATGGCAACAATGCGCCCATCGTTGCGCCCCAGGTAATCGCCGACTTTCAGCCGATGCACCCCGCCCGCCCCGCGCAACAGCGCAAACGACCCGGAAACATTGGAGATCGTGCCGACCATCTCGAACTGCTCGATATTGAAAACTTCGAGGTATTGCTTGACCCGGTTGGGGTCGGGTTTGACGCTGCGCGAGCCGTGTTTCTGCCCAGCCAGATCGACGCGCACCTGCCGCGAAAACGGACTGCGCAGATTGGCCGCGCTGTAAGTGAATGTCGGGTAAGACCGAAATGTCGGGGTTGGTTCAATTTTGCCCGCCGGTCGCAGGCGCACTTCGTTCATGTAGGCATCGAGGTCGCTGAAATCATCGCTGCCCCCACAACCACTGAGCGCAAACAGCGCCATCGCCAAGGCGAAATAACGAATCAGGGTCATTTCTGCAGCCCCTTGTCGTTATAGCGATACGTCTTGGCAAGAATGCTCATGCGCAGTTTCGGCCCGCTCTCAGGGCTGATCGGCGCCAGTTCGAAATCATGCAACGTCACGATTCGCGGCAGCCCGGCCACGCCGCTGACGAAGGTGGCGAGGTCGTGATAGGCGCCAGTCACGGTGATCTGGATCGGCAGTTCGATGTAGAACGGCTGGGTTACTTCCGGCAGCAGTTTGATCTCTTCGAACTCCAGCCCGCTGCCCAGACCTGTACGGGTGATGTCCTCGAGCAGACCCGGCACTTCGGTGTCACTGGGCAGTTGCCGCAGCAGCACGCCGAAAGAGTTTTCCATCTCTTTCATTTGCTGGGTGTACAGCTCCAGATTGGCCGACAGATGCGCCTTGCTGGCGAATTGCTCCTTGAGTGTGGCCTCCTCTTCGCGCTTGGCATCGAGCTGATTTTCCAGATCGCTGATGAAAAAGTTGTAGCCAAGCCCCAGGACCAGAGCCATGAGCAGGGCACCGGCAATGGCTTTTACCGCAGCCGGCCAGGAGCCGATGTTGTTGGTATCAAGATCATTGAAGTCAATGTTGCGCAGGCTCTCCAGCCACTCGGACGGCTTCATTGGTCGTCCTCCAGGGTCTTCGGCTGAGTCTGACGAACGGTCAGCTCAAACGTGTTGGCCTGATCCACTTGACCGGCGGTCGTCGCCTTCACTTCGTTAAGGCTCGGTGCATCGAACCAGTCGGAAGCGTCCAGATTGCGCATCAGCTCGGAGACACGGTTATTCGATTCCGCCGCACCGCTGATCGACAGGGTTTTGCCGCTCATCTTCACGTCGGTGAAATACACACCGTCGGGCAGCGTGCGCGCCAGTTGATCGAAAATCCGCCCGCTGATCTGCCGATTGCCCTGTAGGTCCTGGATGATGCGCATGCGCTCGACCAGCTGCTGGCGATGGGCCTTGAGCTCGCTGATCTGCTTGATTCGCTCATCGACGACGGCGATCTGCTTGCCGATGTAATCGTTGCGCGCCATCTGTCGCTGGATTGCAGAACTGTAGACCTGGTCAGCGATCAAAACCGCGCCGATCGAGCCGACCACCACGCCGATCAGCGCCAGCAGGAAGCGTTTGCGCCGCTCTTCGCGACGCTCCTCGCGCCAAGGTAGAAGGTTGATCCGCGCCATCAGTCGAAACTCCTGAGCGCGAGCCCGCAGGCGATCATCAGGGCCGGCGCATCACTCGCCAGCGCCCCAGCGTTGACCTTGCTGCTCAGGGCCATGTTGGAAAACGGATTGGCCACTTGGGTCGGTGTATTCAGGCGTTGCTCGATCAGCCGGTCCAGCCCCGGTACCGACGCCGTGCCGCCGGCGAGCAGAATGTGATCGACGGCGTTGTATTGCCCGGACGCGAAGAAAAACTGCAACGAACGCGATACCTGCTGCACCAGCGCCTCGCGAAACGGCTGCAGAACCTCGGCGACGTAATCGTCGGGCAAGCCGCCCTGCTTTTTCGCCAATCCCGCCTGCTCGATGGTCAGGCCATAACGGCGCTGGATTTCCTCGGTCAGTTGCCGGCCACCGAACAGTTGTTCGCGGGTGTAGATGATCTTGCCGTTGTGCAGGACGCTGAGGGTGGTCATGGTCGCGCCGATGTCGACAACCGCGACGGTGAGGCGCTCCTGAGAGGCCGCCAGTTGCGTCGCCAGCAAACTGAATGACCGTTCCAGCGCGTAAGCCTCGACATCGACCACGCGCGCCGTCAGCCCGGCCAGTGCCAGTGCGGCTTCGCGGACTTCGACGTTTTCCTTGCGGCAGGCGGCCAGCAACACATTGACCCGCTCCGGGTTGCGCGGCGAAACGCCTTGGACTTCGAAGTCGATGGCGACTTCGTCCAGCGGATAGGGAATGTATTGGTCGGCTTCGATCTTGAGCTGGTTTTCCAGCTCGTCGTCGGACAGTCCGGCATCCATTTCGATGATCTTGGTGATCACCGCGGAACCGGCCACCGCGACCGCCACGCTTTTCAGCCCTGTGCGAGCCTTGACCAGCACCCGACTGAGGGCCTGACCGACGCCTTCGAGCTCAGCGATGTTTTTCTCGACCACGGCGTTCGCCGGCAATGGCTCCACCGCGTACGCCTCGACCCGGTAGCGATCGCCCTGACGGCTCAGTTCCAGCAGCTTCACCGAGGTGGAGCTGATGTCGATCCCCAGTAACGTATTGGTCTTTTTATTGAAGAGTCCCAGCACTACCAATTCCCTATGACTTTCCGTGAGTTACGGACTCTGTAATACGCATTGCGTTCCTTCATCCCGTCTTGACAGAAGCGCAAATGACGCCTCCGACGGAAAAGTGCTTATAATGCCCAGCGTTTTTTTCCGCTTTTTACTGCCAGCGCGGACTGTTCTGTGTGTAGCCGGAACCCCGTCGCCAAATTCATTCTTTGCCCTGGATGTTCAAACGCCTTGATTCGTCTGCTGAAATTTTTCGGTTGGTCCATCGTCGCCGTTTTCTGCGGACTGCTTTTAGGTCTCAGCGGCGCGTTTCTTTACCTTAGTCCGGGTTTGCCGTCTGTGGAGGCGCTGAGAAGCATTCAGTTGCAGATTCCCCTGCGCGTGTACTCCAGCGATAACAAGTTGATCGCAGAGTTTGGCGAAATGCGCCGTACGCCGATCCGTTTCGCCGACATTCCCCCCAATTTCATTAATGCGTTACTAAGTGCTGAAGACGACAATTTCGCCAACCACTATGGCGTCGATCCGAGCAGCCTGATGCGCGCCGCGACCCAATTGGTAAAAAGCGGACACATTCAGTCCGGCGGCAGCACCATTACCATGCAGGTGGCGAAGAACTTCTTCCTCACCAGCGAACGCAGCTTCTCGCGCAAAACCACCGAAATTCTTCTGGCCCTGCAGATCGAACGGCAGCTGACCAAGGACGAAATCCTTGAGCTGTACGTAAACAAGATTTATCTGGGCAACCGCGCCTATGGCATTGAGGCGGCGGCGCAGGTGTATTACGGCAAGTCGATCCGTGACATCAGCCTGGCGCAGATGGCGATGATCGCTGGTCTGCCGAAAGCACCGTCGCGCTTCAACCCGCTGGCCAACCCGGCGCGCAGCAAAGAACGTCGTGACTGGATTCTCGGGCGCATGTACAAGCTCGGCAAGATCACCGAGGCGGATTACACCGCTGCGATCAACGAGCCGCTGAACGCCAGCTATCACGTGCCTACACCAGAAGTGAACGCACCGTACATCGCCGAAATGGCCCGCGCCGAAATGGTCGGTCGCTATGGCAGCGAGGCTTACACCGAAGGTTTCCGCGTCACTACCACAGTGCCGAGCAATCTGCAGGAAATGGCCAACACCGCGCTGCACGAAGGTTTGATGACCTACGATCAGCGTCACGGCTACCGTGGCCCTGAGTCGCGTCTGCCGGGCAAGACCCGTGAAGCGTGGGCCAGTGAGCTGACCAAGCAACGCACGATCAGCAGCCTCGAGCCGGCCATCGTCACGCAGGTCGACAAGAACGGCCTGCAAGTGCTGACCCGCACCGGCGAAGAGCACGTCGCCTGGGACACCATGAAATGGGCGCGTCCATTCCTCAACACCAACAGCATGGGCGCCAATCCGCGTCAGCCGTCGGATGTTGCGGCGGTCGGTGATCTGGTTCGTGTCCAGCGTCAGAAAGACAATTCACTGAAGTTCAGCCAGATCCCGCAGGCACAAGGGGCGCTGGTGTCGCTGGACCCGCAGAACGGTGCGATCCGCTCGCTGGTCGGCGGTTTTGCCTTCGAGCAGAGCAACTACAACCGCGCCATGCAGGCCAAGCGTCAGCCGGGCTCGAGCTTCAAGCCGTTCGTCTACAGCGCCGCGCTGGACAGCGGCTACACCGCCGCCACGCTGGTCAACGACGCGCCGATCGTGTTCGTCGACGAGTACCTGGACAAAGTCTGGCGTCCGAAGAACGACACCAACACCTTCCTCGGCCCAATCCGTCTGCGTGAAGCGCTCTACAAGTCGCGCAACCTGGTGTCGATCCGCTTGCTGCAGGCGATGGGCGTGGGCAAGACCATCGACTACATCACCCGCTTCGGCTTCAACAAGCAGGACCTGCCGCCAAACCTGTCGCTGGCGCTGGGCACTGCAACCCTGACGCCAATGGAGATCGCCACCGGTTGGAGCACGTTCGCCAACGGCGGCTACAAGATCACCCCGTACATCATCGACAAGATCGAAAGCCGCAACGGTGACACGCTGTTCGTCGCCAATCCGCCGACCGTGCCACAGGGTGGTTCGGCGACGGACGGTATCGCTGCGCCGGACGCTCAATTGTTCACGGTCGATGCTGCTCCGGTTCCGGGTGAAGCACCGGGCAACGCCGCCGTACCGCAAGCGCCGGCGGTGGCTGAGCGGATCGTCGATGGTCGTACCACGTACATCCTCAACAGCATGCTGCAGGACGTGATCAAGCTCGGCACCGGCCGTCGCGCATTGGCCATGGGTCGCAGCGACATCGCTGGCAAAACCGGTACCACCAACGAATCGAAAGATGCGTGGTTCTCCGGTTACAACGCCGATTACGTGACCACGGTTTGGACCGGTTTCGACCAGCCGGAAAGCCTCGGTCGTCGCGAGTTCGGCGGCACGGTGGCACTGCCGATCTGGATGAACTACATGTCGGCTGCACTGAAAGACAAGCCGCCGCATGTTCAGCCTGAGCCGGAAGGCTTGCTGAGCCTGCGCGTGGACCCGGTCAGCGGCCGTGCGGCGACGCCGAGCACACCGGGCGCGTACTTCGAGCTGTTCAAGTCGGAAGACACGCCACCGTCGGTGAACGAGCTGGGCAACGGCACGGCACCGGGCAGCCCGCTGCCGGCGGATGAGCAGGCACCGATCGATCTGTTCTGATCCAGCGGTATTGAAAAGCCCCGCCTTCGATTGAAGTGCGGGGCTTTTTTACACCTGCCAGTCTATGTGCTGACTGACCCGGCGCCTTCGCGAGCAAGCTCGCTCCCACAGGGTTCTGGGGTGTTCACTAACGTGAGGCACAACGCAATCACTGTGGGAGCGAGCTTGCTCGCGAAGAGGCCCGGCAGAGCAACACAAAACCCTCAGCCACAAAAAAGCCCCGACTCTCACGAGCCGGGGCTTTAGGTTGAAGCGCTACAACGGCTTAGCCGTTGAACACGTCATCCACGCTTTTCAGCGGGTAGTTCTTCGGATACGGCAGGGTTGCCACGCCGGTCTCGATTGCCGCTTTGGCCACAGCGTCGGAGATCAGGGTGATCAGACGCTTGTCCATTGGCTTCGGAATGATGTATTCACGGCCGAATTCCAGCGGAGCGCCACCGTAGGCGTCGCACACGTCCTGTGGCACAGGCAGCTTGGCCAGCTCACGCAGGGCGTTGGCGGCAGCCACTTTCATTTCTTCGTTGATGCGCTTGGCGCGAACGTCCAGGGCACCACGGAAGATGAACGGGAAGCCCAGTACGTTGTTGACCTGGTTCGGGTAGTCCGAACGGCCGGTGGCCATGATCACGTCGTTACGGGTGGCGTGTGCCAGCTCCGGGGAGATTTCCGGATCCGGGTTCGAGCAGGCGAACACGATCGGGTTGGCCGCCATCGACAGCAGGCCTTCAGCGCTCAGCAGGTTCGGGCCGGACAAACCGACGAACACGTCAGCGCCTGCCAGTGCGTCAGCCAGGCTGCGCTTCTCGGTGGCGTGAGCGAATACCGCTTTGTACTGGTTCAGGTCGTCACGGCCGGAGTGGATCACGCCGGTACGGTCAACCATGAAGATGTTTTCGATGCGTGCGCCCATGCTCACCAGCAGTTTCATGCAGGAGATGGCCGCAGCGCCGGCGCCCAAGCAGACGATTTTCGCTTCCGGCAGGGTTTTGCCAGCGATTTCCAGGGCGTTGATCATGCCGGCAGCGGTCACGATTGCGGTGCCGTGCTGGTCATCGTGGAATACCGGAATGTCGCACTGCTCGATCAGAGCGCGTTCGATCTCAAAGCACTCAGGTGCCTTGATGTCTTCCAGGTTGATGCCACCGAAGGTGATGGAGATACGCTTAACGGTGTCGATGAAGGCTTGCGGGCTTTCGGAGTCGACTTCGATGTCGAAAACGTCGATGCCGGCGAAGCGCTTGAACAGCACGCCTTTACCTTCCATCACTGGCTTGGACGCCAACGGGCCGAGGTTACCCAGGCCGAGAATCGCGGTGCCATCGGAAATGACTGCAACCAGGTTGCCCTTGCCGGTGTATTTGTAGGCCAGTTCAGGATCGCGAGCGATCTCACGCACTGGTTCAGCTACGCCGGGGCTGTAGGCCAGCGACAAGTCGCGAGCGGTAGCAGTGGCCTTGGTGAGCTCGACACTCAGCTTCCCTGGACGAGGATTGGCATGATATTCGAGAGCGGCAGTTTTCAGATCAGACATTTTGGCATTCCGCTTTTTACTGTTGGACAGACTGGTCAGCGAGGATACGCGCCTCGCAAAGTCCCCACAAGACTGAGCGGTCACCCCTGTCAAGCGCCCTGCCCTACGACTTTGGGCCAAGAGCCACGGCGCACAAGGGCTGGACTGTTCACAATCGACATAAAAAATGTCTACAATTTTTATTCAGCGGGCGCTTTGCAACATCGAAGGATCTGTCAGCGGAAGTAGCCAGCGTGGCTGACCCTGTTCCAAGCCACCCCGACGTGAACGATCGACAATCCAGCCGCGCGCCTCGATCTGCTTGCCCTTTAGCGCTTGCAAGCGGGCATTGTCGAATTGTCCGACCAGATTGGGTGCAACGCGCAATACAAGCGAGTCCTGCAACTCGATCCAGATTCCGCCGCGATTGCGTTGCACCTTGCTCACACGCCCACTGACCACGGCGAAGCCCGAGCGCTGGATCTGCTCCGCTTTCAGTACAGACGTTTGCCGCCAAAGCCCCCGGCGTGCCTGTCGCGCACTGCGTTCGGCAGCTTGCTGGCAGGCGACCAGATCGACATTCGGCGCCACCGCGACCTGAAAACCGAGGCCATCGGCGAGCATTTGCGCTTCGAGATTGGCGCCGCTGGCACTGTAAACATGCGCGAGCGTACGACCGTAATGGTCTTTGGCTTGCTTGCCGGGGCGCAAACCGACACGTCCGCCGCTGGCATCGACCAAGGCTTGCAGACGTTGGCGCGCCGCCACCGCGAACGGTTCGTCGCTGCGACCCTGCTTGCCCAGCTCAGGCGTATTGAGGCCGATCATGCGTACGCTGCGACCGTCGCTCAGGCGCAGGGTGTCGCCATCGACCACGCGCTGCACCGCAACGCTAGTCAACTGCGCAGGCGCCGGGCAGAAGGCCTGCGCGCCGGACAGCCAAATCGCAGACACAAAAAAGGCGCCCGCGAGGGACGCCTTTTTCAGCAACGAGGAAAAGCCCACCGGGCCCTTCAACCTTACTCTGCAGCAGGTTTCTTGCCGAAAGCACCGAAACGGTCTGCGAACTTCTGAACGCGACCACCGGTGTCCAGAGTCTTCTGCTTACCGGTGTAGAACGGGTGGCATTCGTTGCACACGTCGATTGGCATGGCTTTGCCGAAAGTCGAACGGGTTTCGAACTTGTTGCCACAGCTGCAGGTAACAGCAATGACTGGGTATTCTGGATGGATATCAGCTTTCATGGTGTATTCCTCAGGCTAGCGTGCCGCCACCCAACACTATTGTTGAATACCGCACGTAATTAGGCCGCGGATTCTACCAGACCTTTTCAATCACGCAAGCTGTCACCGAGACCGACCGTCTGCTAGGCTCCCGGCCTTGGACGCATCCCCTGTGGGAGCGAGCTTGCTCGCGAATGCGTTGTGTCAGTCAATGTTTAAGCGCCTGATACGCCGTCTTCGCGAGCAAGCTCGCTCCCACAATTGATATGCGCTCAACCCTTCTTTTGCGTTTATAGAGATCCCCCCGCGTGCCCGACGCCATTCTGCGCCTTGCCCTGCCTTCGCCCCTGCGCCGCCTGTTCGACTATCGAGCGCCGGCCGGGGTGCGGCGCGAGCAATTGCAGCCGGGCATGCGCCTGCGGGTGCCGTTCGGCCGGCGCGAAATGATCGGGATTCTGGTCGAGGTCACCGACACCAGCGAAGTGCCGGCGGAAAAACTCAAACCGGCGCTGGCCCTGCTCGATGACACGCCGCCGTTGCCGCCCGCGCTGTTCAAGCTGTGCCTGTGGACGTCGCAGTATTACCAGCACAGCCTCGGCGACACTTTGAGCTGGGCGTTGCCGGTGCTGTTGCGCCAGGGCGAACTGGCCGAGGCCCGGCAAGAGCGTTTCTGGTCGATCACCCCCGGCGCAAGCCTCGATGATCCGCGCGTCGCCCGCGCACCGCGCCAGCGTGAGGCGTTGGCGACCCTGGCCCAGCATCCGCACGGGGTCGCCCATCAATTGCTGAGCAAACTGATGCTGAGCAAGGACAGCCTCGATCTGCTCCTGGCCAAAGGTCTGGTGCAGGTCGAGATCCGCCGCCACGCGCCGGGCGTGCGCCACGAACACTGGCTGGCGCAACCGGAACTGCCGCTCAACAGCGAGCAACGCGCCGCGTACGAAGCGATCCGTGCCGGCTTCGACAGTTATCACGCGTTCTTGCTGGCCGGCGTAACCGGCAGCGGCAAGACCGAAGTCTATTTGCAGTTGATCCGCGAAACCCTCGAAGCCGGCAAGCAGGCGCTGGTGCTGATCCCCGAGATCAATCTCGGCCCGCAGACCCTGGCGCGTTTCGAACAGCGCTTCAATGCCCGCATCGCCTTGCTGCACTCGGCGGTCAATGATCGCGAGCGCCTCGACGCCTGGCTCGCCGCCCGTGATGGCGAGGCCGACATCATTATCGGCACGCGTTCGGCGCTGTTCACGCCGATGAAAAATCCCGGGCTGATCATCATCGACGAAGAGCACGACGGTTCGTATAAACAGCAGGAAGGCTTGCGCTATCACGCTCGCGATCTGGCGCTGGTGCGCGCTCGCCAGGAAAACATCCCGATCGTACTGGGGTCCGCGACGCCATCGCTGGAGAGCCTGCACAACGCTTACACCGGTCGCTACGGCCTACTGCGCCTGAACGAGCGGGCCGGCGGCGCCAAGCAGCCGCGCTTCCTGCGTCTGGACGTGAAAAGCCGTCCGCTGGACAGCGGCATTTCCGGGCCGATGCAACAAGCCATCGGTCAGACCCTGGCGGCCGGCCAGCAAGTGCTGGTGTTCCTTAACCGACGCGGTTTTGCGCCGACGCTGCTCTGCCACGATTGCGGCTGGATGTCCGAATGCTCGCGCTGCGATGCGCGGATGACCGTGCACCAGCGCTATGGCGAGTTGCGCTGTCATCACTGTGGCAACGTCGAGCGCACGCCGCGCCAGTGCCCGAAGTGCAACAAGGTCGATCTGCGCCCGGTCGGCGCGGGCACCGAGCGCGCCGAGGAACGGCTGGCGATTCTGTTTCCCGACTATCCGGTGCTGCGCGTCGACCGTGACAGTACTTCGCGCAAGGACGCGATGAATCAGCTGTTCGCGACAATTCAGAAAGGCCAGCCGTGCATTCTGGTCGGCACGCAGATGTTGGCCAAAGGTCACCACTTTCCGCGGGTGACGCTGGTGTCGATTCTGGATGCCGACGGCGGTTTGTTCTCCGGTGATTTCCGCGCCAGCGAGCGCATGGCGCAGTTGATCGTGCAGGTCGCCGGACGTGCAGGGCGTGCGGAAGAGCCGGGCAAGGTGATCATCCAGACGCACTTGGCTGACCATCCTTTATTGGTGCAACTCACCGAGCAGGGTTATTTTGCCTTTGCCGAGCAGGCCTTGAGCGAGCGTCGCGCCGCCGGGCTGCCACCGTTTGCGCATCTGGCGCTGCTGCGCGCCGAAGCGCACAAACCGGGACAGGCAGAAGGTTTTCTCGATGAGGCGTGCAGCGCGGCGGAGCGCTTGCTGGTTGAGCAGAATTTGACCGGTATCGAACTGCTTGGACCCGTGCCGGCGCCGATGGAACGCCGTGCCGGACGTTATCGTGCGCAGCTTTTGTTACAGGCGACGGCGCGGGCACCGCTGCATCGATTGCTGGCCAGTTGGCTGCTGGTGCTGGAGCAGATGCCGAGTGGGCGGGCGGTGCGCTGGTCGTTGGATGTCGATCCCGTCGATTTGTATTGAAGATCAAAAGATCGCAGCCTTCGGCAGCTCCTACAGGAAAATGCGAAATTCTGTGTAGGAGCTGCCGCAGGCTGCGATCTTTTGCTTTTAATGTCACCACATATCCACATCCTGCCTGCTAAGGTTGGCAAGCCCGTCTTCGCAACGGATAATGCCCAGTTTTTCCACCCGCGCATCGATGCGCCCGCCGCGCTTGCGGTCGAAAGAGAAGACCATGAAAGACACCATTCGCCAGCTGATCCAACAAGCCCTCACCCAACTCGTCAACGAAGGTGTGTTGCCTGAAGGCCTGTCGCCGGCGATCCAGGTGGAGAACGCCCGCGACAAGACTCACGGCGATTTCGCCAGCAACATCGCCATGATGCTGGCCAAGCCTGCGGGCATGAAGCCGCGCGATCTGGCGGAAAAAATCATCGCCGCGCTGCCGGCTGACGAGAACGTCACCAAAGCCGAAATCGCTGGCCCGGGCTTCATCAATTTTTTCCAGAACACCCAGGCTTTGGCTTCGCGCCTCGACGCCGCACTGGCCGACGCTAACGTTGGCGTGCGCAAGGCTGGCCCGGCGCAACGCACCGTGGTCGACCTGTCGGCACCGAACCTGGCCAAAGAGATGCACGTCGGCCACTTGCGCTCGACCATCATTGGCGACGGCGTGGCCCGCGTCCTCGAGTTCCTCGGCGACGAAGTGATCCGTCAGAACCACGTCGGCGACTGGGGCACCCAGTTCGGCATGTTGATGGCGTATCTGCAGGAAAACCCGATCACCAGCGACGAGCTGTCCGATCTGGAAAACTTCTACCGCGCCGCCAAGCAGCGTTTCGATGAATCCGAAGAATTCGCCGACCGCGCCCGTGGTCTGGTGGTCAAGCTGCAGGCCGGTGATGCCGAGTGCCTGGCGCTGTGGACCAAGTTCAAGGACATCTCGCTGTCGCACTGCCAGAAGATCTACGAACTGCTCAACGTCAAACTGACCATGGCCGACGTGATGGGCGAAAGCGCCTACAACGACGACCTGATCAATGTGGTCAACGACTTGAAAGCCGCTGGCATGTTGGTCGAAAGCAACGGCGCGCAGTGCGTGTTCCTCGACGAATTCAAGAATGCCGACGGCGACCCGCTGCCGGTGATCATCGTCAAGGCTGATGGCGGCTACCTGTACGCCACCACTGACCTTGCTGCTGTGCGCTACCGCAGCGGCAAGCTGAAAGCCGATCGCGCGCTGTACTTCGTCGACCAGCGTCAGGCCCTGCACTTCCAGCAAGTCTTCGCCGTGGCGCGCAAGGCCGGTTTCGTCACCCATCCGATGGAGATGGAACACATGGGCTTCGGCACCATGAACGGCGCCGATGGCCGTCCGTTCAAGACCCGTGACGGTGGCACCGTGAAGCTGATCGACCTGCTGACCGAGGCGCAGGAACGCGCTTACAGCCTGGTGAAAGAGAAGAACCCGACACTGGCCGAAGACGAACTGCGCAACATCGCCAAAGTCGTCGGCATCGGCGCGGTGAAATACGCTGACCTGTCCAAGCACCGCACCAGCGACTACAGCTTCAACTTCGACCTGATGCTGAATTTCGAAGGCAACACCGCGCCGTACCTGCTGTATGCGTACACCCGCGTTGCCGGTGTATTCCGCAAACTGGGCAAGGACTTCAGCGAAGTCGACGGCCAGATCGTGCTGGAAGCTGCGCACGAGCAAGAGCTGGCAGCAAAACTGGCGCAGTTCGGCGAAGTGCTGAACAACGTGTCAGACAAAGGCACGCCGCACATTCTCTGCACCTACCTGTACGACGTTGCCGGTCTGTTCTCCAGCTTCTACGAGAACTGCCCGATCCTCGCCGCCGAAACGCCAGCCCAGATGCAGAGCCGTCTGCGTCTGGCCGCGCTGACCGGTCGCACCCTCAAGCAAGGCCTGGAGCTGTTGGGTCTGGAAACTCTGGAGCGTATGTAAGTTGGCTGCCAAGAAAAAACCTGCACCCAAGCGTGGCGCCAGCCGTTACCAAGCTCCTGCGAAGCAACCGATTCCGGGTTGGCTGTGGATGGCCATCGGCCTGACGGTCGGCGCGTTCATCGTGTTTCTGATGAAGCTGGAGCCGGGCAAGGGCAGCGACACGGTCAAGCGTGAGAAGGTCGAGCAAGCGCAACAGCAGAAAGCGTCGAAGATCGCCGAGGCCAACAAGACCCCGCCGAGCCCGACCCAGCCTGTGAAGCCGAAGTACGACTTCTACACCCTGCTGCCGGAATCGGAAGTGATCGTGCCGCCGGACGCTGTGCCGGAGAAGACTCTGCCGACGCCGCAAGTGCCAACCGTCCCGACCACGCCGGTCACGCCTGCGGAAGCGGCGAAGATCGACACCGCGCGCGCTCAGGCAGCCCTGGCCGGGATCACCCCACCGCCAGCGCCACCCGTGAGCAAAGCGGCGCCGGTGACCAAGTTTTTCTTGCAGGCCGGTTCGTTCCGCAAAGAGACGGATGCTGACAAGGTTCGCGCGCAGATCATTCTGCTCGGTCAGGCGGTGGCGGTTGAGTCCGGCACGGTGAAGGATGAAACCTGGTATCGCGTTCTGGTCGGCCCGTTCAGCAACCGCGAACAACTGACCACCGCGCAGAAACAACTGGCCGGCGCCGGTTTCAGCAACCTGTTGTTACAACAACGCCAAAGCCGCTGATCACCGCCGATCGTTCCCACGCTCTGCGTGGGAATGCCTCAAGGGACGCTCTGCGTCCCAGCAGTGAAGGGACGCGGAGCGTCCCGGGCTGCATTCCCACGCAGAGCGTGGGAATGATCAGGTGCAACACGCCGCTCGTCTCCTCTCCCGCGCTACGGTTGAAATCCTCTCCAGCACCCCCATATGAATGGGCATAAGGCACTTTCGCCCCGCTGTGTGGAGACTCTTCCCTTGACCACCATCGTTTCAGTCCGCCGTCACGGCAAAGTCGTCATGGGCGGCGACGGCCAGGTTTCTCTCGGCAATACCGTGATGAAAGGCAACGCGAAAAAAGTTCGTCGCCTGTACCACGGTCAGGTCATCGCCGGTTTTGCCGGTGCCACCGCCGACGCCTTTACCCTCTTCGAACGTTTCGAAGGCCAGCTTGAAAAACATCAGGGCCACTTGGTGCGCGCCGCCGTCGAACTCGCCAAAGAATGGCGCACCGACCGTTCCCTGAGCCGCCTCGAAGCCATGCTCGCAGTCGCCAACAAAGATGCCTCGCTGATCATCACCGGCAACGGTGACGTGGTCGAACCTGAAGATGGCCTGATCGCCATGGGTTCCGGCGGCGGCTACGCGCAAGCCGCGGCCAGCGCGCTGCTGAAAAAGACCGACCTGTCGGCCCGAGAGATCGTCGAAACCGCACTCGGCATCGCCGGCGACATCTGTGTATTCACCAACCACACTCAGACCATTGAGGAGCAGGATCTCGCTGAATAAGCCTGACGCGGCCCTGTGCCACGGCTTGTTTCTGCTTGAGGACCGTCAACTACTATGTCCATGACTCCCCGCGAAATCGTCCACGAACTCAACCGCCACATCATCGGCCAGGACGATGCCAAGCGCGCCGTCGCGATTGCCCTGCGCAACCGCTGGCGCCGCATGCAGCTGCCTGAAGAGCTGCGCGTTGAAGTGACCCCGAAGAACATCCTGATGATCGGCCCGACCGGTGTCGGTAAAACCGAGATCGCCCGTCGTCTGGCGAAACTGGCCAACGCGCCGTTCATCAAGGTCGAAGCGACCAAATTCACCGAAGTCGGTTATGTCGGTCGTGACGTCGAATCGATCATCCGTGATCTCGCCGACGCCGCGATCAAGATGCTCCGCGAGCAGGAAATGTCCCGCGTGCGCCATCGCGCCGAAGACGCCGCCGAGGATCGCATCCTCGACGCGCTGCTGCCGCCGGCACGCATGGGCTTCAGCAACGAGGAAGCGCCGAGCTCCGATTCCAACACCCGTCAGCTGTTCCGCAAGCGCCTGCGCGAAGGTCAGCTGGATGACAAGGAAATCGAGATCGAAGTCGCTGAAGTGGCCGGCATCGAAATCGCCACGCCGCCCGGCATGGAAGAGATGACCAACCAGTTGCAGTCGCTGTTCGCCAACATGGGCAAGGGCAAGAAGAAGTCGCGCAAGCTCAAGGTCAAAGAAGCGTTGAAGCTGGTGCGTGATGAAGAAGCCGGGCGTCTGGTCAATGAAGAAGAGCTGAAAGCCAAAGCGCTGGAAGCGGTCGAGCAGCATGGCATCGTGTTCATCGATGAGATCGACAAAGTCGCCAAGCGCGGCAATGTCGGCGGCGCCGATGTGTCCCGTGAAGGCGTACAGCGCGACCTGCTGCCGCTGATCGAAGGCTGCACCGTCAACACCAAGCTGGGCATGGTCAAGACTGACCACATCCTGTTCATCGCCTCCGGTGCGTTCCATCTGAGCAAGCCAAGCGATCTGGTGCCTGAGCTGCAAGGTCGTCTGCCGATCCGTGTCGAACTCAAAGCGCTGAGCCCGTCGGACTTCGAACGCATCCTCAGCGAGCCGCACGCCTCGCTCACCGAGCAATACTGCGCACTGCTGAAGACCGAGGGCCTGAACATCCAGTTCCAGCCCGAAGGTATCAAGCGTCTGGCGGAGATCGCCTGGCAGGTCAACGAGAAAACCGAGAACATCGGTGCCCGTCGCCTGCACACGCTGCTTGAGCGTCTGCTCGAAGAGGTGTCGTTCAGCGCGGGCGATCTGGCCAGCACCCACGATGAGAAGCCGATTCTGATCGACGCGGAATACGTCAACAGCCACCTCGGCGAATTGGCGCAGAACGAAGACCTGTCCCGTTATATCCTGTAGGTCACCTTCCCTGTAGGAGCTGCCGCAGGCTGCGATCTTTTGATTTTGATTTTTAACAGACAAGATCAACAGATCGCAGCCTTCGGCAGCTCCTACAGGGTGTTCCTCTAGTCGGATGACCTGCAATGACTACTATCCCTACCGACATCAAGCTGCACAAAGCCTCGAAAACCCTGACGCTTACCTACGCGTCCGGCGAGGAATACACCCTGCCCGCCGAATTCCTGCGCGTGCATTCGCCCTCCGCCGAGGTCCAGGGCCACGGCAAACCGATCCTGCAATTCGGCAAGATCAACGTCGGTCTGAGCAAACTGGAACCGGCCGGTCACTACGCACTGAAACTGACCTTCGACGACGGTCACGACAGCGGCTTGTTCACTTGGGATTATCTCTACGAGCTGGGGCGACGTCATGACGCACTCTGGGCCGATTATCTGGCCGAGCTCAAAGCCGCCGGAAAAACCCGTGACCCGAACGAGTCCATCGTCAAGCTGATGCTCTAGCCCGAGCCTTGCGCTCATTAGAAGGCATTTTCTAAATTCATCTGTTTGAATGCTCCGCTGTGTGGCCGAGGATCGGCCTGCTTGCGAAAAAAATTAAACTCGGGTAACCAATGGAGCTGGCAAGTTCCCTGCAGTGCTCTACGACTGTAAAGCAGCTATGCAGAATTAACGGTCACCCGAGCAGTAGTACCTGGCATTGGCTGTGGAACTGCACAGCAGAAAACCGGGTACTCGTCTCAGGACAATGGAGCGTCGTAGATGAGTAACAAGAATAACGATGACCTGAAGTACCAAGCCTCGGAAAACACCCTGGGGCTTAATCCCGTCGTTGGGCTACGCGGAAAGGATCTGCTGGCCTCTGCTCGTATGGTGCTGAAACAGGCCATCAAACAACCGATCCATAGCGTCAAGCACGTCACCCATTTCGGCCTCGAACTGAAGAACGTGCTGTTTGGCAAATCCGAACTGCAACCGGCTGGCGATGACCGTCGCTTCGCTGATCCGGCGTGGAGCCAGAACCCGCTCTACAAACGTTATCTGCAAACCTATCTGGCGTGGCGCAAGGAACTCCATTCCTGGATCGATGACAGCAGCCTGTCCCCCAAAGACATCGCGCGCGGCCACTTCGTCATCAACCTGATGACCGAAGCCATGGCCCCGACCAACTCGGCGGCCAACCCCGCAGCGGTCAAACGCTTCTTCGAAACCGGCGGCAAAAGCCTGCTCGATGGCCTCTCGCATCTGGCCAAGGATCTGGTGCACAACGGCGGCATGCCGAGCCAGGTCAACATGGGCGCGTTCGAAGTCGGCAAGAGCCTCGGTGTCACCGAAGGCGCAGTGGTGTTCCGCAACGACGTGCTGGAGCTGATCCAGTACAAGCCGATCACTGAGCAAGTCCACGAGCGCCCGTTGCTGGTGGTGCCGCCGCAGATCAACAAGTTCTACGTATTCGATTTGAGCCCGGACAAGAGTCTGGCGCGCTTCTGTCTGCGCAATAACGTGCCGACGTTCATCATCAGTTGGCGCAACCCGACCAAGGCCCAGCGCGAGTGGGGCCTGTCGACCTACATCGACGCACTGAAAGAAGCGGTCGACGTGGTCACCGCGATCACTGGCAGCAAAGACGTCAACATGCTTGGTGCCTGCTCCGGCGGTATCACCTGCACCGCCCTGCTCGGCCACTATGCGGCGATCGGCGAGAAGAAGGTCAATGCCCTCACGCTGCTGGTCAGCGTGCTCGACACCACGCTGGACAGCGACGTCGCCCTGTTCGTCGACGAGCAGACTCTGGAGACCGCCAAGCGTCACTCGTACCAGGCCGGCGTGCTCGAAGGCAAAGACATGGCCAAGGTCTTCGCGTGGATGCGCCCCAACGACCTGATCTGGAACTACTGGGTCAACAACTACCTGCTCGGCAACGAGCCGCCGGTGTTCGACATCCTGTTCTGGAACAACGACACCACCCGGTTGCCCGCTGCGTTCCACGGCGACCTGATCGAGATGTTCAAAAACAACCCACTGATTCGCCCGAATGCACTGGAAGTGTGCGGCACACCGATCGACCTCAAGCAGGTCACGGCCGACATCTTCTCGCTGGCCGGCACCAACGACCACATCACCCCGTGGAAGTCCTGCTACAAGTCGGCGCAGCTGTTTGGCGGCAAGGTCGAATTCGTGCTGTCGAGCAGCGGGCATATCCAGAGCATTCTCAACCCACCGGGCAACCCGAAATCCCGTTACATGACCAGCGAAGAAATAGCGGCCAACGCCGATGACTGGCAAGAAAACTCGACCAAGCACACCGATTCCTGGTGGCTGTACTGGCAGTCGTGGCTGGCCGAGCGCTCGGGCAACCTGAAAAAGGCCCCGGTGAAACTGGGCAACAAGGCGTATCCGGCGGGTGAAGCCTCGCCGGGCACGTACGTTCACGAGCGGTAACTGACACACCCGGCCCAATGTAGGAGCTGCCGCGGGCTGCGATCTTTTGATTCTGTTTTTACAATCAAGATCAACAGATCGCAGCCTTCGGCAGCTCCTACACAGGGGGCGGGGTGTACTTGAAATCCACAGGGCCTGACGCATGCCGCAACCGTTCATATTCCGTACCGTCGATCTGGATGGCCAGACCATCCGCACCGCGGTGCGTCCCGGCAAGCCTCACTTGACGCCCTTGCTGATTTTCAACGGCATCGGCGCCAACCTCGAGCTGGTGTTTCCGTTTGTCGCGGCGCTGGACCCGGATCTGGAAGTGATCGCTTTCGACGTGCCCGGTGTCGGCGGCTCCTCGACGCCGAACCGGCCATATCGCTTTCCTGGTCTGGCCAAGCTCACCGCACGGATGCTCGATTACCTCGATTACGGTCAGGTCAACGTCATCGGCGTGTCGTGGGGCGGCGCCCTCGCGCAGCAGTTCGCCTACGACTACCCCGAGCGCTGCAAGAAACTCGTGCTGGCGGCGACCGCTGCTGGTGCAGTGATGGTGCCGGGCAAACCGAAAGTGCTGTGGATGATGGCCAGTCCACGGCGCTACATTCAGCCCTCGCACGTAATCCGGATCGCGCCGCTGATCTACGGCGGCTCGTTCCGTCGCGACCCGACCCTGGCGGCCAGCCACGCGGCAAAAGTGCGTTCGGCGGGCAAGCTCGGTTACTACTGGCAACTGTTCGCCGGCCTCGGCTGGACGAGTATTCACTGGCTGCACAAGATCCATCAGCCGACGCTGGTGCTGGCCGGTGACGACGATCCGCTGATCCCGCTGATCAACATGCGCATGCTCGCCTGGCGCATTCCCAATGCGCAGTTGCACATCATCGACGACGGTCATCTGTTCCTGATTACCCGCGCCGAAGCCGTGGCGCCGATCATCATGAAATTCCTCCAGGAGGAACGTCAGCGCGCGGTGATGCATCCGCATCCGACACCGCTCGGCGGTTAACCCCAGCGGCAGGCTTTATGCAGGTCTTTAGCAAAGAGTGCGCGGCAGGACGCCGCGCAGGCAGCAACCCACAACAGCGTCTATGGTGTTCTGGTTCGGTGAGTGTGTTTTTGGCCTGAAGACGAAGGAGTGTTGAGTCATGCGCGACAAACCAGCGACGGGCGTAGTGCCCAGCCCCGCCGTGTTCATCAACGCACAAAGTGCGATCACCGGTCTGCGTGGGCGGGATTTGATTTCGACTTTGCGCAGCGTGGCCGCTCACGGTTTGCGCAACCCGATCCACAGCGCGAAACACGCTTTGAAACTCGGCGGCCAATTAGGCCGCGTCTTGCTTGGCGAAACCCTGCACCCGACCAATCCGAACGACAACCGCTTCGCCGACCCGGCGTGGAGCCTCAATCCGTTTTATCGCCGTAGCCTGCAGGCTTACCTGGCCTGGCAAAAGCAGGTCAAAAGCTGGATCGATGACAGCGACATGAACCCGGAAGACCGCGCCCGGGCGCACTTCGCGTTCACCCTGCTCAACGACGCCGTGGCGCCCTCCAACACCCTGCTCAATCCGCTGGCGGTCAAAGAGCTGTTCAACTCCGGCGGCCACAGTCTGGTGCGCGGCCTCAGCCATTTGTTCGATGATCTGCTGCACAACGACGGCCTGCCCCGGCAGGTGACCAAGCAGGCTTTTGAAGTCGGCAAAACCGTGGCGACCACCACCGGTTCAGTGGTGTTTCGCAACGAAATGCTCGAGCTGATCCAATACAAGCCGATGAGCGAAAAGCAGTACGCCAAGCCGCTGCTGGTGGTGCCGCCGCAAATCAACAAGTACTACATTTTCGACCTGAGCCCGCACAACAGCTTCGTCCAGTACGCGCTGAAAAACGGCTTGCAGACTTTCATGATCAGTTGGCGCAACCCCGATGTGCGCCATCGCGAATGGGGCCTGTCGACCTACGTCGAAGCCGTGGAAGAAGCGATGAACATCTGCCGGGCGATCACCGGCGCCCGCGAGGTCAACCTGATGGGCGCGTGCGCTGGCGGGCTGACCATCGCCGCCCTGCAAGGTCACTTGCAGGCCAAACGACAACTGCGGCGGGTCTCCAGCGCGACCTACCTGGTCAGCTTGCTCGACAGTGAAATCGAAACCTCAGCCACGCTGTTTGCCGACGAACAAACCCTTGAAGCGGCCAAACGTCGCTCCTATCAGAAAGGCGTGCTCGATGGCCGCGACATGGCCAAGGTCTTCGCTTGGATGCGTCCCAACGATTTGATCTGGAGTTACTTCGTCAACAATTACTTGCTAGGCAAAGAGCCGCCGGCCTTCGACATCCTCTACTGGAACAACGACAACACGCGCCTGCCCGCTGCGCTCCACGGCGATTTGCTGGACTTCTTCAAGCACAACCCGCTGACCCATCCGGGTGGGCTGGAAGTGTGCGGCACACCAATCGATCTGCAGAAAGTCACCGTCGACAGCTTCAGCGTCGCTGGCATGAACGATCACATCACGCCATGGGATGCGGTGTATCGCTCGACCCTGCTGCTCGGCGGTGACCGACGCTTCGTGCTGTCCAACAGCGGCCACGTGCAGAGCATTCTCAACCCGCCGAGCAACCCGAAAGCCGCGTACGTCGAGAACGCCAAGATGAGCAGCGACCCGCGTGCCTGGTACTACGACGCCAAACATGTCGACGGCAGTTGGTGGCCGCAGTGGCTCGAATGGATTCAACAACGTTCCGGCGCCCAGCACGAAACCTCGTTCACCCTCGGCAACCCGAACTATCCACCGATGGAGGCAGCACCCGGTACTTACGTGCGTGTGCGCTGACGCTTAACCGAACTTTTCTAAGAAGACTGGATGAAAACCCGCGACCGGATTCTCGAATGTGCTTTGCAACTGTTCAACGAAAAGGGCGAACCGAACGTCTCCACCATGGAGGTGGCCAACGAAATGGGGATCAGCCCGGGCAATCTCTACTACCACTTCCACGGCAAGGAGCCGTTGATTCTCGGGTTGTTCGAACGCTTTCAGAATGAACTGGCGCCACTGCTCGATCCACCGTCGGATGTGGAACTGGCGCCGGAGGATTACTGGCTGTTTCTGCATTTGATTGTCGAGCGGTTGGCGCAGTACCGGTTCCTGTTTCAAGACCTGTCGAACCTGGCCGGGCGGTTGCCGAAACTGGCCAAGGGCATTCGCAATCTGCTCAATGCGCTGAAGCGTACGTTGGCTTCGTTGCTGGCACGGTTGAAGGCGGCGGGGCAGTTGGTCAGTGATACCCAGGCGTTGGGGCAGTTGGTGGAACAGATCACCATGACGCTGCTGTTCTCGCTGGATTATCAGCGGATTCTGGATCGCGAAGGGGAAGTTCGATTAGTCGTCTACCAGATCATGATGTTGGTAGCGCCGCATTTGCAGCCGCCGGTTAAGGTCGCCACCGAACGCATGGCCCTGCAATACCTCGAAGACCACGAGTAACCCGGAATCAAAAGATCGCAGCCTTCGGCGGCTCCTACAGGGGGAATGTGTACCTCTGTAGGAGCTGCCGAAGGCTGCGATCTT
>NZ_RWIM01000102.1 GCF_009764645.1 Pseudomonas sp. PB106
AGATCGCAGCCTTCGGCAGCTCCTACACCGATCTCTGTAGGAGCTGCCGAAGGCTGCGATCGTTTGATCTTCAACCATTCATGCTTTGAAAATGCGCCAGCATCCGCTGCGCATCCGGCACTACGCCACTGAACAACTCAAACGCCTTCACCGCTTGGAACACCGCCATGTTGCCGCCATCCAGCGTTCGGCAACCCAGCGCACGGGCGTTGCGCAGCAGTTCGGTTTCCAGCGGGAAATATACGATCTCCGCGACCCACAATTCCTTGCGCAATAGCTCGACCGGCACCGGCATGCCCGGCAGTTTGGCCATGCCCATCGGCGTGGTATTCACCAGTCCGTCAGCCTGATTCAACGTACTCGGCAGATCATGCCCGGCCACCGCACGACCAAAGCCGAAATGCTCATTGAGGTTATTCGCCAGGCTTTCGGCGCGCTCACGGTCGACGTCGAAAATGCTCAGTTGCTGTACGCCTTCGCTCAACAACGCGTGGGCCACTGCCGCACCGGCACCGCCAGCGCCCATCTGGACGACGCGCTCACGGGCAGCCTCCTTCAAGCCCCGGCGAAAACCTTCGGCAAAACCGAGGCAGTCAGTATTGTGGCCGACACGTTTACCATCCTTGAGCACCACGGTGTTCACCGCGCCAATGCCTTGGGCTTCCGGCGACAGTTCATCCAGCAGCGGGATGATCGCCTGCTTGCACGGAAAGGTAATGTTCAGCCCGGTGTAGTTCATCCGCTCGGCCGCCAGCAGCAGGTCGGGCAGGGCGGTGCTGTCCATTTTCAACTGGTCGAGATCGATCAATCGATACAGATAACGCATGCCCTGCGCATCACCTTCGTGCTCATGCAGCGCCGGCGTGCGCGAGGCCTGAATGCCAGCGCCGATCAGTCCGGCGAGTATTACGGTAGAGCGAGACATGCGCGTTACCCCTTCAGCCGCTGGCTGAAATGTTCAAGTGCCAGGCGATAGCCATGGCTGCCAAACCCGGCCATCACTGCCGTGGCAATCGCCGAGACAAACGAGTGATGACGAAACGGTTCGCGGGCATGGACGTTGGACAGGTGCACTTCGATCACTGGCAATTCACTGGCCACCAAGGCATCGCGAATCGCCACCGACGTGTGCGTCCACGCCGCCGGATTGATCACGATCCCGGCGCAACGACCGCGAGCCGCGTGAATCCAGTCGAGCAGTTCGCCTTCGTGATTGGTCTGGCGAAACTCCACGGCAAGGCCGAATTCCTCTGCAGCGCGACCGCACAGAGCAGAAATATCCGCCAGGGTTTCGTGACCGTAAGTCGCCGGCTCGCGGGTGCCGAGCAGGTTCAGGTTCGGGCCGTTGAGCACCAGAACGATAGGGGGCATGAGGGGTAACTCCACTTATTGTTTTTGGCTTTGGCCGAGCGTTTCAGCCTGTGGAGATAAAATGTACTAGATGGTTACCATGGTCAATTGAACAAAATTGGCCTTGGCGTTTTATGTTCGGTGATCGCACAAACAATGAGCACGCACAAAAAAGCCGTCAATCACGACGGCTTTCTCGTATTCGCTGCCAGCACTCAGCGCCGGGTCAGCAACACACCCGATTCCATGTGGTGCGTCCACGGGAACTGGTCGAACAACGCGCATTTGGTAATGCGGTGCGTGTCGTGCAACTGGGCGATGTTGGCCGCCAGGGTTTCCGGGTTGCAGGATATGTACAGGATGTTGTCGAAACGCCGGGTCAGTTCGCAGGTGTCCGGGTCCATGCCGGCGCGTGGCGGGTCGACGAAGACGCTACCGAACTCGTAGCTCTTCAGGTCGATGCCTTGCAGGCGGCGGAACGGGCGCACTTCGTTGAGCGCTTCGGTCAGTTCTTCGGCGGACAAACGCACCAGGGTGACGTTATCCACAGCGTTTTCGCTGAGGTTGCTCAGTGCCGCGTTGACCGAGGTCTTGCTGATTTCGGTGGCCAGCACTTTGCGCACGCGGGTGGCGAGCGGCAGGGTGAAGTTGCCGTTGCCGCAGTACAACTCCAGCAGATCGTCGCTGCGATCGCCCAGCGCGTCGTACGCCCAGTTCAACATCTTCTGGTTCACCGTGCCGTTAGGCTGGGTGAACGCGCCTTCCGGCTGGCGGTAACTGAACGTGCGACCGCCGACTTCAAGTTTTTCGACCACGTAATCGAGGCCGAGCACCTCGCGTTTGCCTTTCGAGCGGCCGATGATGCTGACGCCGAGATCCGCCGCCAGTTTGGTTGCCGCCGCGTGCCAGTGTTCGTCCAGCGGACGGTGATAGCACAGGGTGATCATTGCATCGCCGGACAGCGTGGTCAGGAACTCGACCTGAAACAACTTGTGGCTCAGTGCCGAACTGGCCTGCCACGCCGCCTTCAGCTGCGGCATCAACTGGTTGATGCGCAGGCTGGCGATCGGGAACTCTTCGATCAGAATCGGCGTGCGTTTATCGTCCTGAGCGAACATCGCGTAGTGCCGATCGCCGCCCTCGCGCCACAGGCGGAATTCGGCGCGCAGACGGAAGTTCTGCAGCGGCGAGTCGTACACCGTCGGCTCGGGGGCATCGAACGGCGCCAGCAGATCACGCAAACGTGTGACCTTGGCTTCTAGTTGCTCGGCGTAAGCCTGGGAATCAAATGTCATGCGTTGAACCAACCCAACTTGATCACGAACAGAATCGACAGAATCACCAGCGCCGGGTTCAGCTCACGGGCGCGACCCGACAGCAGCTTGATCACGGTCCAGGAAATGAAGCCGAACGCGATGCCGTTGGCAATCGAGTAAGTGAATGGCATGGCCAGCGCGGTCACAACAACCGGCGCGGCAACGGTGATGTCTTCCCAGTCTATTTCCGCCAGACCCGAAGTCATCAGCACGGCGACGAACAGCAGTGCCGGTGCAGTGGCGAAGGCTGGAACGCTGGCCGCCAGTGGCGAGAAGAACAGCGCCAGCAGGAACAGGATTGCCACGACGATGGCCGTCAGGCCAGTACGGCCGCCAGCACTGACGCCGGCAGCGGATTCGATGTAGCTGGTAGTGGTCGACGTGCCCAGCAGCGAACCGGCCATGGCCGCGGTGCTGTCGGCGATCAGTGCGCGCCCCATTTTCGGCATGTGGCCGTCCTTGCCCATCAGGCCGGCGCGCTTGGCGACGCCGATCAGAGTGCCAGAGTTGTCGAACAAGTCGACGAACAGGAAGGCGAAGATCACGCTGACCAGACCGATGTCCAGCGCGCCTTTGATATCCAGCTGCATGAAAGTCGGGGCCAGCGAAGGTGGCATCGAGGTCACGCCGCCGAACGGGGTGAAGCCCATGGCGATGGAGATGATGGTCACCGCCAGAATGCCGATCAGCACGGCGCCGCGCACTTTCAGCGCTTCGAGGGCGACGATCAGGGCGAAACCGAGGGTGGCGAGGATCGGTGCCGGGGCTTTCAGGTCACCGAGGCCGACCATGGTTGCCGGGTTGCTCACCACGATGCCGGCGTTGTGCAGGGCGATCAGCGCCAGGAACAGGCCGATGCCGGCGGCAATCGCCGAACGCAGTGGCAGCGGGATGCTGTTGATGATCCATTCGCGGATGCGGAAGATCGACAGCAGGAAGAAGCACACCGCCGAAATGAACACCGCACCCAGCGCCACTTGCCACGTGTGGCCCATGTGCAGAACCACGGTGTAGGTGAAGAAGGCGTTCAGACCCATGCCCGGAGCGAGGGCAATCGGGTAGTTGGCGATAAGGCCCATGATCGTCGAACCGATCGCGGCGGCCAGACAGGTGGCAACGAATACCGCGCCCTTGTCCATGCCGGTCTCACCGAGAATGCTCGGGTTGACGAACAGAATGTAGGCCATGGCCAAGAAAGTCGTGATGCCCGCCAGAATCTCGGTGCGCACGTTGGTGTTGTGTGCCTTGAGTTGAAACAGCCTTTCCAGCATGTCTGCTCCCCGTGGCGCGCGTGGCGCCGTGAATGTATCGACCTCAACAGCAAAGCACAGACCGTCGCAAGCGCCTGGAAAATTGTGGTGGGCCGGAAAAAGCCGCGCATCATACCAGCAGCGTGGGGGATTGGCTGCGATCGTCGGCGATGTTTTGCAGTCGGGCGAACTGAGCCATACTGCGCGCCAGTTCTGGGGAGATGGTCATGGTGGCTTTGAAGGGCAATATCGTTCGAACGTTGGGGCTTTTTTGTGCGTTTCTGGCCAGTGCGCCTGCGGTGATGGCAGCATCGGCTCCGCCGTTGTCCAGTGCCCAAGTGCTCAAAGTGCAATCGGCGGCCTGCGGCATCGAAAATATTTCCGACGGTCAGGAGCAGACCGCGTGCGACCACGGCGGGGCGAACATCAAGGTGTACGTGCTGGAGATGGGTTATGGCCGCGTGCCCCATGTCACGCTGGACGGTTTCGGACTGGACGGCATGAAAACCCAGGTGTGCGCCTACGGTAACGGCAACCTGACGGAGTGCACGGGCGCGTCGACCAAGATCGTTGGCGCGTTGTACATCTATGACCTCGGCGGCAAAGAGCAAGGGACGTTCACCTTCAGCAACACCTCGATCAATGCGCCGGGCAACACCATTTCGACCCAGCTTTACATCAAGTAACGGCTGACGCTGCACGATCCGGGGGAAGCTGACTACGCTTCAAGGATCACCCAGCGGATAACGCCCATGACCTTTAGAGCCCTGATTACCCTCGCCGAGGGCATCGATGATCTGCAAAGTGTGACCCTGATCGACGTGCTGCGCCGCGCGGGCATCGAAGTCGTCGCGGCCAGCATCGAAGGCCGGCGCATGCTCACCTGTGCGCGTGGTACACGCCTGACTGCCGACGGCATGCTGGTCGATGTGCTGGCGCAGACCTTCGACCTGATCGCCTTGCCCGGCGGAGACGTCGGTGCGCAGCACCTGGCCGCACACCAACCTCTGCAACAATTGCTCAAGGATCAATCCAGCGCCGGACGCCTGTTCGCCGCCATCGGCGAAGCCCCGGCTGTCGCCCTGCAAGCGGCTGGCGTGCTGCGCCAGCGGCGCATGACCTGTCTACCGAGCGCCAGCCACCAATTGTCCGGCTGTACATTTGTTGACCAGCCCGTGGTGGTCGATGGCAATTGCATCACCGCTCAGGGCTCAGGTGCGGTGCTGGAGTTTGCCTTGGCGCTGGTTGAGCAACTGGGCGGCAAGGCGTTGCGGGTGAAGGTGGCGGGAGAGTTGTTGGTTTGAAAAATCAGGCGTGGGCCGCTATTGGCTCAATGACCGGTTGCTCGCGGTGCTCTGCTTGCCACAAATCGTAATCGGTTTGAACACCTAACCAGGCGCGCGCCTTGCCAATGCCTGCCCGTTCCAGCCGTACAGCCAGATCCGGGCTGATCGGAGCGTGGCCGTGCAATACACGAGAAAGATGCGGGCGTGCAAAGCCCAAATGGCGGGCCAATTCGGTAACGCTGATACCCAACTCGGGCAGAACATCCATCAGCAGTGTTTCACCGGGGTGTGGCGGGTTGTGCAAGGGCATGAGCCTGCCTCCTGTCAGTGGTAGTCCAGATAATCGACCAATTCGATATCCGAGCCGACAAAACGAAAGATCACTCGCCAGTTGCCTGAAACGCTCAGCGACCAGTATTCGGTCAGCTCACCTTTCAGTGGATGCAGACGCCATCCCGGAAGATCCAGATCTCCGGGAAGCGTAGCGCGATCCATGAACTGCAGCATGCGCGACAGCCGTTTTGCGTGATCGGCACGAATTCCGCGAGTCGAACCTGTTTCATAGAAGCCACGAAGGCCTTTGTGCTGAAAGGATTTGATCATGGGACGAGTGTAAGGCGATACATTACACTCAGTGCGGTAACTATGTACCGCACGTTCTCAGTTAATTTGTGATCGAGATGTTGGTTCTGTCGCTGAACTCAAACCTTCACCTCTTCCACCGGCACATGCATCCGGTCGCGATTCGCCAGTGTCGGAAACAGCTTGATCCACGTCCCCGTCACCACCAGCGTGCCGATCCCGCCCATGACTACCGCCGGCACAGTGCCGAACCAGTGGGCGGTGACGCCGGATTCGAATTCGCCCAGCTGATTCGAAGCGCCGATGAACAGGCCGTTCACCGCACTGACCCGGCCGCGCATTTCGTCCGGGGTTTCCAGTTGGACGAACGATGCGCGGATGACCATGCTGATCATGTCCGCCGCACCGAGCACCACCAGCACCGCCAGCGAGAACCAGAACGAGGTCGACAGGCCGAAGGCGATGGTGGCGACGCCGAAGATGCCGACCGCCGTGAACATCACCCGGCCGACGTTACGTTCCACGGCGAATCGTGCGAGGAACAGCGACATCAATAGCGCGCCCACCGCCGGCGCCGAGCGCAACAGGCCCAGACCCCACGGGCCGGTCAGCAGAATGTCTTTGGCAAATACCGGCAACAGCGCCGTGGCGCCACCGAGCAGCACCGCGAACAAGTCCAGGGAAATCGCCCCGAGGATGTCCGGGCGGCTGCGAATGAAGCGAATCCCCGCGAGCAACGAATCCAGCGTGGCCTTGCCTTTGTTCAACGGTGTCTGTCGTGCAGGCAGATTGAGCATCAGCGTGCAGGCAATCACGTAAAGCAGCACGGTCGGGCCGTACACCCAAACACTGCCGAACGCATAGAGCAAGCCGCCGAGGGCCGGGGCGACGATGGTCGCGGACTGTTGCGCTGACTGCGCCGCCGCGACGGCTCGGGGGAACAGTGCGCTGGGCACGATGCTCGGCAGCAACGCCTGAGTGGTCGGCATCTCGAACGAGCGCGCTGCACCGAGCAGGAAGGCGAGGATGAAGATCATCTCGCGGGTGACGTGGTCGGTGGCGCTGCCGATGGCCAGTGCCAGCGCGATCAACGCCTGCAACGACTGACAGATCGCCGCGACTCTGCGCCGGTCGTAACGGTCGGCCACGTGCCCGGTGTGCAGCATGAACAGCACACGTGGCGCGAATTCGACCAGACCGACCAGACCCAGATCGAGAACGTTGCCGGTCAGTTGATAGAGGTTCCACCCGATCGCCACGGTGAGCATCTGAAAACCGCAGGCAGTAAAGATCCGCGCCATCCAGAAAGCGAGAAACGGACGGTGGTGACGTAACAGCAAAGGCTCTTGGCTGGGCATCTGAGGGCAGGTCTGGTTCGAGGGGAATGCCGAGGTTATCACCAGTCTGTAACAGGAAGTTGCTATGACAAAAAATTTAGTTAGGAGGACATCGATTTTTTTGCGGTGCAGATTGATTTTGCTGTTCAGGAATTTTCGTCATCCCCAAGATCTGTACTGTTTTCCTCGCTGCCAACGCTCCGGGAATTTGTTGCAGGGCGTTGCCAGGCTTATGAGGCAACTTGTCACGCGGCAAACGACCACGCCGTTCAACGCCAAAAATGGGACTACTCTTTCAACGTTGCTTGATCCAGATCAAGACCCAAAAGGAATTGATCCGGTGGCCAGTTGGCCAGACTCCCTGCGTTGCGATGGTTGTTTAAAAAGAACGAATCAGAATTCGCCGCACTCCATATCCGTGGGGGCAGTGGGTGCAGGCCTCCGGGTCCGCAGCCGGTACTACCTGACAGAGGAAGCCATATGTTCGGTTTAGAGGCACTAGATCTCGCCCGAATTCAGTTCGCGTTCACCATCTCGTTCCACATCCTGTTCCCGGCCATCACCATCGGTCTGGCGAGTTACCTTGCGGTGCTTGAAGGCCTGTGGCTGAAAACCCACAACGACACCTACCGTGACCTCTACCATTTCTGGTCGAAGATCTTTGCCGTCAACTTCGGCATGGGCGTGGTCTCCGGATTGGTCATGGCCTATCAGTTCGGCACCAACTGGAGCCGCTTCTCGGACTTCGCCGGCGCCGTCACCGGGCCGTTGCTGACTTATGAAGTGCTCACGGCATTCTTCCTCGAGGCCGGTTTCCTCGGCGTGATGCTGTTCGGCTGGAACAAGGTCGGGCGCGGGCTGCACTTCTTCTCCACGGTGATGGTGGCCATCGGTACGCTGATTTCGACGTTCTGGATTCTCGCCTCCAACAGCTGGATGCAGACTCCGCAGGGCTTCGAGATCGTCAACGGCCAAGTGATTCCGACCGACTGGCTGGCGATCATCTTCAACCCTTCGTTCCCGTATCGCCTGATGCACATGGCGACGGCGGCGTTCGTTGCCACGGCGTTTTTCGTCGGTTCCTCGGCGGCCTGGCATTTGCTGCGCGGCAAGGACAACCCGGCGATCCGCACCATGCTCTCGATGGCCATGTGGATGGCGCTGATCGTTGCCCCGATTCAAGCGGTCATCGGCGATTTCCATGGCCTCAATACCCTTGAACACCAACCGGCGAAAATTGCCGCGATCGAAGGCCACTGGGAAAACAAGGGCGACGAAGCCACGCCGCTGATCCTGTTCGGCTGGCCGGACATGAAAGAAGAGAGAACCAAGTTTGCCGTGGAGATTCCCTACCTCGGCAGCCTGATCCTGACCCACTCGCTGGACAAGCAGGTGCCGGCGCTCAAGGAATTCCCGCCAGAAGACCGGCCGAATTCGACCATCGTGTTCTGGTCGTTCCGGGTCATGGTCGGCCTTGGCTTCCTGATGATCTTCACCGGCCTGTGGAGCCTGTGGCTGCGCAAACGCGACACGCTCTACACCTCGCGCCCGTTCCTGTATCTGGCGCTGTGGATGGGGCCGTCGGGTCTGATCGCGATTCTGGCAGGCTGGTTCACCACTGAAATCGGCCGTCAGCCGTGGGTGGTCTACGGGCTGATGCGCACGGCGGATGCTTCCTCCAACCACAGTTTCATGCAGATGAGCATCACCCTGATCATGTTTGTCGTGGTGTATTTCGCGCTGTTCGGCGCAGGTCTCGGCTACATGATGCGTCTGGTGCGCAAGGGGCCGAAGATCAGCGAGGGCGCGGAAACGCCGGACGGTGGTCCTGGCAAGAAACGTACACCGGCCCGTCCGTTGTCCGCTGCCGACGATTCGGCCGATGCCGATCACGGCGACGACGACATTCGCGTGACCAAGGAGATTTGACTCATGGGTATTGATCTTCCGCTGATCTGGGCCGTGATCATCATCTTCGGCATCATGATGTACGTGGTCATGGACGGCTTCGATCTGGGCATCGGGATTCTCTTCCCGTTCATCCCCGGCAAAGTCGACCGTGACGTAATGATGAACACCGTCGCCCCGGTCTGGGACGGCAACGAAACCTGGCTGGTACTGGGTGGGGCGGCGTTGTTCGGCGCGTTTCCGCTGGCGTATTCGGTGGTGCTGTCGGCGCTGTACCTGCCGTTGATTTTCATGCTGATCGGTTTGATTTTCCGTGGCGTGGCGTTCGAGTTCCGCTTCAAGGCCAAGGACGACAGGCGTCACCTGTGGGACAAGGCCTTTATTGGTGGCTCGGTGGCAGCAACGTTCTTTCAGGGTGTGGCACTGGGGGCGTTCATCGACGGTTTGCCGGTGGTCAATCGGCAATATGCCGGCGGCTCACTGGACTGGCTGACGCCATTCACGCTGTTCTGCGGCGCTGCGCTGGTGGTGGCGTACGCCTTGCTCGGCTGCACCTGGCTGATCATGAAAACCGAAGGCAAGCTGCAGGAGCAAATGCACAACCTGGCCCGGCCACTGGCGTTCGTCCTGCTGGCGGTGATCGGTGTCGTCAGCCTGTGGACGCCGTTGGCGCACCCGGATATTGCAACCCGCTGGTTCAGCATGCCCAATCTGTTCTGGTTCATGCCCGTGCCGATTCTGGTGCTGGTGACCATGTACGGTTTGATCCGTGCGGTGGCGCGCAACGCCAACTACATGCCGTTCCTGCTGACCCTGGTGCTGATCTTCCTCGGCTACAGCGGTCTGGGCATCAGCCTGTGGCCGAATATCGTGCCGCCGTCGATTTCGATTTGGGACGCCGCCGCACCGCCGCAAAGTCAGGGCTTCATGCTGGTGGGGACGCTATTCATCATCCCGTTCATTCTGGGTTACACCTTCTGGAGCTATTACGTGTTCCGCGGCAAGGTCACCCATGAAGACGGCTATCACTAAACCTGTGGGAGCGGGCTTGCCCGCGATGGCGTCGGTAGTGGCGCCATCGATCTGACTGAGGATCGCAACAATGACCGGCAAACATTCCCTGCACGACATTGAAGAGGCCGAAAAAAAACCGCTGTGGCAGCGGCTCGGCTGGTTGGCCTTGATCTGGGTCGGTAGCGTTGGCGTGCTGTTCATCGCCGCCAGCCTGATGCGCATGTTCATGAACGCCGCAGGCCTGACCACCCATTGAAGATTCCGTCCCGGCGCCTTCGGGCACGGATTTGAAACCCTCCGAATGGAGGGTTTTTTTTCGTCTTGCGAATTACTTGCGCGCTTTGAGAATCACGAACTTCGGCGTGGCCGCCACTTGCTCAACACCACGGAACAGCCGCGCCAGTTTGCTGTGATAACCCAAGTGACGGTTACCGACGATGTACAAGGCACCGCCCACCACCAGCGCTTCACGCGCTTGCTGGAACATGCGCCAGGCGAGGAAATCACCGACCACCTGCTGCTGATGGAACGGCGGATTGCACAGCACTACGTCCAGCGATTGCGGTTCCTGACCGGCCAGACCGTCGCCGGCACGCACGATCACTTCGCGATCGCCCAGCGCTGCGCGCCAGTTTTCCTCGGCTGATCGCACGGCCATGAACGATTCGTCGACCAACGTGTACTGGGCGTCAGGGTTGTGCAGGGCACTGGCAATCGCCAATACGCCATTGCCGCAGCCCAAGTCGGCGACGCGCGCGCTGCCGAGGTTTTTCGGCAGATGCGGCAGGAATGCGCGAGTGCCGATGTCGAGGCCTTCGCGGCAGAAGACGTTGGCGTGGTTGAGCAGTTCGATGGCCGGCTCGTCGAGACGATAGCGGGTTGGATAAGGCGAAATCGCGGGAGCTTTCGGCTCTGGCGTTGCGATCAGCAGGCGGGCCTTTTTGACCGCCAGCGAGGCTTGAACCGGGCCGATGTAACGCTCCAGCAAGTCACCGGCTGCACGCGGCAGATGCTTGACCATGGCCGCTGCGATCACTTCGGCACCGGGGGCGAGTTGCCCTTGCAGGCGAATCAGCTGTTCCTCCAGCAGGGCCAGGGTTTTCGGTACACGAATCAGCACCCGGTCGAACGGCCCGACCACGGGCTCGCTCGCCGCAATCGGGCGGATCGCGTCAAATGCCTGGCCGTTACGCAGCAGGTTTTTTTCCAGGCCTAGAAAACCGAGGAACGAATCGCCGCTCGTGCTCACTTCGACCTTGCCAAGCAGGCTGGCGGCCAGTGCGCCAAAGCTGTCATTGAGCACCAGCACCCGTGTACCGGTCGCAGGTTGCTGCGCGGCGAGATGATTGAGCAGGTATTCGTCAGCGGCATCAAAAGCTTGCAGCGGTTCGTTCTGCTGTTCGGGCTGGCGAATCAGGTCGAGTTGGGCGAAGGGCGTATCGAGCAGAGGCATGGGGCGGGGACTCAGGTAATCAACGGGTGTTCCGCAGCCCTGATGATGTGCGGCGGAACCGACCAAGTGCACTGCAACGCAATCTTGCGTTAACACTCAGGAAGGTCGTAAATGGTACGTTTTTTTCTCCGCCAATACCCGCATGTTTTCATGTCGGTGGGCTGATCCGACTTAGATGATCCCGGCTCTGGCCGCCGCGATAACCGCAGAAATCTTGTTGCAGACGTTCAGTTTCTCAATCACGTTCTGGACGTGGTAATTCACCGTCCGCTCACTCAGGTTGAGGATTCTGGAAATTTCATGAGCGGTTTTGCCGCCGGCAGACAACTGCAACACTTCCAGTTCGCGAGGTGACAGTTGAGGAACGCGAGGCTTGGTTGAGCGGTTGGGCAGGGTGCGGGCAAACAGCTCGCTCAGATGACTGGTCGCATAGAATATATAGCCGAAATGCTCGTAGAGCTCGAACGGGCTGATCGGAGAGTGCTTGCGGGCCAGACTGACAATGCTGCAAAGACCGCTTTCTTCATGATGGAACGACTGCGACCAGCCATGCCGTATGCCGTTTTGCTGCAGGCCCTGCCACAGATTGGGTGAATTGGAGTAGGCCGCTTCGCTCCAGACAATCGGCAGCATCGAGTGATTGCAGTGAGCAATGATCGGGTCGTTGTTTTCGTAGTGCTCCTGCTCATATTGCGCATTCCAGGCTTTCGGATAGTTATTGATTTGCAGGGCGTTGAAGCGTGTCTGGGGATCTGAGGCGGTGAGGGTGATTGAGCAAAAGTTAAAGCCAATGTTTTCGGCAAACCGAAGCAGGATTGGATAGGCGGCATCTATCTCCCTGGCAAACGTCAGTTGTTTCAGTTGTGACTCCTTCCACATTTCCATCTCGAATGCTCCGTGAGATTTTCTAGAGGGGGGGCAGCTTTTTGGATCCAAGGCGGTACGGAAAGGAGTGTAGGAGGTTTCCTATCTTTGGTTCGAATTTTTTCGCTCTTGAGATAGAGCGTTGTTTGCGCAAAGGGTTATTAAAAGACCGAAGTTTCACATGTCACCTGACATTCAAAAAAAATCGGTTATTTACTCTAAATTAATTTAATACACGCTGTTCTTGTACGGGTGTAACGTCGTTGAATAACATTACTGATTGGTGGTGTTTAAAACGACACCTTTGAGCGACACTGGACGGGATCTGATACGGAGTTATCCATGACCGACAGTGCAGAGAAGTTCACTCGCCAGACCTTGCTTGAAGTGCGTCCGCTGACGCCCAGCCTGTTCACACTGCGAACGACGCGTGACGCCGGATTCAGATTCCGTGCCGGCCAGTTCGCCCGTCTGGGCGTGATGAAAGCGGATGGCAGCACGGTCTGGCGTGCCTACTCCATGGTTTCGTCGCCGTTCGACGAGTTCCTCGAATTCTTTTCGATTGTGGTTCCCGGAGGGGAGTTCACCAGTGAGCTGAGCCGTTTGCAGCCAGGCGATACATTATTTGTGGAGCGCCAGGCATTCGGTTATCTGACCCTGGACCGGTTCGTCGATGGACGGGATCTCTGGCTGTTGTCCACAGGGACGGGTGTGGCTCCGTTTCTGTCGATCCTGCAGGACTTTGAAGTGTGGGAGAAATTCGAACGGATCATTCTGGTGTACAGCGTGCGCGAAGCGCGGGAGCTGGCTTATCTGTCGCTGATTGCTGAGCTGGGTCAACGTGATTATCTGGCCGAGCACGCCCACAAATTACAGTTCATACCCACCGTGACCCGCGAAACTCATCCGGGGGCGCTGAACGGGCGGATTACCGACCTTATTGAAAACGGTGAACTGGAACGGGCAGCTGGCCTGGAACTGAGCGCAGAGCACTCGCGGGTGATGTTGTGCGGTAATCCGCAGATGATCGACGATACCCGTGCGCTGCTAAAACAGCGGTACATGCGCCTGAGCCTGAGCCGCAAACCTGGCCAGGTCGCCGTGGAAAACTATTGGTAAAAAAACGGCACCGCGCAGGTGCCGTTTTCTTTTGGGTTATTCAGGTCGGTTGTTCTGTGCCTTGAGCAGGTCGCGAATCTCGCCCAGCAGTTCTTCCTCTTTGGTCGGAACCGGCGGCAGGGTGGGCGCTACGGCTTCTTCGCGCTTGAGGCGGTTGATGGCTTTGACGCCCATGAAGATCGCAAAGGCGACAATGATGAAGTCGAGAACAGTCTGGATGAATTTGCCGTAAGCCAGCACAACGGCGGGGGTGGTGCCCTCTGCTGCCTTGAGGGTGACGGCGAGGTCACTGAAATCCACCCCGCCGATCAGCAGGCCGATGGGAGGCATGATGACGTCGCCAACGAACGACGAAACGATCTTGCCGAAGGCAGCACCGATGATGATACCGACGGCCATGTCGACCACATTGCCTTTGACCGCGAAGGCCTTGAACTCACTTAGCACGCCCATACGTTATTCCTTGTTACAGATGAGGTTGGTGAACGCAGTGTAAGGCAGCCAGACGCATTCCGCCTGACATGCTTGCTTACATAGCTTGCCAGCTATCGACCTGCAGGCCCCTGGAAAGTTTACGAAACGCCATCATCATCACCGCTATTCGCGTTCCTTGCCGCACCCGTTATCAGGTAATCAATGATGTGCGGATGAAGGCGCGCCAGATGCTTGATGAGTGACGAAATTGACAGATGGATCTCAGTGACTGCGTCGAATGGTTAGCAGAAGAATGCTCACGGGAATAACAGCCCTATTGCGAAGGATATAGTTCTATATAGCAGAGCACCCGTTGGGGCTGGTAGTTACAATTTGAAATGGTTTAGCGCGGCTCGTATTCTATGCCGGAGCAATAGCTAGCAAAGCTAATATTTGCAAATGAAACGAAGTTTTATAAGTTGATGAAAAGGCATTGATGAGCCGAAGTGGTTCAGTTGTCATTTTGCTGGGTGCAACAGTGTCAACTCTTTTACAGTTGTTTCAATATATATACATACTTTATGAAAGGCTTTGAAGTTTGCCCGCCAGCGAGGCTGTGAGCGACACGGTCACGCCCCTCTCGTGTCTGCGTTATCATCTCGGTTTTGCCGGGGGTTCAGATGGCCAAGGCCAAACGCATGTATGGCTGCACCGAGTGCGGCGCAACCTTTCCCAAATGGGCGGGCCAGTGCGGTGAATGCGGCGCCTGGAACACCCTGACCGAAACCATGATTGAAAGCGGCGGCGCCACGGCACCCACCGGTCGCACCGGCTGGGCCGGGCAGCAGGCGCAGATCAAGACGCTGGCCGAAGTCAGTATCGAAGAAATTCCGCGGTTCTCTACCGCTTCCGGGGAACTGGATCGCGTGCTCGGCGGCGGTCTGGTTGACGGCTCGGTGGTGTTGATCGGCGGTGATCCGGGCATCGGCAAATCGACGATTCTGTTACAGACCTTGTGCAACCTCGCCAAGAGCATGCCGGCGTTGTACGTCACCGGCGAAGAATCCCAGCAGCAAGTGGCGATGCGCGCCCGCCGCCTCGGCTTGCCGCAGGATCAGCTGCGAGTGATGACCGAAACCTGCATCGAAACCATCATCGCCACTGCCCGGCAGGAAAAACCCAAGGTGATGGTGATCGACTCGATCCAGACGATCTTCACCGAACAACTGCAATCGGCCCCCGGCGGTGTGTCCCAGGTGCGTGAGAGTGCGGCGTTGTTGGTGCGCTATGCCAAGCAGAGCGGCACGGCGATTTTCCTCGTCGGCCACGTCACCAAGGAAGGCGCGCTCGCCGGCCCCCGCGTTCTTGAGCACATGGTCGACACCGTGCTGTATTTCGAGGGCGAGTCTGACGGGCGTTTGCGTCTGTTGCGCGCGGTGAAGAACCGCTTCGGCGCGGTCAACGAGTTGGGTGTGTTCGGCATGACCGACAAGGGTTTGAAAGAAGTCTCCAACCCTTCGGCGATTTTTCTGACCCGCGCGCAGGAAGAAGTCCCTGGCAGCGTGGTCATGGCAACGTGGGAAGGCACCCGACCGATGCTGGTGGAGGTGCAAGCCTTGGTCGATGACAGCCACTTGGCCAACCCGCGTCGGGTAACGTTGGGCCTGGATCAGAACCGTTTGGCGATGTTGCTGGCGGTTTTGCATCGCCATGGCGGCATTCCGACCCACGATCAGGACGTTTTCCTTAACGTGGTCGGCGGGGTCAAGGTGTTGGAAACGGCGTCTGACCTGGCGCTGATGGCGGCGGTCATGTCGAGTTTGCGTAATCGACCGTTGCCGCATGATCTGCTGGTGTTTGGGGAAGTGGGGCTGTCTGGCGAAGTGCGTCCGGTGCCGAGCGGGCAGGAGCGTTTGAAGGAAGCGGCCAAGCATGGCTTTAAACGGGCGATCGTGCCGAAGGGCAATGCACCGAAGGAATCCCCGCCGGGTTTGCAGATCATCGCCGTGACCCGCCTCGAACAGGCTCTCGACGCGCTTTTCGAATAACTTGAACCCACCGCATAACGTGTGGGAGCTGGCTTGCCAGCGATTGCGTTCTGACCGGCGACATATTCGTCGAATCTGAAATTGCTATCGCTGGCAAGCCAGCTCCCACAGGGTTCAATTGTGGATACTAGATTTCGATCAGCGCGCCGAGCTCGCGCTCAAGCTCTTGCGGATCGGCCAGATTCAGCTCGATCAACCGCCGCAAGCGCTGGATAGATTCCAGGCTGATATGTCGGCAGACAAAACCCAACTGGCCATTTTCTTCATGGGTCAAGTGCACATCCATCTCTATATCGACGTCATCGCTCAGATGAATGTCGACGAAGAAATCCTTCTGCGCATCCCCCAACCATGGCTCCGGCCGTTCGATCAACAGCCCTTTGAGTGACAGGTCGATCAGTTTGACCGGCCAGATGTACTCGCCCTGACTCAGCTCGGTTCTGGCATCGAACGCAATACGTTTGAAGCGACGACGGTTGGCTGGGTGCTCGCTCATGGCGCAATCCTCCAAAGGTTCGCTGACTATAGACCCGCATTGTTCAAGCGTGCCAGCGTAGACGGGCCACTCAGACGAATGTCGGGGTATGGTCTTTGCCGCCAGTAGCGCTAAACTCGGGGTGGCTGTCTTTCTTGTCCACCCTGGCTGGAATAATAAAATGAAAAATAATAATAGCCTGCTACGCCACTTACCCTGGCTAGTGCTGGCAATCGTAGGAGCGTGCGCCCTGGGCGTAGTGGCATTGCGCCGCGGCGAGGCGATCAACGCCTTGTGGATTGTGGTCGCCGCTGTGGCCATTTATCTGGTTGCATACCGTTACTACAGTCTGTTCATCGCTAACAATGTGATGCAACTCGACCCGCGTCGGGCCACCCCCGCCGTGCTCAACAACGACGGTCTGGACTATGTGCCGACCAACAAACACATTCTTTTCGGTCACCACTTCGCAGCGATTGCTGGCGCCGGACCTCTGGTCGGCCCGGTATTGGCGGCGCAGATGGGTTACCTGCCCGGCACGCTGTGGCTGATCGCCGGGGTAGTGCTGGCGGGCGCGGTGCAGGACTTCATGGTCCTGTTCATGTCGACCCGGCGCAACGGCCGTTCCCTGGGCGACATGGTGCGTGAAGAAATGGGCCGCATCCCCGGCACCATCGCGCTGTTCGGCTGCTTCCTGATCATGATCATCATCCTCGCGGTGCTGGCGCTGATCGTCGTGAAAGCGCTGGCCGAGAGCCCGTGGGGCATCTTCACCGTGATGGCGACTATCCCGATCGCGATGTTCATGGGCATTTATATGCGCTACATCCGCCCGGGCCGCATCGGCGAAATCTCCGTGGTCGGCGTGTTGCTGCTGCTCGGTTCGATCTGGCTGGGCGGGCAGATTGCCGCTGATCCGGTGTGGGCCAAGGCGTTCACCTTCACCGGCGTGCAGATTACCTGGATGCTGGTCGGTTACGGTTTCGTCGCGGCATCGCTGCCGGTGTGGCTGATTCTGGCACCGCGTGACTACCTCTCCACGTTCCTCAAGATCGGCACCATCATCGCCCTGGCGATCGGCATTCTGGTGACAATGCCCGAGCTGAAAATGCCCGCGCTGACCCAGTTCGTCGATGGCACTGGCCCGGTGTGGAAGGGCGGTCTGTTCCCGTTCCTGTTCATCACCATTGCTTGCGGTGCGGTATCGGGTTTCCACGCGCTGATTTCTTCGGGCACCACGCCGAAGCTGCTGGATAACGAAACGAACGCTCGTTACATCGGTTACGGCGGCATGCTGATGGAGTCGTTTGTCGCGATCATGGCCATGGTTGCCGCTTCGGTGATCGAGCCTGGCGTGTACTTCGCCATGAACAGCCCGGCTGCTGTCGTCGGCAGTGATGTCGCATCGGTTGCGCAAGTGGTCTCCAGCTGGGGTTTTGCGATCACGCCGGAAGCGCTGCAAGCCGTGGCGCATGACATCGGTGAAACCACCATCCTGGCCCGTGCCGGTGGTGCGCCGACCCTGGCGGTCGGTATCGCGCAGATCCTGCACAGTGTCCTGCCGGGTGAAAACACCATGGCGTTCTGGTACCACTTCGCGATCCTGTTCGAAGCGCTGTTCATCCTGACCGCAGTCGACGCCGGTACCCGTGCCGGACGTTTCATGCTGCAGGATCTGCTCGGCTCCTTCGTGCCGGCGCTGAAGCGCACCGAATCGTGGACCGCCAACCTTATCGCCACCGCCGGTTGTGTGGCGATGTGGGGCTGGTTGCTGTACCAAGGCGTGATCGATCCACTGGGCGGCATCAACACCCTTTGGCCTCTGTTCGGTATCTCCAACCAGATGCTGGCCGGTATCGCGCTGATGCTCGGCACCGTGGTTCTGATCAAAATGAAGCGTCAGCGCTACATTTGGGTCACCCTGCTGCCAGCCACCTGGCTGCTGATCTGCACCACGACTGCAGGCTTCATCAAACTGTTCGATGCCAACCCGGCGATCGGCTTCCTGTCGCTGGCCAAGAAGTACAGCGATGCGCTGGCCAACGGTCAGATTCTGGCCCCGGCGAAGAGCATCGATCAGATGCAGCACGTGATCTTCAACGCTTACACCAACGCAACGCTCACCGCGCTGTTCCTGTTCGTGGTCTTCAGCATCCTGTTCTATGCGCTCAAGGTCGGCATCGCCGCCTGGGGCAAAAAAGAGCGCACGGATAAAGAATCGCCATTCCAGGCTCTGCCGGACGCGTAACCAGAGGATTGCACCATGTTCAATGACCTGAGTCGCCTCGGTAAATACCTCGGTCAGGCTGCGCGCCTGATGGTCGGCATGCCCGACTACGACACCTACGTCGAGCATATGCAAACCAAGCACCCGGACAAACCGGTGATGAGCTACGAGATGTTCTTCCGCGAACGTCAGGAGGCCCGTTACGGTGGCAAGGGTGGGCCGAAGTGCTGTTGAGCTGACAGCGCAGAGGTTGAGGTAATCTCCCTGTGGGAGCGAGCCTGCTCGCGAATACGGAGTGTCAGTTGATGATTGATTTGACTGACACACCGCTTTCGCGAGCAAGCTCGCTCCCACATTTGTTTTTGTGTTGTTCATTCATTTTGTGAAGGAGATCGAGTTTTGTCCTCTCCCATCCCGGTCACGGTGCTCAGCGGTTTCCTCGGCGCCGGCAAGACCACGTTGCTGCGCCACATTTTGAAAGCCGAGCACGGTCTGAAAATCGCCGTGATCGAAAACGAATTCAGCGACGCCGGCATCGACACCCAGTTGCTCGGCGACGAACCCGTGCAAGTCATGACCCTGGCCAACGGCTGCGTCTGCTGCACCATCCATACCGACCTGACCAAAGCCCTGTACCTGCTGCTCGAGCGTCTGGACAGTGGCGAAATCGCCTTCGACCGCTTGGTGATCGAATGCACCGGTCTGGCCGATCCCGCGCCAGTCGCGCAGACTTTTTTCATCGATGAAGAACTGCGCGAGCGCTATCTGCTCGACGGCATCATCACCCTGGTCGATGCCGCGCACGCGGATGTGCATCTGACCCAGACCATCGCTCAGGCGCAGATCGGTTTTGCTGATCGCTTACTGGTGAGCAAGACCGATCTGGTCGACGAAGCCACGTTCAGCGCACTGAGCGAACGGCTGACGCGGATCAATCGTCGCGCGCCGATCCGTGTGGTTGATCACGGCAACATCGATCTGGCTGAATTGCTCGACGTGCGCGGCTTTAACCTCAACGCCGATCTTGGCGGCGGCTTGAGCCTGCGCCCGGTGAGCAAGGCGCCGTCGATCGACCGCATTTCCAGTCTGGTGCTGCGCACCGATCAGCCGCTGGATATCGATCAGCTCAGCGAGTTCATGAATGAATTGCTCGAAGAGCACGGCAAGCAACTGCTGCGCTACAAAGGCGTGCTGAACATTGCTGGCGAAGATCGGCGGCTGGTGTTTCAGGGGGTGTTGAAGCTTTATGGCTTCGACTGGGACACCGAATGGGCCGAGGGTGAGGCGCGGGAAAGTGTGATTGTGTTTATTGCTGATGATTTGCCGGAGGAGAAGATTCGGGCTGGGTTTGCCAAGGTGGCTTCTGCCTGAGGGTTCTTCGGTGTCAGGGCTGACGCCATCGCGGGCAAGCCCGCTCCCACAGGGTTATTTGTCGTTCACAGATTATGTGCACACCAATAAACCTGTGGGAGCGGGCTTGCCCGCGATGGCGATTTAACCGACAACACACTGCTTGACGGTCGACTCCAGCAGCGTCTGCTCAAGATGATCCAGATGCTGATTCATCAGCATGCCGGCCTTGGATGCATCGCCACGCTCCACTGCCTCAACCAGCGCTGTATGTTCCTGCCACGCGCAACAGCTGTGTGTAGAACCCCCGCAACGCGCAATCGCCAGTGACGTCAACGGCACCAGGCTGCCAAGAAAATGCGCCAACGGTGCATTCCCCGCCATCTGCGCCAACGTCAGATGAAATTCCCCGGACAAGCGAATCGCCGCGCCGCGCCGATCCTGCTCCACAGCTTGGCGCTCGCGTTCGATCAACCCGCGCAAGCGTTTCAAGCCTTCTGCCTGCGGACGCTGGCAGGCCAGTCGCACCAAGGTGTTTTCGGTCAGGCGCCGCGCATGCAACGCCTGCTGCGTCTGCTCGCGATCAGGTGCCGCTACACGGGGCCGATGATTGGCGCGCAGGACAACGACGTGCTCATGGGACAACTGCGTCAACACCCGCCGCACATCCGCACGACTGACGCCGAACATCTCTTTCAGGCTGTCTTCGGTAAAACGGCTGCCTGCATCAATGCGCTGTTCGAGAATCGCATCGAACAGGCGCGGATACAGATCCTCCGCCGGCGCCTGCAGGCGGGAGAAGGGCAGGGGCGCGGCGCTCGGCTGGGCGTGCGAAGGTGAAGCGAAACTGTTCATGGCCTGTCTCCTTTGAGGGATCAGCGACTCAAGTTGTCATCCGGAATGTTCAGCTCGATGCCCATCCGCTGACCTTCGCGCAGAATGTGCCGGCGCATTTCTGCGCTGGCCTGGGCGCTGTTCTTGCTGCGAATCGCGCGCACCACGGCTTCGTTTTCTTCCAGTCGTTCGGCCAGGTGCTCCGGCGAATTGCGCAGCACCTCGGCACTTTGTTTGAGGGCGTCGCTGGTTTGTTGCACCACGCTCTGGAAAATCGGGTTCGAAGTCAGGGTGAACAGCTCTTCGTGGAAGGCGATGTAGGCGCTGACGCCGGCTTCACTGTCGCCGGCCTCAAGGGCTTCGCGCATGTCCATCAGGGTCAGGCGCAACTGGCCGACTTCCTTGCTGCTGATCGACTGCGCGACCAGACCAACGATGAACGGCTCAAGGGTGTAGCGCAGTTGCAGGACGTCTTCGAGACTGGCGCCGGCGACTGCGCTGTCGTGGCTCTGGCTGTCGCCGATGTGCGCATCGAGCACGACCACGCCTTTGCCGGGCATCGAACGTACGAGGCCGAGGGTTTCCAGAACGATCACTGCTTCACGCAGGCTCGGGCGGCTGATGCCCAGTTGTTCGGCCAGTTCGCGCTGACCCGGCAGCATGTCGCCGGAGCGCCACTGACCACGGGCCAAAGCGGCCCGCAGTTTTTCTACCACTGAGTTGACGACGGTTGATGTGCTTATCACGTATTGGCTCCATGAGCCGTGCCTGCCAATCGACAGGCACGGCGCTCAATCAAAATTCTTTGGCCGCCGCTTGGGCGACGTTTTTTCGCGGCTGAAAGGTATAGCCCTGTTCGCCGTTGAGGACCTTGTTCGCCCGCTGCACGTCGATGTCCTTTTCCCAACGAGCGATGGCTACGGTGGCGACGCAGTTGCCGATCAGGTTGGTCAGCGCCCGGCCGATGCCCATGAACCAGTCCACCGCCAACACCAGCACCAGACCGACCACCGGGATTGCCGGAATCGCCGTCAGCGTTGCCGCCAGAATCACCAGTGCCGAACCGGGAATACCGTGGGCGCCTTTGGAGGTAATCAGCGACACCAGCAGGATCGTCAGCAAATCAGTCATGGCCAGCGGCGTGCCGGTGGCGTTGGCGATGAAGACGATGGCCAAGGTCAGGTAGATCGAAAACCCGTCGAGGTTGAACGAGTACCCGGTCGGAATCACCAGCCCGACGGTGGAGCTGCCGATGCCCAGGTGTTCGAGTTTGCGCATGATCTGTGGCAACACGGCGTCGGACGACGCGGTGCCCATGACGATCAGCAGTTCTTCACGCAGGTACTTGAGCAGTGGCCACAGGCGCAGGCCCGAGGCACGCATCACGACGCCGAGAATCACGCTGACGAAAGCCATGCAGGTCAGATAGAACAAGCCGACCAGACTGCCCAGGTGTTGCAGGGAGTCGAGGCCATATTTGCTGGTGGTGAAGGCGATGGCGCCGAACACGCCGATCGGCGCCAGACGCACGATCATGCCCATGATGCGGAAGATCACATGGCTCAGTTCGTTGATCAGGCGCGAGATTCCGGACGCCGCTTCGCCGACCAGATTCAACGCGCTGCCGAACAGCACCGAGAACAGCAGCACTTGCAGGATGTTGTTGTCGGCGAAGGCGCCGATCACCGATGTCGGGATCAGGTCCATGAGGAACTGTGTGGTGGTGTGCATGTGCTGGCTGCGTTCGGCAAGATCGCCCATGTCGGCTGCAGACAGTTGCTCCAGATGGATATTCGCGCCGCTGCCGATTCCGGTGCTGAAGGCAAACACCAGGCCAATCACCAGCGCGATGGTGGTCAGCACTTCGAAATAGATCACCGACTTGAGGCCGATGCGCCCGACCTTCTTCAGGTCGCCAGCGCCGCTGATTCCACTGACCACCACGCAGAACACGATGAGGCCGATGAGCATCTTGATCAGTTTGATGAAGCCGTCGCCGAGCGGTTTGAGCTGGGCCGAGTATTCAGGAAGGGTCAGCCCGCAGACGATGCCGAGCACCAGTCCGAGAACCACTTGGAGGAAGATTGAACGCGAGCACCATCTGAGCATGGGAGGAATCCTGGTCGGTGTCCTGGCTGCCGTGCGCTGAGCGCATCAGATTCAGGACTTAATTATTGTGGTCTTACCGGTATGTCCAGTGCAGGCGCAGTCTAGGCGCTGATTTTCCATGATCGCAAGTGAAAAATGACGAATTGGCATGACCGGTCTGACCAGTTGTGCGGCAAGTCCCATTCTTGAGCGGTTCAGGTGTTTGAAAATAATCGCGGGCGAAAAAAAACCGGCCAATCACTTGGCCGGTTTTTCATGCTGCGGGTTTAACGTCGCAATTAAGCGCCGTATACCGGCAGTTTCTTGCAGATGGCTTTGACTTTCTCACGAACGGCGTCGATCACCGCTTCGTTGTTCAGGTCAGCCAGGATGTCGCAGATCCAGCCGGCCAGCTCTTTGCACTCGGCTTGCTTGAAGCCGCGAGTGGTCACAGCCGGAGTACCGAAGCGCAGGCCGGAGGTGACGAACGGCGAGCGTGGATCGTTTGGCACGGAGTTCTTGTTCACGGTGATGAAGGCTTTGCCCAGAGCGGCGTCAGCGTCTTTACCGGAGATGTCCTGCTTGATCAGCGACAGCAGGAACAGGTGGTTCTTGGTACCGCCGGAAACCACGTCGAAACCGCGCTCGATGAACACTTCGGCCATGGCCTGGGCGTTCAGCACCACTTGTTCCTGGTAAGCCTTGAACTCAGGCTGCAGCGCTTCCTTGAAGCAGATCGCTTTAGCAGCGATCACGTGCTCCAGTGGGCCACCCTGGGCGCCCGGGAATACTGCGGAGTTCAGCTTCTTCTCGATGTCGGCATTGGCGCGTGCCAGGATCAGGCCGCCACGTGGACCGCGCAGGGTCTTGTGCGTGGTGGTGGTCACGACGTCAGCGAAAGGCACCGGGTTCGGGTAGACACCAGCGGCGACCAGACCGGCCACGTGAGCCATGTCGACGAACAGGTAAGCACCGACTTTGTCCGCGATGGCGCGGAAGCGTGGGAAGTCGAGGATCTGCGAGTAGGCAGAGAAACCGGCCACGATCATTTTCGGCTTGTGCTCAACGGCCAGACGCTCGACTTCGTCGTAGTCGATCAGGCCATTGGCGTCGATGCCGTACTGCACAGCGTTGTACAGTTTGCCCGAGGAGGAAACGCTGGCGCCGTGGGTCAGGTGACCGCCGTGGGCCAGGCTCATGCCCAGAATGGTGTCGCCGCCTTGCAGCAGGGCCAGGTAAACAGCAGCGTTGGCTTGCGAACCGGCGTGCGGCTGAACGTTGGCGTAATCGGCGCCGAACAGTTCTTTGGCGCGGTCGATGGCCAGTTGCTCAACAATGTCGACGTACTCGCAGCCACCGTAGTAACGCTTGCCTGGGTAGCCTTCAGCGTACTTGTTGGTCAGGACCGAGCCTTGAGCTTCCATCACCGCTGGGCTGGTGTAGTTTTCCGAAGCGATCAGCTCAATGTGTTCTTCCTGGCGCTGAGCTTCTTGCTCCATGGCGGCAAAAAGGTCGGCGTCGTACTTGGCAATAGTCAAATCACGGCTGAACATGGCGGTCCTCAAGGATCGGGGGCAGAAAAGGGGGGCATTCTAACCCAACCGCTTTTGGATGGCATATGAAACGACATCATGTCGCAGACAAGTGGCGTTCATGACAGATGTGCGGTGCTTTTGAAGGCCTCATCGCTGGCAAGCCAGCTCCCACAATGTCTGTGTTTCAGCCCGAGAAAATTGATCCACAGCAAGTCCCTGAGGGAGCTGGCTTGCCAGCGATGGCAGCACCGCAGATGTTCAGTCGAACATGAACAACGCATCATTGCTGAACTGCGCCTCAAACCGGCTCGCCGGCATCGGCCGTCCGAACAGATACCCCTGAACCTCATCGCAGCCATGCTCACGCAGGAAGTCCAGTTGTTCATGGGTTTCCACGCCTTCAGCGATCACCGCCAGATTCAGGCTGTGCGCCATGGCAATGATCGCCCGGGCAATCTGCGCGTCCTGCTCGCCGGACGGCAAGCCGTCAACGAACGTGCGGTCGATCTTCAACACGTCGATCGGGAATTGCTTGAGGTAGTTCAGCGATGAGTAACCGGTGCCGAAGTCATCGACCGCAATGCTCAGACCGAGGTTTTTCAGGCCGGCGAGAATCTGCATTGCCTCGCTGACTTCGCGCATCAGGATACTTTCGGTCAGTTCCAGCTCCAGGCACGCCGGCGGCAGACCGGTTTCGCGCAGGATCGTGGCGATCCGCGTGCCGAGCTGGCCATCGGAGAACTGCCGCGCCGAGATGTTCACCGACACCTTCGGCACACGCACGCGGTTTTGATGCCAGGTCTTCAATTGGCGACAGGCCTCGTCGATCACCCAATCGCCGACGTCCACCACCAGACCGAGTTCTTCCAGCACCGGAATGAAATCCCCCGGCGGCACCAGTCCGCGACGCGGATGACGCCAGCGCAGCAGTGCTTCGGCGCCGGTCAGACGTTTGCCGTCGCCGCTGAATTGCGGCTGGTAATACAGGACGAATTCGTTCTGCTCCAAGGCATGGCGCAAGTCGCTTTCCAGCTCCAGACGCTCCAGCGCACTGGCGTTCATGTCGGCTTGATAGAACTGGAAGTTGTTCTTGCCGCGTTCCTTGGCGTGGTACATCGCGGTGTCGGCGTTCTTCATCAACTGGCTGAGTTCGTTGCCATCCTGCGGGCTCAGGGCGATGCCGATACTGGCGGTGACAAAGAACTCGCGGCCCTCGAGCACGAACGGGCGCACCAGACTGGCAAGAATCTGCTCGGCGACATGAATCGCCCGGTTCAGCGCCAGTTCGCGGCTGGAGCGATGCTGCAGCAGCAAGGTGAATTCATCGCCGCCCATGCGCGCCACGGTGTCGTCATCGCCGACGCAGGCCAACAGGCGCGTGGCCATGTCTTTCAACATGCGGTCGCCGGCAGCGTGACCGAGGGAGTCGTTGATCGGTTTGAAGCGGTCGAGGTCGAGGAACATCAGCACCACCCACGATTTCTGCCGCTCGGCCGATTGCAGCGCGGTGTGCAGGCGATCCTGGAACAGCGTGCGGTTCGGCAAATGGGTCAGGGCGTCGTAATAGGCGAGGCGGTGAATGCGCTGCTCGCTGGCCTTGCGCTCGCTGATGTCGCTGAAGAAGCACACGTAACTGGCCAGATCACCTTCGTCGTCGAGTACCGCGGTGATGCCGACCCACGCCGGGTAATGCTCGCCATTACGCCGCTTCATCCAGACTTCGCCTTCCCAGGTGTTGTGCTGGTGCAATTGCTTGAGCACATAGCGCAGGTGCGCGTCCTGTTGTTCATCGACGGTAAGCATGTTCGGCAACTGGTCGAGCACTTCGCTCACCGCGTAACCGCTGACACGGCTGAAGGCTTCGTTGGCCTGAACGATGTAGCCGGCCGGGTCGGTGATCAGAATCGCCGAAGTCGAATGCTCGAACACCGTGGCGGCCATGCGCAGGTCTTTCTCGGCGCGGCGTTGCTGACTGATGTCGCGACCGACACCGAGCACGCCCTCAAACGCGCCATGCTCGTCCCACACCAGCACCAGACGCAGCTCGATCGGGATCTTGCGGCCATCCGCGCGCAGGCAGTCGAACAGGAACAATTGCGTCTGCACCTGGCTGCGCAACAGTGCCAGTTGCTCGGGTTTGTCGAGGGCTTTGCTGACGCGATCCATCAGCGTGTAGATGCCGCTCAGTTGCTGCGGGTTGGCAATGGTCGATTGCCAGCCGTTCTGGAAAATCCACTCGGCGTCATAGCCCAGCACGGCTTGCACCGACGGGCTGACGTAGTTCAGCGAGAGTTTGCTGTCAGTGGAGAAGATCACGTCGCTGATGCTTTCGGCGAGCATGCGGTAGCGCTGTTCGCTGTCGCGCAGGGATTCGCTGGCCTCGATCTGCTCGGTGATGTCCTTGGCCACGCCGATGATCCGCGTGACTTGATCGTGCTTGTCGCGGGCGAGGGCCTGTTCGCGAATGTCGAAGCGCCGCCACTTGCCATCGCGATGACGGAAGCGCAGTTGGCATTGCAGCAATTGGCTGTAACCGGCGTGACGCTGCTGCTGGCGCGAGCGATGGTAATAGTCGGCGTCTTCCGGGTGCAGGAGGATTTCCCAGAAGTACTCGCCCATCTGGTGCAGTTCGGTGCGGTTGTAACCGAGTGTCTGGCCGAGGTGGTGGTTGCTGAAAATCATCCGCTGGCTGATCACGTCCTGCACGTACAGATGATCCGGCACGGTGCGCACCACGTCCGACCAGAAACCTTCGCGCTCGAGCAGCGAGAGTTCGATCAGTTTGCGGCTGGTGATGTCGTTGATGCTGAGGATCACCGCTTTGTAATCGTGCTGCTCCTGCGGCAGACGTAACACCATCCACAGGTGTTGGTCGCGACCATTGAGGTCCGGCAGTTTGATTTCCAGTTCCAGCTGCTTTTGCTGCTGGAGCACGGCGTCGAGCACTTGATTGCCGATGGCGCAGTGACGGTGTGGGTGACCGTCGATCAGCAATTGCCAAGCGTGTTCGCAGGAATTGACGTTGAGCAGTTGCAGCGCGACCTGGTTGACCTCAGTAACGCGCAGTTCCTGCAACAATTGTTGGCGCTGCTGCGGCTGGTCGAGCCAGGCCTTGAGCTGATCGCTGGTCTGGATCTGCGCCTTGTCGAACGTTTGCTTGAGGCCCGACAGGTCGAGTACGCACAACGCCACGCCAGTGCCTTCGAAGATGTCCTGATAGCGCCGGCGACCTTCATGTAACTGGCGCTGGCGGCGGCGCATGTTCAGCAACGCAATCACCGGCAGCATCGAGAACGCCAGCCCCAGCAGGCATTTGCCGATGAATGCTGGCAACAGCTCTTCGAGAACGCGCTGACGGTCGAACAAACCACGCAGTTGCCAGTCGCTGCTGCTTAGCGGCACGGTCAGCACGGTGTTGCCCAGATCGTCTGGCGTGAGCACGCCGGGCTTGGCCGAAGGCAGCGCTTCGTCGCGACTGATGATCTGATGGTTGAGGCGGTTTTCCACCAGCCACAGCGGGCGCAGACCGGTGTCACCCTGTTTGGTCAGCGAGTCGAAGAACGTCGGCGTCAGGCGCAAGGCCCAATAACCACGGCTGCTGCCGCTGGCTTGATGCAGCAACAAATGCACCACCGAGCCATCTTCGGCGTTACTGAAATAGTGCGCCTGGGCGCGGCTGCGCCGGACCAGTTCGGTGAGGTAATCGGCGTCGTGGCTGTCGGTGGCGCTGTCGCTGAGGATCCGCCCGGAAGGGCTGAGCAACGCCATGCTGCGCAGATCGGGCAGCGACTGCTGGAGCTTGCGCAGCAGGGCCTGCTGTTCGTCGGCTGACTGCGGCTGCTCGACGATCGGTAGCAGATTGAGGGCGATTTGCGCATTCAGCGCCATGTTCAGACTGACCTGCGAGGCGAGGTCGGCGGTGTAGTCGATGGTGTATTGGCGCTGGTTTTTCTGGGTTTCGCGCAGTTGATCGAGCAACTGCCAGAACAGCAAGGCCAGCAGCAACAGCACCAGTGTCGCCAGCGCACCCTTTAATGTTCCGCGCAGGGGCGAGCCGGTCGCCGGGTTGGACGCGCTCACAGAAGCTGGCGGGGTAACGTTGGACAAGCTGTAATCCTGCGGTTTGGCTGGACTGGCGCGACGTGCACTATATGCCGGACGCCCAGAGGGCGGCTAGCATGCCTTGAGTTGTGGCGAAGTGCCAGCCCCGCTCGGCTGGACTGCCACTGGTCAATCAGGTAGCTTTGCCGGTTACGCGGGAGCGTTCCAGCTCCTAGACTCAGACTTTTTCAGCGCGCACGCATTGATAACCATCAAGTGAACGACGCGCATGGTCTGGCCGGGCTTCGCCCGCGCTGCAATCATTCATCTGTCACTGACCCAAGGTTCTCCATGGCTCAATACGTATTCACCATGCATCGGCTGGGCAAAGTTGTTCCGCCGAAGCGGGAAATCCTCAAAAACATTTCGCTGTCCTTCTTCCCCGGCGCCAAGATCGGCGTGCTCGGCCTCAACGGTTCGGGTAAGTCCACGCTGCTGAAAATCATGGCTGGCGTCGACACCGAATTCGAAGGCGAAGCCCGTCCGATGCCGGACCTCAACATCGGTTATCTGCCGCAAGAGCCACAACTTGATCCGACCAAGACCGTGCGCGAAGTGGTCGAGGAAGCGGTCAGCGTGATCAAGGATGCGCAAGCGCGTCTGGACGAGGTCTACGCGGCCTACGCCGACCCGGATGCCGACTTCGACAAACTGGCTGCCGAGCAGGCCAAGCTCGAAGCGATCCTGCAGGCCAGCGACGGTCACAACCTTGAGCGCCAACTGGAAGTCGCCGCCGATGCGCTGCGTCTGCCAGCTTGGGATGCGAAAGTAGAACACCTGTCCGGTGGTGAAAAGCGTCGTGTGGCCCTGTGCCGTCTGCTGCTGTCCGCCCCGGACATGCTGCTGCTCGACGAACCGACCAACCACTTGGACGCCGATTCCGTTGCGTGGCTGGAGCACTTCCTGCACGACTTCCCGGGCACCGTGGTAGCGATCACGCACGACCGTTACTTCCTCGACAACGTCGCTGGCTGGATCCTGGAACTCGACCGCGGCGCGGGCATCCCGTACGAAGGCAACTACTCGGGTTGGCTTGAAGCCAAGTCCGATCGTCTGGCCGCTGAATCCAAGCAGCAGTCGGCGCACGAAAAAGCCATGAAGGAAGAACTGGAGTGGGTGCGCAAAGGCGCGAAAGCCCGCCAGTCGAAATCCAAGGCACGTCTGCAACGCTTCGAAGAAATGCAATCGCAGGAATTCCAGAAGCGCAGCGAAACCAACGAGATCTACATCCCGGCCGGTCCGCGCCTGGGTGACAAGGTTATCGAATTCAAGAACGTCACCAAGGGCTACGGCGATCGCGTGCTGATCGACAACCTGTCGTTCGCGATGCCGAAAGGCGCCATCGTCGGCGTGATCGGTGGTAACGGTGCCGGTAAATCGACCCTGTTCCGCATGCTGATGGGTAAGGAACAACCGGATTCGGGCAGCATCGAAGTCGGCGAAACCGTGCAACTGGCCTGCGTCGATCAGAGCCGCGACGACCTGGATGGCAGCAAGACTGTGTTTCAGCAGATCTCCGACGGTTCCGACCAGATCCGCATCGGTAACTACGAGATCCCGTCGCGCACCTACGTCGGTCGCTTCAACTTTAAGGGCGGCGATCAGCAGAAGTTCGTCAAGGACCTCTCCGGTGGTGAGCGCGGTCGGCTGCACCTGGCGCTGACTCTGAAGGAGGGCGGTAACGTCCTGCTGCTCGACGAACCGTCCAACGACCTCGACGTTGAAACCCTGCGTTCCCTGGAAGAAGCCCTGCTGGACTTCCCGGGCGCCGCCATTGTGATCTCTCACGATCGGTGGTTCCTTGACCGCGTGGCGACACACATCCTGGCGTACGAAGACGACTCGCAAGCGATCTTCTTCGAAGGCAACTACACCGAGTACGAAGCGGATCGCAAGAAACGCCTCGGCGAAGCAGCTGCCCAGCCACACCGCGTACGTCACAAGAAACTGGCCTGATATCGGGTTGGTTGCATAAAGAGCGGAGCCTTCGGGCTCCGTTTTTTTTTGCCCGGTTTTTGTCAGCGGGACCGAGGTGGATTCATCGCTGGCAAGCCAGCTCCCACAGGGATTGTGTTATGTCCGGATTGTGTGAACGCCGCTAAAACTGTGGGAGCTGGCTTGCCAGCGATGGCGGTATAACTGTTGGTGCATCATTCAAACTTGTTTTCCTCATTCAGGTGCAAAATAGGGCCAAATATCGGCAGGATTTATATCCTGTGCACCATTTAATTTCATAACTGCGACATTTTGCTCTGTTCCAGTGCGCAATTCGTTTGTTACAGTCCGGCCCAATCTCCTCCAACGACAATAAATTTGCCGAGACTTTTTCCATGATCGAATCCGTCGAATCCTTCCTTGCCCGCCTGAAAAAACGCGACCCGGATCAACCTGAATTCCACCAGGCCGTCGAAGAAGTGTTGCGCAGCCTGTGGCCGTTTCTCGAAGCCAATCCGCACTACCTGACTTCGGGGATTCTGGAGCGCATCTGCGAGCCGGAGCGCGCCGTGGTGTTCCGCGTGTCGTGGGTCGACGATCAGGGCAAAGTCCAGGTCAATCGCGGTTTCCGCATCCAGATGAACAGCGCCATCGGCCCGTACAAGGGCGGCTTGCGCTTCCATCCTTCGGTGAACCTGGGCGTGCTGAAATTCCTCGCCTTCGAACAGACCTTCAAGAACTCGCTGACCTCGCTGCCCATGGGCGGCGGCAAGGGCGGTGCCGACTTCGATCCGAAGGGCAAGAGCGACGCTGAAGTCATGCGTTTCTGCCAGGCTTTCATGAGCGAGTTGTATCGCCACATTGGCGCCGACGTTGACGTGCCGGCCGGTGACATCGGCGTCGGCGCGCGCGAGATTGGCTTCCTGTTTGGTCAGTACAAACGCCTGAGCAATCAATTCACCAGCGTCCTCACCGGCAAAGGCATGACCTACGGCGGCAGCCTGATTCGTCCGGAAGCCACCGGTTTCGGCTGCGTGTATTTCGCCGAAGAAATGCTCAAGCGCCGCGAACAGACTGTGGAAGGCAAACGCGTGGCGATCTCCGGTTCCGGCAACGTTGCGCAGTACGCCGCGCGTAAGGTCATGGATCTGGGCGGCAAGGTGATTTCCCTGTCCGACTCCGAAGGCACGCTGTATTGCGAGGCTGGCCTGAGCGAAGAACAGTGGTCCGCGCTGCTGGAACTGAAAAACGTCAAACGCGGACGCATCAGCGAACTGGCCGCAGCCTTCGGGCTGGAGTTCCGCGCCGGTCAGTTGCCGTGGTCGTTGCCGTGCGATATCGCGCTGCCGTGCGCCACGCAGAACGAACTCGACGCCGAAGCCGCACGCACGCTGTTGCGCAATGGCTGTGTGTGCGTGGCCGAAGGCGCGAACATGCCGACAACGCTGGAGGCTGTGGATATCTTTATCGAGGCCGGCATTCTCTTCGCACCGGGCAAGGCATCGAATGCCGGCGGCGTGGCGGTGAGTGGTCTGGAGATGTCGCAGAACGCCATGCGTCTGCTGTGGACGGCGGGCGAGGTCGACAGCAAGTTGCACGCGATCATGCAGTCGATCCACCACGCTTGCGTGCATTACGGCGAAGAGAACGGGCGGATCAACTACGTCAAAGGCGCGAACATCGCTGGCTTCGTCAAAGTCGCCGACGCGATGTTGGCGCAGGGTGTGGTTTAAGCCGGTTCGATGCGGATCACTTCAATCACTTGATCGCCGGCGGGGCGCTGCCACAGCACCTCGTCGTTGAGCCGAGCACCGAGCAGCGCCCGGCCCAGCGGTGAGCCCCAATTGATCAGCCCCTTGCTGGCATCGGCCTGATCTTCACCGACCAGTTGCACCCGGCGTTCGGTGTCGTGTTCGTCGGCGTAGGTCACCCAACTGCCGATCTGCACTTTGTCTCTGGACGTGGCTGCGACGGCGACTTGCGCGCTGCTCAGGCGCTGATTGAAGTAGCGCAAATCTCTTTGCAGATCCGCTAGCCGTTGTTTGTCGGCTTGTTCACCCTTGGCTGATTGTTCTGCATGCAGACTTTGCAGTTCGGCGACTTTCGCCTGCAACTGCTCCAGCCCCTGCGCGGTGACGTAATTGGGCTGCTCACTGACCTGCCGTTCGACCGGCTGATCGGCTTGTGCGGCGGCGTTGTCTTCGTTGACGAAAGCACGGCTCATGAATTCCTCCTCGTATGAGGTTTGGGCCATGCTCGCAGGCATTTGGTTTCACTGGATGTCTGGGAGCGACCTACGGCGAGCGATAAGCCCGCCCGGTGTCCTGATCTTTCTGCTGCTGCCAGGCGCGCTCGCGTTCGTCCCAGTGTTCGTTGCGATACTCTTCGCGTCCCTTGTTTTCCAGCATCGCCTGACATTGGCGAAAACCGTCGGTCCAGCCTTCGGCGTATTGCTTGTCTTTGAGGTAGCGCGGCACGTTCTTGCGAAACTCGCCGCTGATCGAACCGGCCGCCTGGCGACCGCTGACACAACCGTCATCGAAGCCGTCGGCGAAGGCCGGTGGGTAACCCTTGGCGATCAGATCTTCATGGGTGGTCTGGCAACCGCCCAGCAACAGCACAACACCCAGCAAACCCGCACACCGCCACATTGCACTCTCCTTAGCCGCTACTCCGGCTTATATGGAGAGTCTAGATGGGGATTCATTAGTGGGGTGTGAAAGAAAGATCAAAAGATCGCAGCCTGCGGCAGCTCCTACAGGTGAAGTACATTCCAAATGTAGGAGCTGCCGAAGG